>CANQUA010000011.1 GCA_947626915.1 uncultured Lachnospiraceae bacterium
TGTGGATAACATAAATTTTATTTTCAGCATCTTGCACAATAAAATTTAGAGCCTTAATGGGATGTGTGAACAGTAACAAAAATATTAAAAAAACTTCGATTTTGCAAGAAAATCTCTTGCTTTTTTTATTATTTTATGATATAATATATTAATAGGTATATAAGGCTATATGGAGGAACTATGTACGTCGAATCTTTTAAAAATAATGGCATTCCTTATCTTAGGTTAGTCCGCAACGACCGCGTTACTAATAAAAACGGCATCAAAACGGCGACCAAAACGGTTGTTCTCAACATCGGCCCTCTTTCCCGGTTTGACGACGGCCTGCCCGACTACGTTGACCGCCTGAAACAATCCTTCAAGGCCGGCAATCCACTCATCCCCTCTCTCCTTCCCTATTGCAGCGGCGAAATTACACCGGAAACCTACCGCTTCTCCATTAAGGAGGGAAGCCCGGACTGTTTCGGTCATCCGAAACTCTTCTCCCACGTCCTCATGGAGCGGATCCTGGAAGAACTGGGCCTGAATACCTTTTTCTCTTCCTATAAAGGCTTCACGAAACTCCAGTATGATGTTTATGGTTTCGCCAAACTCCTTATTTTCGGCCGCCTGCTGAACCCCGCTTCCAAACATGCCACCGTCCGGCAGAATGACAACTATTATGAACCGCTCCTTCAGGACTTTAACCCGGATAACGTTTATGATACCCTGGATTTCATCGCTGACAATAAGGATAAGATCATCCGGCGGATCAATACCAACCTGGTGAAGAAGGCACACCGTTCCCCCGACATCATCTACTATGATGTCACCAACTTCTATTTTGAAATCGGGGAGCCGGATGAAGACGTCCTGGATGACGAAGGGAATATAATAGAAAGAGGGCAACGGAAAATGGGCGTCTGCAAGGAAGAGCGTAAGCTCCCCATTGTCCAGATGGGACTGTTTATGGACGACGAGGGCATCCCCATCGCAATCGAGACCTTCCCCGGCAACACCCTTGACCACCTGACATTACGCCCTGCCCTGAAGAAAACCATCGATGGGCTGGATTTTTCAAGGTTCATCATGATTGCCGACCGCGGGATCTGCAATTACCAGAACCTGCTGCATATCCTGGATGCGGGAAACGGCTACATTGTTTCCAAGAGCCTCCTGAAAAGCACAAAGAAGGAGCAGGAATGGACCTATGACGATGAAGGTTATACGGCCATCAGTAACGATTTCAAATACAAATCCCGCATCCGGAAGAAAAAGGTAAAGGATGAAGCCGGAAACCCCAGAACGGTTGAGGAAAAGGTGGTCGTCTACTGGAGCAGGAAATTCCAGGCAAGGGCAGAACGGGAAAACCGGAAATTCCTGGATTTCCTGAAGAAACTGGAAGAACACCCGGAAAACTTCCGGATCACGGCAGTCCAGTCGAAGGCCCTGCGGAAGTTCTTCAAAAAAGAATGCGTCAATGAAGAAACCGGGGAGATACTGGATTCCTCAAGAATCCGGGCTTTTGTGGATTTTGATAAGGTGGCGGAATACCGGAAAAGCCTTGGTTATTACCAGATCGTCACCTCAGAGCTGACCATGGACGCGCAGGAAGTCATTGACAAATACCATGGGCTGACGCAGATCGAGGATCAGTTCCGGGTCATGAAAGGCGACCTTGACACTCGTCCGCTCTATGTAAGGACACCGGAACATGTAACGGCGCATCTTTTGATCTGTATGATTGCCCTGATCATGCTGCGCATTATACAGAAACGGATGAGGGATTCGGGCGTTGTCCCAAAAGATCCCGATGCTTACTGGAGCAGCGGACTGAGCGCCGGCAGGATACAGGATGCGCTGAACAAGTGGAAAGTGGAGGAGCTGTCTGATGGCCTGTACCGTTTCATGGATGTGGACGCCCCTGACCTGAAACTGATATTGGACGCATTCGGGATCCGCATCCCCGTCAGGTTATACCGCCGGGCGGAGTTAAAACACATCAAGACCGGGATTAACGTTTTCATGTAGGTCATAAATGTAGGTATATTATCTCAAAACTCTCAAGGGTGCGTAAATGCTGGGAAAACCGCATATTTGCCGAAAGAAATGGGGCCGAACAGGCTCCATTTCCTATCTGTAAGTGGCAAACTCGGGTTTTACCATAGACTTGTTCTTCTGTCATCTTAAAATCCCGGCAAAAAGATTGTCCGAATCGGATCCATTCCCCCCGAAGATTCCGCTCCTACAGAGCCCTTGCAATTTTCATCTGTTTTTGTATAATAAATACATGCGCCTGCCGCAAATTCATTTAACCCGGAGTATGGTCATGATGAACGAAACATTTTATATAGATCCCGTCCTCTACACCGGCCGCCCTGCCGATGTTTCCCAGCGCCTTCCCCGCGAAGTCCGCACATATGATCTGCTGGACCGGATCGGCATCCCCTATGTCCGTCTGGATCATTCGGCTGCCTGCACAATCGAGGCCTGCCACGGCATTGACCAGCGGCTGGGCATTGATATCTGCAAGAATCTGTTTCTCTGCAATGCCCAGAAAACCAGCTTCTATCTTCTGATGATGCCCGGAGAGAAGAAATTCCGCACCGCCGTTCTTTCCAAGGAAATTGGCAGCGCACGTTTGTCGTTCGCTTCTGCGGAACATATGGAAGCGTACCTGGACATCACTCCCGGTTCCGTCAGCGTCCTGGGACTGATGAACGACACAGACTGCCGCGTCCGGCTTCTGATTGATGAGGATGTGATAGCCGGCCGCGAATACATTGGCTGCCATCCCTGCGTCAATACCTCCAGCCTGCGGATCAGAACCAGCGATATTCTGGAAAAATTCCTGCCCTATGTCAAACACTCCTACACCCTGGTGCGGCTATAAAAACCCCCTAAAATGTCGGACCGGCTGCAAAAATCACAGCCGGTCGAAATCATTGCAACGCCGTTTTTGGCGCGCTTCCGCTGTCAGTCAACGAACTTCGCGCCTGATTGAAGCCGCTCCCTATCCTTTCTATCCGAAAAGGATCGCCGCGGCGCATGAAAAAGCCACCCCTGACGTCTGCAAGCCCTAGATTTCTCTGGTTGCTTCTGCCAGCCAGACTCTCTCTTCCTCCGTCAGATACGGAGAAATTTTCTCGTAAACCTGTTTATGATACGCGTTCAGATACGCAATATCCCGCTTCTCCATCAGGGACACGTCCAGCGCATCCAGATCGATGGGAACAAAGGTCAGATATTCAAATTCCATGAATTGGCCGTATTCATTTTTTTCGGCCTTTTTGCAGACCAGCATATTCTCTGTACGGACCCCGTGGCTTCCTTCGATGTAGAGGCCAGGTTCGTCGGAGCTGATCATTCCTTCCTCAAACGGCGCGCCGTCAGAACGCTCCGGCACCGTTTTCCAGCGGAATCCCACGGGCGCTTCATGAACATTTAAAAGATATCCGACGCCGTGTCCCGTACCATGATTGAAATTCAATCCGCGGCTCCAGAATGGTTCTCTCGCCACATAGTCCAGCGCCATCCCGCTGCAGCCCTGCAGGAATTTCACATGGCCCAGGCGGAGCATGCTCATCGCCACGAGCGTAAAATGTTCCCGCTCCTCATCCGTGATCGGTCCCAGCGCCACTGTTCTGGTGATATCGGTGGTTCCCTCGTAATACTGGCCGCCGGAATCCACCAGGTAGAGGCCGCGGGGTTCCAGAACCGCGTTCGATTCCGGCGTCGCGGAATAATGGCACATAGCCGCGTTGGGTCCATAAGCAGAAATCGTATCGAAGCTTAACCCCAGATTTCCGTCCTGCTGCCTGCGCAGTTCCTCCAGATAATCGGACACACTGATTTCGGTCATCGGGATTTTTCCGATATTTTTCTTCAGCCAGTAAAGGAATTTCGTCATGGCCACGCCGTCCTTAATATGGGCGCGGCGCATATTTTCTACCTCTACCGGGTTTTTCACTGCCTTGGCCAGCGTCGTCGGATTCGCCTTGTCAATAATCTGGTTTGTGGCGTCCAGATTATTGACAATGGCGAAATTTGTCCGGCCGGCTTCCAGAAGCACTTTTTCATTGCGGAACGTCTTCACGAATTCGTAAATATCATTATAGGGTTTTATGGTCACGGATATATCGTTCAGGTACGCCTTCACTTCCTCGTTCAAAGTCGCTTCATTGATGAACAGCCAGAAGCTTTCCATCGTCACAACTGCGTAGGAAAGCACCACGGGATTACAGGGCACATCGTTTCCGCGGATATTCAGCAGCCACACAATGTCGTCCATGCTGGTCAGGATATGTACGGTGGCCTTCAGCTCTTTCATTTTTTCGCGCAGTTCCGCGATTTTTTTGTCCGCAGATTTACCGGTATATTTTTCTTCCAGGATCCACACCGGCTCCGCCGAAAGCGCCGGACGGTCAGCCCAGATCTCTCCGACCAGATCCTGTTCATAAGCGATCGTTACCTGTTTTTCACTCAGGCGCTTTTTCAGGGATTTTCCCATCCGGCTGCTGATCACGCGCCCGTCAAAGCCCAGGACGCCGCCCTCCGGCAGTGTTTTTTCCAGATATTCCTCCACAGTGGGCACTCCCTCTTCGCCCATCTTCATCAGAGTAAAACCGCTGCCCTCCAGTTCCCCGGCCGCCTGCACAAAATACCGGCCGTCGGTCCAGAGTCCGGCTTCCTCGGCCGTCACGACCGCGGTGCCGGCAGAACCGGTAAAGCCGGTCAGGAATTTCCGGCATTTAAAATATCCGTCCACATACTCAGACAGATGAAAATCCGAGGTAGGCACCACATAGGCGTCCATGCCCCGCTCTTTCATCAGGTCCCGCAGCTTTGCCAATCTCTCATTCATTGTTCTCTCCTCCTGCTATCATAAAATTATGGTTTTTCTTCCGAATCGGTTTCTCCGAACAGCCCCAGATGCTCACAGGCCCGATAGATCCCGTCATCAGCGATGTCGGTCGTCACATAATCCGCCATGGCTTTCAGCTCTTCCACCGCATTCCCCATGGCGATGCCGGTGCCCACTTCTTTCAAAATCGCGTAATCATTCATGCTGTCGCCAAACGCATAGCAGCTTTCGATATCCACGCCCAGATAATCACAGAGTCTCTTCAGGCCGACTGCCTTGGATTTCTCGCGTTCCATGATATCTGCCCCCAGTCTGGACGCGATCAAAGGACAATCCAGCTCCGGGAATGCCTCCGCGATCCTCGACGCCCCCTCCGGATATCCAACATAAATCATGGTCCGGACCGGATAATCCAGAAGCTTCCACGGATCCACGAAATTCCGCCGGCTCTCCCCCCAGCGGATCCGGTCGATTTCCTCCACCTGCTCCGGATTCGTAAAATAATCCTCCGTTCCCGTAATCGCCCCGATTGCCAAATGCTCTTTCTCGCCGAACTCTATCAGGCGGCGCACCAGCTCTTTCGACATGAAGGTCTCGTAAATCAGCTGATCGCCCACCGTGATTTTCGTGCCGTCGCTGTGAATAATGGCATCCGGCCGCACGATATCGCGGTAAACGATGCTGTTGGGCGTATCCATATCCCTGGCCGTCCCCAATACAATATAGTACTTTCCCCGAAGCTTGTCCAGAGCCTTGAGCGCGCTGTCCGGGATGGTCATCGTCGCGTGATTTAAAAGTGTCATATCCAAATCAAAACTTATAATTGGTTTCATAAAACTCCTTTCAGGAACAACCGCGTTGTCTTTATACTATATCATAAAGCACAGATTTTCACAATCGCGAGTTTGTATAAAAGCTGCGGCCGGGTAACAGTTCAGCCTTGCCGCTGGACTAACGGGCATTGCACCGGCTAAAATATAGCCGGTGTGCCCATAAATAGCTTCTTTACATTTTCAATTATGCCCATCTTCCGTTTCTTAAGAGTTTCGATTATCGTCATGATAGAACAGTACATCTCATGGCCGCTGTCTTTTCGGAAACCTCCTGCCATTTTCTGCCTGTTCTTCGCCTTCCTCAGGTCCCTTTCCGATATGTTGTCATCAAACGGCACCGAAAAATCATGCAGGAACAATAGATGGTTATGGCTGTACTTCTCCATCCGGTTAAGCAATGTCTTTTCTTCTCTCTTTGCATATCTGTGCGCCGTCGTCCTGTTCTCCTCATGCCCTTTTTTCAGCAGGGAAAAATATCTCCCTTCATAATCCGCTATCATTTCAGCAGCCAGGGTTGTCTTTCCCTGGGCCATCCACTCTTTGCGGCTCCGGTTCATCTCGCTTAAGAGCGTGGCCATTTCATCTGACCACACATTCCCTGTCTCTTCCGTATTCTTGCGCAGATATCGGAGGATGTGTACATTGCATTCCGCATGCTCTGTCCCGAAATGGTACAGGGCGGTCTCATGGTCATGAAGAAGGATTCCGGCATACTGCCTCAGAAAGTCCAGTTCCTTCAGCGCTTCTATCGATTTACTTTTCATGGCATGATATACCACGGTGTCTTTGTCACTAAAATTGCGTATATAATTCTGCTCCCCGTTTACAGTCACGAGTGTGGCGTCTGTTGCCACAACGTTCCGGTTCAACAGCTCCCGCTCCAGTCTCAGTATGCTCTTTCCGGATACGTTTGCAAACTTCCTGCAAAAACCATAGATGCTTCCTTCTGAAAGCCCCAGCTCCCCATTTCCTGCCGTATTCAGAAATGTTGCGATCCTGTCGTTTGACATGACCCCCTCACTATAAAGGGAAACAGCCAGGGCCTTTACATCCGCACCATAAGTCACATCGCTGCGGTATTCCGGCGGGATATGGAACTCCCCGTTTTCATCTGCATAGATACGGATTTCCGTGATGACCGGCTCCACTCTTAAGTCCACAACATATTTTGTGATATAGTTCTGCCCGGACGGTGTACCAATGGTCCTGATCTCATGCCTGCATCTGCCGGATGCAATCTTTTCTTCTGCCTCAGACCTGGTAAGCGTAACCCCTGTATGTCCCTTCTGGCCGCCGGGTTTCTGTTCCGTTTTCTTCCTTCCGTTAAAAGTATTGACAGGTTTTCCGCCCTTCCGGTCTGTGGAAGGCGGGAGCGAGGTGTTGGAACTGTCATTGTTGAGAATGCTTCGCAGGCGGGCATTGTCATCACGCAGAAGCTGGTTTTCCTTCGTCAGGGCATCTATTTTTGCGTTCAGTCTGGAAACATCTTCCTTATGTTCCTCTTTTTCATCATGGAGCTCTGCCTCTACCGCATCAAGGCGTGCCATAACTTCCATGAGCTGGTTGTATATGCCTTTTTCATAATTCCCTGCCATTTATGGACGCCTCCCCTGCATTTTTTCTATGAAAAGTATATCAGAAAAACAGGGAAAAGTCGAATTTAAAAGAGTGCGGGGTCCGTCAAAATGACGGTGGATAACTTCCGCCAAAACCTGCGGGATGTGGATCACGGCCTGTTTTTTTGAGTGAAAAAGCATAAAATCCGAAAAGTTATTCACATAAATAGTTATCCCATATTTAAAATCCACCAGGGACCATAAAAACCCTGTTTTTTGTGGAAAACCCAGCGGGAGGGCACCCAAAAATTTCGGCGTTTTTACAATAACTTTTTATTCAGTCCAGCCGCAAGGCTGAACTGTTACGCGGCCGGAACGCTTCCGCAATTCTCCGGAAAGACAGTCCGGGGAAGCTCTCAGCCGGGCAGAAAACATATTTTCTTTTAAAAATTATATATCTTTATGGTGATCTCTCTATTAAATATCTGAATTTTATGTCCAATAGCAACAATAAACTATTTTCAAAAAAGGGCTTTTCAAACACAAAATCTTTTGCTATAATAAGGAAGCACGGAGTATGGCGTAGTTTGGTAGCGCGCTCGGCTGGGGGCCGAGAGGTCGCAGGTTCAAATCCTGTTACTCCGATTTTTTATGCCGGTTACCGAAAATCAGGAAACAGAAAGCGATAGCGGGAATCCTTTGTTTTACTGGATTTCCGCTATTTTGTTATTCCGGGGCCAGATCCGGAATACGCTCATAATTTCAGCCGGTCGGGCAGCTGTGCAGCATGAAATGCAACACGTAAGCCCCTATGATGACCGCACCGCCCGTTTAATCTCTTATACGGAAGATCCGGAAGCAAAAGACAG
Organism: uncultured Lachnospiraceae bacterium; assembly: GCA_947626915.1. GTDB lineage: Bacteria > Bacillota > Clostridia > Lachnospirales > Lachnospiraceae > UBA3402. The sequence goes on from CANQUA010000011.1 coordinate 8,102, forward strand.
CAGCGGAAATCCGAACGATCAGAGATTCCCGCTGTTCTGATATTCCAAAAGAATCCGGCAAAAAACGGCACCCCGGTTCCGGAGATGCCGCACTGTCATCCTTTATGCCAATTTGCTCTTGGCCAGCTCTGCCAGCTTCGCAAACCCTTCCGCATCGCTGATCGCCAGATCGGACAGAACCTTACGGTTCATCTCAACGCCGGCCATCTTCAGACCATAAATGAATTTGCTGTAGGATAAGCCGTTCATACGGGCCGCCGCGTTGATGCGGGCGATCCAAAGACGGCGGAACTCCCTCTTTCTCTGCTTCCGTCCGATATAGGCGCTCGTCAGAGCCCTCATCACGGACTGCTTGGCCACACGGTACTGCTTGGAACGCGCGCCCCTGTAGCCCTTTGCCAGCTTCAATACTCTATTATGTCTTTTCTTAGCGTTTAATCCGCCTTTTACTCTTGCCATCGATATTCCCTCCTTATGAATTCAAGAAATCTTATAAATACGGTAAAATCTTCTTCATTACTTTTGCGTTTGTCTCATCCATCACGGTATCTTTTCTAAGATTTCTCTTCCTCTTGGTGGATTTCTTTGTCAAAATATGGGACTTGTAAGCTTTATTTCGGATTAACTTACCGGTTCCGGTCTTTTTGAAACGCTTGGCAGCCGCTCTGCTGGTCTTCATTTTAGGCATAACTGAATTCCTCCTTGTATTCTCTATTTTAACGTTTTGCAGTTAAAAACATCACCATGCTTCTTCCTTCCACTTTCGACGGCTTGTCAATGACCGCGATATCGGACAGAGCCTGGGCGAAGTCGTCCAGTATATGTCTGGACTGTGCCATGTGGGCCATCTCGCGCCCACGGAAACGCAGCGTCACTTTCACTTTATCGCCTTTTTCCAGGAATTTCCTGGCCGCGCTTGTTTTAGTGTTCAGATCGTTGGTGTCGATATTCGGTGTCAGACGCACCTCTTTCACCTCGATCACTTTCTGCTTCTTCTTCGCTTCTTTCTCTTTCCGGGCCTGCTCATAACGGTACTTGCCGTAATCAATAATCTTGCAGACCGGCGGTTTCGCGCCGGGAGCGATCTTCACCAGATCCAGCTCTGCCTCTCTCGCCAGCTGCAGTGCTTCTCTCGGGGACATGATCCCCAGCTGCTCCCCATTCTCGCCGATCAGACGGATCTCCCTGTCTCTGATCTGTTCGTTAATCATTAACTCGCTAATAGTCGTTCACCTCCAAACGTGATAAAAGGAATGGCATCTGCACCGAGGTCCGTCCGCGGACCTGCGGTTTCTCTTTCGCAACAAAAAAGCGGATAGTCCGCACTATCCACCTGTCATAAGCCTATGGTTCTCAAAAACCATATTTCTTCTTATAAACCAGGGTCACTTGCTCGTGCCGAGGTGAGGCGGATACCTGCTTTGATGTACGGTTATGTTCATAACCTTTGATACTTTACCATAAGTCTCTAAAAATGTCAACCGGTTTTTGTAAGATTATCTGATTTTCATCGATCAGCAAATTCCCAATGTAAGGTTCCACCGCAGGATTTACTCTGAAAATTTGCGCCTCCGATGGTCTCACAACTGAGCGAAAAGCAGAAACCGCAAAATTCTCCGGAAAAAGGCCGGCCCGCCGCCAGCCCTTTTCCGGAGAAAATTCTTTGTATCCGCAGTTTGATCCGGACTTTCCACAGCTCCGTCCCTGATCCCGGTCCGCCAGGCGCTCGGCTCAGCGCATCAGAAACGTGGCGCACTCCGTCTGGCTGGGTTCCGACGCGCCGTCGCCGACAATGCCGATCCGCTCCGCCTCGCAGCGCCGCTCGCGGTTATACACGCAGTTGATCGCTTCGCAGTCAATCTCCAGCCGGTTCTCGGGCGTTTTGAAAAGGTTTTTATACGTTCCTTCCTGATTTTCGTCGAAGCTGCCGCAGCAGGTCTCGCTGGTTTCCCGGGCGTCGCAGCCGTCCACGATAATCGCCTGCTTACAGCAATGATTCTCCGCGTTATGAAGACAATTCCTTACGCTGCACTCCAATCTGGTCATGATCATCTCTCCTTTAGATCCATATTCTGCCGGACGCACCTGATTCGTGCTCCCGCAAAATAATCATGCCCGGAAAACCGCTGATTTATGTGCAGATCCGGAAAATTTAATTTCTGGCAACGTAGAGGTATTTGCACTCCGTCTGGGTATAAAAGACTTCTCCCAGGCCGACGATCCAGCTGCCGCCCAAATGGTCCCTGAGCCATTTTTCCGTCACCCAATCCAGCGTATTCCAGTCGTCGATGATCAGATACGCGCATTTGCTGTTTTCATCGGAAAACCACTCTTTCAGGAATGACGCCGCTTTCTCCCGGCTGTCAGAGGCTGAAAAAGAGTTGCTGCCGTCGGACAGGATGATGCCGTTTTCCAGGAATCCCATCGCTTCGAAATTGTTGGTTTTCATCAGGTACGTTTTCCACCGGTCTTCCGCGGTGCCCTTGCCTTCCGACAGGCTCGTATCCACCTCGCCTGTATCCAGATAGTGCTGGATCACGATCTGCCCGAATTTTCCGGCCGTACAGGGCGGCGTCGTCTGGGTCCACTGATGATCCCTCAGCGCCTGCTCATCGGTCATGTTGATGAACAGATTGGGAAAGCCGTTCGTTCCGTCCAGATCCCCGCGGCAGGTATCCTCAAAAGTGACGTCCACCTGATACCATTCTCCATCCAGCCTGACCAGGTTCCACTCGTGGCCTCCCCAGGTCCCCATGCCGTCATAACCCAGACCGCTCACATTCATCACTTCCAGGCCGCTGGCCACAGCCAGATCGCGGAAAGCGCCGGCGTAGCCGCTGCAGACAGCCAGGCCTTTGACCAGAGCGCCGTAAGACGTGAAGCTGTCGTTATTGGCACTCGAGGTCCCGAACATTTCCAGGGAATAATCGTCGTAAACCACCCGCGGAATCAGGAACCGGAGAATCGCCATTTCCTTTTCAAAATCCGTCATCCCGGCGTGAATGTAGGTCGCGGCAAAACTGTCCGCAACCGCCTGGGCCTGCTCTCTTTTCGTGAGCTGGCGTCCTTCCTGTCCGGCTCTCCTGGTCTGGACCATGCCGTTTTCCACCCAGGCCCCGTCGCCGTCCACCATGCTGCCGGCTATGACCGTATTCGTGCAGAGATAGCCTCTGCCGTCAAAATAGTAGCACTTAAAAATCCCGTCGCCGTCCCCGTCGATCCATTTCCATTCGGAAACCGGATAGGAACCGTTGTCATTCTCGTACCAGTAACCGGTCGCATCCAGCATCCAGCGTCCGGCGAACGCGGCAGTGGGCGCAGACAGGGCAAGCATCAGCGCAGCGGCAAAAAAACACAATTTTTTCATTTTCATCAGATCCTCCTTCCGTTTCGTTTCAGCAAATGTCCATCTGGCACATGGAAAGCGTCGTAAGCGCCGCCTGATGAGACTGGGGCGTGACCCCGGCACAGCAGCCGGAAAGCACACGGATTACCGCGTTGGGAAGCTTGGCACGCAGAAGGATGGCGTTGGAGGCCACGCAGATATCCGTGCAGAGCCCCGCCAGCGTAATTTCCGTGGACGCGTCGTCTGCGGCGACCGATCCCACATATTCCGCCAGCTCATAGGAGCCGAAGGTTCTTTTTTCAAAACACCTGGCGGACTTTTCCGCGAGAGTCTCCATGACGCGCGGCTCTGTCTGCCAGCCCGCCGTCCCTTTGACGCAGTGCATGACCGGCAGTTTCTTTCCCTCCAGAGTGTCCATGTAATTCTCAAAATGCGTATCCATCGTATAGAGAACCTCGCCGTCAAAATCCCTGATCGTCTGAACCACCGAATCCACGATTCCCACTGCTTCGCTGGTACCAAGGCTTCCGTCAATAAAATCCTTCTGCATATCGACAATAATCAATATCTTTGCACCGTCCATAACTTCTCTCTCCTTTTTGATTTCCGCGAATCTGACGTCCGTACAATGGGACCAAACAGGTCCGATGGGGCCGGTCCGGCCGCTGCCGTCACGCAAAATACTTTACGCCCGCCTCGAAGATCTTCATATCCTGCTCGCCGCAGATATTCTTCGCAACAGCCTCTCCGCGGCGCTCGGAATGGGCCATCTTGCCCAAAATACGGCCGTCGGGACTGATAATTCCCTCGATCGCCCCGTACGAACCGTTTGGATTCCAGAACTCATCCATCGTCGGCACGCCGTGATCGTCCACATACTGGGTAGCTACCTGGCCGTTTTCAAACAGCTTCTTCAGCCAGGTCTCGCCGGCTATGAACCGCCCTTCGCCATGGGAGGCGGGATTGCAGTAAACGCCGCCCGGCTCCGCCAGCATCAGCCACGGAGATTTATCCGTGACCACTTTCGTATACACCATCTTGGAGACGTGCCTCCCGATGGTGTTCATCGTCAGGGTAGGAGAATCGGCATGCTGCGGCGTGATCTTGCCCTCCGGCACCAGGCCCAGCTTGATCAGCGCCTGGAAACCGTTGCAGATGCCCAGCATCAGGCCGTCCCGCTCGTTCAGCAGTTTTTCGATCTCCTCTTTGATAACCGCGTTGCGGAACACCGTAGCGAAAAATTTGGCCGAGCCTTCCGGTTCGTCGCCCGCCGAGAAACCGCCGGGGAACATGACGATCTGCGCCTTTGCAATCTCCCTGCGGTATTCCTCCACCGATTCACGGATATCGGAAGCGCTCAGATTGCGGAATACCCGCGTCGTCACCTCCGCGCCCGCCCGCACAAAAGCTTTCATGCTGTCGTACTCGCAGTTGGTGCCCGGAAACACAGGGATAAACACATGGGGCTTCGCCGTTTTATGTCTGCAGACATACACGGTGTCTGCGTGATAAACCTGATCCGGAACCTCCGTCTGTTCCACACCGGAAACGGTCGGGAACACATTTTCCAGCGTCTTCGTCCAGGCGTCCAGCGCTTCGTCCATGGAAATCGACACGCTGCCGTATTCCAGGATTCCCGTATCCGTTACCTCGCCGATAACCGTATATGGCGCCGTCAGTTCTCCCAGCTTTTCCGCCGGTACCTCGCAGACCAGATTCCCCCATCCCGGCGCGAAAAATTCCCGCGGTTCCACAGACTGTCCGATCTTCACGCCCAGCTTGTTTCCAAAGGCCATCTTGCTGACCGCTTCCGCCAGTCCATGTCTCTCCGTCACGTAAGCGGATACGATCCGGCCGGCCAGGATATCCTGATGCACGTTCCGGTAGACGTCCGTCACCTGGGCGTAAACCGGCAGATCATACCGGTCTCTCTCGATCCTGAACAGGACGATCTTATTTCCGGCTTTCTTAAATTCCGGAGAAATGATATCGCCGTGAGCGGCCACGTCCACCGCGAAAGACACCAGCGTCGGCGGGACGTCGATCTCGCCGTGATGCTCGTCGTTGAAGGTGCCGGACATGCTGTCCTTGCCGCCGATGGACGGCAGGCCGAAGCCCAGCTGCGCGTCATAAGCGCCCAGAAGCGCCGCAAACGGAGTACCCCAGCGGGCGGGATCATCGGTCATTCTCTTAAAATATTCCTGGAACGTGAACCGGATCTTATCCATATCGCCGCCGTTCGCCACGATTTTCGCCACCGACGAAACGACCGCGTAGACAGCCCCGTGATAGGGACTCCAGCTGGACAGATAGGGATCAAACCCATAGCTCATCATGGTCACGGTATCCGTGCGCCCTTCCAGAACCGGAAGCTTCGCCACCATGGCCTGCGTCTCGGTCAGCTGGTACCTGCCGCCGTAAGGCATGAAGACAGAGCCCGCGCCGATGGAGCCGTCAAACATCTCCACCAGTCCCTTCTGGGAGCAGACATTTAAATCGGAAAGAACCGACAGCCATTCCGAACGGATGTCCTGCGCAGACCGGGCGGCCGCATCCGCATGGGACGTCTGTCCGCCGTCCGCCGCCATGCTGACGCCCGCCGCCGCGAACGGATTGCCCTCGTGCCCCGGCGTCTGAAGCACCACGGACGCTTCCTGATGGGCCCCGTTGGTATCCAGAAACGCCCTGCTGATGTCGACTATGGTTTTCCCTCGCCAGCTCATTCTCAGACGCGGCTCTTCGGTCACTACCGCCACCGGGGTTGCTTCCAGGTTCTCCTCTGCCGCAAAGCCAAGGAATTTTTCCATATCCTCCGGAGCCAGCACCACGGCCATACGTTCCTGCGACTCGGAAATCGCAATCTCCGTACCGTCCAGGCCGGCGTATTTTTTCGGTACCTTATCCAGATCGATCAAAAGCCCCGGCGCCAGTTCGCCAATGGCTACGGATACGCCGCCCGCCCCGAAATCGTTGCACTTTCTGATAATCTGAGATACCTCCGGTCGGCGGAACAGCCTCTGCAGCTTCCGTTCCGTAGGCGCGTTGCCCTTCTGAACCTCCGCGCCGCAGACCTCAATGGACGCCTCTGTGTGAACTTTGGAGGAACCGGTTGCGCCGCCGATGCCGTCGCGTCCCGTCCTTCCGCCCAGGAGCACGATCACATCTCCCGGATCGGAGGTCAGACGCTTCACGTATTTTCTCGGAGCGGCTCCCATAACCGCACCGATCTCCATTCTTTTCGCCACATAATTGGGATGATATATTTCTTTTACATATCCGGTTGCCAGGCCGATCTGGTTGCCGTAGGAGCTGTAGCCGCCGGCTGCGCCATTGACCAGCTTTTTCTGAGGCAGCTTGCCCTTTAACGTCTCGGAAATGGGCCGCGTCGGGTCCGCCGCGCCGGTGATCCGCATCGCCTGGTACACATAGGTCCTGCCGGAAAGAGGATCGCGGATCGCGCCGCCCAGACAGGTGGCCGCGCCGCCGAACGGCTCGATCTCCGTGGGATGGTTGTGGGTTTCATTTTTGAAATTGATCAGCCACTCCTCCGTCGCCCCGTCGATGGTCACCGGCACCACGATGCTGCAGGCGTTGATCTCCTCCGATTCCTCCAGATCGGCGAGCTTTCCTTCGGCCCGCAGCTTCTTCATAGCCAGAAGCGCCAGATCCATCAGGCAGACAAATTTATCGTCCCGCCCTTTATACAATGCCTCCCGGTCCGTCAGATACCGCTGATAGGACGCTTCGATCGGGGCTTTATACGCCCCGTCTGTAATCGTCACATCTTTCAATTCCGTGGAAAAGGTGGTATGGCGGCAGTGATCGGACCAGTAAGTATCCAGCACACGAATCTCCGTTACCGTCGGTTCCCGATGCTCTTCTTTCCTATAATAATTCTGAATGTGCAGAAAATCCTTAAATGTCATGGCCAGGTTCAGGGAATCATAAAGCGTTCTCAGCTCTGCTTCCGGGAACCCGCAGAATCCTTCCAGAACCGCCACATCCGCCGGCGTGTCAAAGGCCGTCACCAGCGTCTCCGGCTTCCCTTCATCAGCCTGGCGGGAATCCACGGGGTTGATGCAGAACGATTTCACAGCCGCCGTCTGTTCCGGACTCAGCTGCCCGGAGATCACATAGGTAACGGCCGAACGGATCACCGGCTCTTCCTCCTCGTTCAGCAGCTTCACACACTGTTCGGCGGAATCCGCGCGCTGATCGAACTGCCCCGGCAGATATTCGACAGAGAAAACCGTGTCGCCTTCATTCCTGGGGAAGGTTTCTTCATATACCTCATCTACAGGCGGTTCCGAAAAAATAGTCCCCAGCGCTGCCTGATATGTACTTTCGGACAGATTCTCGATGTCATAGCGGATCAGCACCCGCACCGTATCCGCCGTACCGATGCCTAAATAGCTTCCGATCTCTTCTTTGAGCTCCCTGGCCTTCACCGCATACGCCGGCTTTTTCTCTACATAAATCCGTCTTACGCTCATAATTTTTCCTCCTGCTTTTGCCCGTGTCCGCGTCCCGCGGGACGCAATGTCACAGGTACGAAATGTAGTCTGATGGCATGGTCTGTCCGCCGCACGGCCGGGACCGTCAAAGGCAGCGACGCCAAACATCTCCCCGTCCGCGGACTTCATCATAATAACTATACGTAATTTAGAACAAGAAGTCAACCGTTTTCGCTTCATATAAGAAAGGCCTCTCAAAAGGAAAACAGGCCCTCCTTTCCCGCCGTCCGCACTCTTCGGCGAGTCCCTTTTTTCCATTCATATTTCTAAAAAAAGCACCTTCTTCGCCCTTCTATATCGTCAATCATTCTATTTACTTCCGCTTTCCATGCCATTATAATAAAAATGGAACATCTTCGGCGCTTTCGTCCCGCGGATATCCGCAGCCCATCGCCTGAACCGTTCGTTTGCCTGTCCGCCCCGACAAAACGCCGAAAACAAGGAGGAGAAAATTATGAATCCGTTTTACCGTGCTTTTTGCCGCACCTTTCAGGCTGTATTCCGGATCGCCATCCCCATCCTTCCTTACCGGGAACCGGAACTTCTGGGGGATGAGAAGGAATGTGCCAGACTTCTATCAGCCGGGAAAAAACGCCGCGTCCTGATCGTCACCGACCGCGGCATATACCGCGCAGGACTAACCGCCGAACTGGAAAACGCCCTGAAAGCCGAGGATATTTCCTGTGTCATTTATCAGGACACCGTACCCAATCCTACGGTTTCCAACGTGGAAGCCGCCAGGAAGCTTTATCTGGATCATCACTGCGACGCCATCATCGGCTTTGGGGGCGGAAGCGCCATGGACTGCGCCAAAGCGGCAGGAGCCCGCATTGTAAATCCGCACCGCAGCGTAAACAGCATGAAGGGCGTGCTGCGGATCCGGAAGAAACTGCCTTTATTTATTGCGGTTCCCACGACGGCGGGGACCGGAAGCGAGACGACGCTGGCCGCCGTGATTACCGACGACGAGACCCGGCACAAATATCCGATCAACGCGTTTTGCCTGATCCCCGGCTATGCCATGCTGAATCCCCGCATCACGGCCGGGCTGCCCAAGGGGCTGACCGCCACCACCGGCATGGACGCCCTGACGCACGCCATCGAGGCCTACATCGGTAATTCCACGACCCGGCATACCAGAACCATGGCGGTGGAAGCTGTAACCTTAATAAACCGTAACCTGCTTTCTGCATATTCCGACGGCAATGATCTGAAAGCCAGAAGCGCCATGCAGAGAGCCGCTTACTGCGCAGGCTGCGCGTTTACCGTATCCTATGTAGGTTACGTTCACGGAATCGCCCATTCCCTCGGCGGCAAATACAACATTCCCCATGGGCTCGCCAACGCCGTGATCCTGCCTTATATGCTCGAAGCCTATGGTTCCGCTATTGATAAAAAGCTGGCGATCCTGGCCCGCAGAAGCGGCGTCGTAAAAAATGTAAGCGACGACCACGCGGCCGCACAGCAGTTCATCAACTGGATCAAACTGCTGAACGTGGCCATGGATATCCCCGACAAGCTGGACGGCATCCGCACGGAGGACATTCCGCAGCTGGCGCGCCAGGCCGCCCGGGAATCCAATCCCCTTTACCCGGTGCCGGTGCTTATGACCGCGAAAGAGCTGGAACCGATCTACTTTAAGATCCAGAATCAACCGCCGAAGCTTAAAGAAATCTGACTGGTCTGAGGGATGACGGCAGAAAGAAGCCGCAGATCAAACGCAGCCCCTGCCGCCAGAGGCGCGGCGAACGGCTGACAGTCAGAGCATTTTGGCGCAGACAAGATTATTTCATATAGAAAGAGGGTATCAAACATGGATATTGAAAAAATGATCGAAAAGCAGCGGGCATATTTTGCCACCGGCGCAACCCTGCCTGTGAGCGCGCGGATCCGGGCCCTCAGGAGACTCTATCAGACTGTAAAGGTCTACGAACCGCGGATCAACGAGGCGCTAAAAAAGGATCTCGGAAAGAGCCCCATGGAGAGCTATATGTGCGAAACCGGGATGCTTTTGTCTGAGATTTCCTACATGATCCGCCACTGCCGGCGCTTCGCCATGCCGCGGCCGGTCCCAACGCCGCCGGCACAGTTCCACGCCAACAGTTTCGTGATCAAACAGCCCTATGGCTGCGTCCTGATCATGAGCCCCTGGAACTATCCGCTGATGCTGACGCTGGAACCGCTGGCCAACGCCCTGGCCGCGGGCAACACCGCCATCCTGAAACCGTCGGCATATTCCCCGGCTGTCTCCTCCCTGATCGCGGAGATGATCGGTTCCTGCTTCCCGCCGGAATACGTGACGGTTGTCACCGGCGGACGCGCGGAAAACAGCCGTCTTCTGGATTGTCATTTTGACAAAATCTTTTTTACGGGCGGCAAAACGGTCGGCCGGGAGGTTATGCGGCGGGCCGCAGTTCATTTGACGCCGGTTACGCTGGAGCTGGGCGGCAAAAGTCCCTGCATCGTGGACGAAACCGCCAACCTGAAGCTGGCCGCCAGGCGCATTGTCTTCGGAAAATATTTAAACTGCGGCCAGACCTGCGTAGCGCCGGATTATGTGCTGGTGCAGGAATCGGTAAAAGATGCTTTTATCGCCGCGGTCCGGGAACAGATCACGAAACAGTACGGCGCTTATCCTCTGGATAACCCGGACTATGGAAAGATCATCAACGAAAAACATTTCCGCCGTCTTCTCGGCCTCATGGATCCGGACAAAATCGCGGCGGGCGGGGATTACCGCGAGGAGACCCTGCAGATCGCGCCTGCCGTCATGGACCGCGTGACCTGGGATGATCCGGTCATGGGCGAAGAGATATTCGGCCCCATCATGCCCATTCTCACGTTTCACAGCCTGAACGAGGCAATTGAGACGGTCAACCGGCGCCCCAGCCCGCTGGCGCTCTATATCTTCACGAAGAAACGGGAACACGCCCGCAGGGTCATCACGCGCTGTTCGTTCGGAGGCGGGTGCGTCAACGACACGATCATCCATCTGGCTACGAGCCATATGGCCTTCGGAGGCGTCGGGGAAAGCGGCATGGGATCTTACCATGGCCGAAAGGGCTTCGATGCGTTCACCCACGAAAAAAGCATCGTGGATAAGAAGACCTGGATGGATCTGCCGATCCGGTATCAGAAGTATTCGAAGCTGAAGGAGATGCTTTTGCGGGTGTTCCTGCGGTAAGGGGATGGTCCCTCAAGCGCCTCAGTCGTGCCTCTCTTCTGTATTTCCGAAGCATTCGCAGAACCGCCCCGCAAATGCCGGCTCTTCTCCATGGACGTACAGATGGGAAATATCTCCGAAACCGATCATGCGAAACTGCGCGGTCCCCTCGCGCCGCTCCTCCGTAACCACCGTCGTCACCGAGGTCGGCGCGGCGCAGGTCCCATGCCAGAGGATCACAGGCGAGATTCCCAGCAGATGGGACAGAAGCACGCACTCTACCCCAAAATGGCAAAAGAACACGATGGTATCGCAGTTGGAACGGAGGGCGCGGTAAAGATTGCCCTCCCGCACATAGCCGTGGCGCTCCAGGACCCGGTCCAGATTGCCCGTCACCCAGTCGTATTCCTGCTTCACCGCCGCTTCCGCGTAGGCCTCCTGCTCGTACCAGTGCTCTTTCTGATAAAACCGTTCCTCGGCGGTCCAATCCTGGGGCAGCCAGTCCCAGGCCACCCCGGAACGCTCCTTCGTATCCGGACGCACGACCTGCGGATGAAACTCCCGCAGCCATGGACAAACCTCCGCCGTGCGGTTCATTTTCTGAAGCGTCAGGGACGCCGTATCCCTGGCCCTTCCCAGGGAAGAAACATAAAACGCCTTTATCTCCAGGACGGACAGTCTCTCAGACAGAAACTCCGCCTCTCTCCATCCCTTTTCCGTCAGGGAATCAATGGAATAATCCGGATCTCCGTGACGCACAATCAGTAATTTCATCTTAATCCTTATCCTCGTAATTATAAAAAAGTAGTAGTATTTTTAAGACCCTCTCCAGGGTCTGCTTGCTATCTTGTTTAAGATACTGTGAACGGACTTCTCCATCCTAAAAGAAAAACCGCAGTCAGCGCGTCTCCCGCCAACCGCGGCCGGTTTTTCTTTTCTCTTTGTCAGTTGGTCAGAAAGCCCTTTCCGATGATCTCGCTGGAATTGGAGATCAGAATGAATGCCGTCGGCTCCGTCTGCCGGATAAAATTGCGCAGGCGCATCGCCTCGCCGCGGCGCATGGTGGCCATGATCACGGTCTTTTCGTGGTGGGTAAAGGCTCCTTCCGCGCGGTAAACCGTCGCGCTGTGGTGCAGCGTATTGATAATATAATCGCAGATGGGCTCCGGATCGTCGCAGATGATATTAAAACATTTGCACTGGTTGATATTCTCGATAACGCCGTCCACCACCAGGGATTTCGCCATCAGGCCAAGCATGGAAAACAGCCCGGTCGTCGGCCCGAATATGAAGAATGAAAGGATAACCGTCACCAAATCTACCATAAACAGCATGGTGCCGATGTTCATGCTGGTATGCTTCTTCAGGATCATCGCAATAATATCCGTACCGCCGCTGGACGCTCCGATATTAAACAGCACCGCGGCCCCGGCCCCCGGCAGGAACACCGCAAAAACCAGTTCCAGGAGCGGTTCGTCCGTCAACGGCTGCGTCAGCGGGAAAAGCACTTCGAACACTTCCAGAAGCACCGACAAAAGCACGCTGGCATACACCGTGCGGATGCCGAAATCCTTGCCGAGGAACAGAAAGCCCATCGCCAGCAGCACCATATTGGCCACAAATGTGAACTGACTGGCAGACAGACTCGTCACCTCGCTGATAACCGCCGAAAAACCGGTGACGCCGCCGAACGCGAAATGATTGGGAAACTTAAAAAAATACACGCCTGCGGCTACTACCAGAATACTGAGCGAAATCATCCCGTATTCCCACACCGCGTTCTTTACTGGATTCTTAAAATCTTTTGCCATGCAATTCCGGTTTCGGACGCAAAAAGAGAAAGACTCCTGCGCCTTACTCTCCTGCGGCCGCTTTGCCGCCTCCCTGATCTGATTGTCATTTTGCCGCACCCGCGGCACCCGCACAAACCGTCATTTCCGGTCCCATCCCCATTTTCGGAACCGTCCGCCCGGGCCTCCTCTTCGGGCAAGCCAGGCCGGTTCGTGCTCTCCGCACCGCTTCTGCCTACAATATACTCCCGGGAAAGCGTAAATGCAATCACTATTCTTTCTGTTTGTTTCACAATGTTTTCATTGTGTATATGTCCGGTAAACACATGTTTTTCCCTGATATACAGTTTCGTCTCATGCACGCCTCCGCCGCCGTCCCGGCGCTTTATATCGGGCCCTGCCGGCCGCCTAGTTGAAACCGAAGAATTTCTGACTGATCTTATAGCCGGCTTCCGAGATCTTCCGTCCGCCTTTCCCCGGCAGGTTCATGCTCTGGCCCAGGAAGCCGAAGCGCAGGCGCAGGTACAGCGGCAGGCTCCTTTTTTTCACATATTGCCACAGTTCCTTTTTCTTCTCCATATTCTCGTCGGTCCCGGACCGGATCGCCAGAATCGAGGAGATTACCATCATGATCTCCAGATAACGGACCATATAGTGGCGCAGCTTCCGGTTCGGTATCTTTCCCATATCGTAATAATCCAGCATCAGCTTCGTTACCTTCAGCTGCTGGTCGATGCGCCCGATCATGACCTGCTCGTTGACCGACTGGTCCTCTCTGCCGATGTAATACCGGTAAAAATTCACGTCCAGATAGTACATGGTCTGCACATGGGGCAGCGGCTGATACACGAAAATATTATCCACATAAAACGTATGCTTCGGCAGTTCCAGGCCGCACTCGCGCAGAAGCTCTGTCCGGTAGATCACTGAGTGCATCAGAATATACTGACCCAGGATGAACACCTTTACGTCCTTCCAGCCGAAAACCTGATCCTTGGGCAGGGCGGTCCGGTAATTCATGACCTTTTTATGCTTTACGCCCTGTTTATCGTAGACAAAATTGCTGATCAGCATATCCAGCGTTTCCCGCCCGTAAACGAAACGCCGGAGCGTCCGCAGGATCTCCTTATATGCTTCTTCGTCCACATAATCGTCGCTGTCCACGACCTTGAAATAAATCCCCGTGGCGCTGCGCAGCCCGGCATTCACCGCCTCGCCGTGTCCGCCGTTCTCCTGATGGATGGCGCGGCAGATGCCGGGATATGCTTTCTCGTATTCGTCGGCGATCTCCGGCGTCCGGTCTTTTACGGAACCGTCATCCACGATCAGTATTTCTACCTCTTCCCCGCCCTTCAGCAGGGAATCGATACATTTTCTCATATAAGCTTCAGAATTGTAGCATGGAACCGCTATCGACAAAAGTTTCAATCCGTTCCCCTCCTTGTTCTCCCTGATTTTCTGCGCTTCCTGTTTTAACTAAAGCTTCATCCAATCCGCGCCGTTTTAAACCTCAGACTTCTTTCTTTTCTTCCAAAACAAGCCTTTTTAAAGACCTCCACAGGGCCAGCGCCCCCGCTGCCGCCAGAACTGCCTGAACCCATGCAGACGCAATGGCGTCCCCCGCCGCCGCTTCCACTGCCAGCGATGTCAGATTCGCGGAAACGTGGACCAGGACCGCCGCCCCCAGACAGCCGACGTTTTCCCTGCAGTCAGCCAATACCAGCCCGATCATAAACGCGTAGCCTCCCTGAATGATACTGCCGTGATAAAAGCCAAACAGTCCGGCCGATACGAAAGCCGCCGCGGGAAACGAAAATCTCCGCAGCGCATCGTAAATGAAGCCCCGGAAGATCAGCTCCTCCGTCAGCGGAATCAGAACCCCCGCCCACAGCACCTGCTGCCGGACGGACGGCACATAGACCAGCCCGGCCGTCTGCTCATAGCCGGTAAATACCGCCTTCAGCCCGCTTAGATCGATCACACAGTTAAAGCAGATGCTGGCTGCCGCACCGGCAACAACCAGCCAAAGGAACTGCCGGCCGCCGATTCCTCCGAAGGTCAGCCGCCGGAGCCTCCTCCGGCCGTCCTTTTCCGTCAGGGTCCCGCCGTATCCTCTCGCATAAACCGGAAATAAAACCGCAGCCGTCAATACCGCCGATATTCCCTGAGACAAAAGCGCTTCTCCGTCCGGCCGGAGCAGAAAGAGCGCCGCCGTCACCAGCTCATACAGGACAATGGGATAGAGCGCCCGCCATAGGATCTTCATGATTCTCCGCCTCCCGTACCTCCGCTTCCGTTCCCCGCCCACTCCCGATGCAGGCGGGCGTATTCCGAGTATAACACAGTTTCGTCCATATTTCACTTATTTGTTGCAATTTTTTCATACAAAGATTATAATATGTTACAGTTTACTCGTCCGCCAGCCAAGGAGCAGATTCGTGCCTGCACGAATATCTGCTCTTGGCTGGACGGACGAAGGGATCGCCATTTTATGAGCAAAGGCAGCCGTGAATCGACGGAAAGCGCGGCTTTGCGAATGGCGCAGAGTGAACTGTAACATAATATTTTTGTTCTGGAATAAACAGAGAAATTTTCCGGAGACACCGTAAAATGCGGCCCATCCCCCCGAAAGAGAGGTATCCGATATGCCAAAGAAACGTATTGTCATGGCCCTTGGGCACAAAGCCCTGGGTACAAATCTGCCGGAGCAGAAAGAAGCGGCCCGGAACATGTCCAGGATCATTGCGGATTTCGTTCAGGAAGGCTGGCAGGTAGCCGTGGTTCACAGCAACGCCCCGCAGGTGGGGATGATCCATACCGCCATGAACGAATTCGGCCTGCAGCATCCCGGCTATACCCCCGCGCCCATGTCCGTCTGTTCCGCCATGAGCCAAGGTTACATAGGTTACGACCTGCAGAATGCCATCCGCGCTCAGCTGATCCGCCGCGGCATCTATAAACCTGTCGCTACGATCCTGACGCAGGTTACAGTTGACCCTTACGATGAAGCCAGCCACACGCCCATCAAATCCATCGGCCGCTATCTGACCGCCGAGGAGGCCCGGGCGGAGGAGGAGAAGGGCAATTTCGTCCGTGAGGTCCCGGGTAAGGGCTTCCAGCGTATGGTAGCCGCCCCGAAGCCGGTAGCCATCGTGGAAATCGACTCCATCCGCGCTCTTTTAGACGCCGGGCAGATCGTCATCGCCTGCGGCGGAGGCGGTATCCCCGTCATGGTCCAGGGATATTACCTGAAAGGCGCCAGCGCAGTCATCGAAAAAGATCTGGCGGCCGGACTTCTGGCGAAAGAGGTGGACGCCGATGTGCTGATGATTCTGACCGCCGTCGACAATGTAACGCTGGATTTCGGCAAAGCTGCCGAGCGTCCGATCCACACGATGAACCTGAAAGAAGCCCGCGACTACATCGCCCAGGGCCATTTCGAATTTGCGTCCATGCTGCCGAAAATAGAGGCCAGCATCGACTTCGTCCAAAACGGCAAGGGGCGGCGGGCCATCATCACCTCCCCGGAAAGAGCCGTCGAAGGACTGGCGGGAAAAGCAGGCACCTCCATCGGAGAATTCTGATTTTCATCGTGCTGCCGCGGCTTCCCCTGCTTTGCAATACGAAACCATCTCCCGCCGTATGCAGTTTTCCCGATATCGGCGCAATAAAAATAAAAATAAAAATGAAAGGCTCCGGAGACAGACCAGACTGCTTCCGGGGCCTTTTTCATAAAGACTGAACCTTTCCCTTCAGCCGCCCGCCCCGAACCTGGGCCGGACGGCATCCGGTTTCATCTGCAATGACCAGCAATTTCTCCGGGATCCCGCCTGGAACGTATTTTCAATGTACTTCTCCCGCCAGTTCGTACATCTCCACATCCATTGTCACGGCTCCGTCCGCGAAGAAGGAGATACCGTCCGCCCGCAGATCCGTATAGATCGTGCTGGTCACCACATGCTCGCCGTCGTTAATAAAGACCTCCGCGCTGAACCGGTCCAGGATCAGCCGCAGCTTGATCTCCCCGTTCCGGTCCCGAACCTGGGAACGGCGCTGGTGAATGACCGCTCTGCGGGAACCGGAGAATTTGCGGTCGATCTTAAAGACCGATTCCGCCGGATGGTAGCTGACCGAAGTGCGGTACAGATCATTCTGGGCAAAGCGCACCGCAAATTTTCGGTAACCGCGCTCCGCATCCGCCGGGCGCACGGTCACGGTCAGGTCAACGCAGCGGCCTTTCACGCCTTTCAATTCCCGCTCCCCGTTCACGAACTCCTGCCGGTACTCCACTTTTTCTCCCCGCAGGCTCTCCAGCTCGCGGATGGGCTCCTGCCAGAGCCGCCCGTCCCGGATCCGGATCTCCCTGGGGATGCTCATCTGCCCGTACCAGCGATGCTCGTCGGTGCGCATATCGCAGGTATCCCAGTTCTGCATCCATCCGATCATGATCCGTCTCCCGTCCGGCGTCCGCATCGTCTGCGGAGCGTAAAAATCGATGCCGTAATCGACGGACTGGTTCGCTTCCTCCACGAACGCCCCGCTCTCCGGATCCATATGCCCGATCAGGCACAGCGTCCCGTTGCCGTTATGGTACTCAAAGCCCTGGGGCAGCATGTCCTGCGGGCTGGTCAGCACCACTTTTTTTCCATCCAGCTCAAAGAAATCGGGACATTCCCACATTCTGCCGAAACGGTTGCGGTTAGCGGCCAGCACGCGCTGAAACTCCCACTTAAAACCGTCGGCGCTCTTATACAAAAGAAGCTGTCCGCTGCCGTCCGCCGGACGATTGCCGACGACGCAGCTGTATGTCCCGTCCGGATTCTTCCACATCTTCGGATCGCGGAAATCGAACCGGCTGCCGCCCTCCGGCACATCCTTCTCGGTCAGCACCGGATTTCCGTCATATTTTACATAATCAACGCCGTCGCCCACGGCCAGGCACTGGGTCTGGATCTCCCGGTACAAGCCGTCGGCCTGCCGCTCCTTGCACACTCCCGTATACATCAGCAGCTGCCGGCCGTCTCCCAGTTCCAGGGCGCTGCCGGAAAAACACCCGTCCTTATCGTAAATCTCGTCCGGCGCCAGCGCCGCCGGAAGCAGCTTCCAGTGCAGCAGATCGCTGCTGACTGCATGGGCCCAGTGCATGGGGCCCCAATGGGTCGAATAGGGATGATACTGATAGAATAGATGGTACTCGCCCTTGTACCAGGAAAACCCGTTGGGATCGTTCATCCAGCCTACCCTCGCCGACAGATGAAATTTGGGGCGCTCCTCCTCCGGGATCATTTTTTCGTATACTTCTTCGTATTTGCGCGCCTCGCGCAATGTCTGGCTGCTCATGCTTATTCCTCCGATCCTGTGAGCCGATCTCCTGCAGCGGTTACGTTCGCCATTCTGGTTCCGTCCTTTCACGCGGATTCTTACACCCCGGCCGCTTTCCCATCTTCCAGGTCCGCGCACCTGATTCCGTTTTTGCCGGATACTGCCAGGAAATATTGTTTTTCGCTCCTGATTCTATGTAATACATTCTTATTTTAACATGAGGCCCGCAAATTCCGCAACAGGTTTTCCATATACATATTCACAAATTTTCGCCCTATCCACACTGCATTTTTATATTCTTCCGTCATCCTGCCCGCGCAGTCCCCGCTTCGCAGGAAATGTCAAACCGGTTGGCTTATTTCATCATAGAAATGCCGGTACATGTCTGCCTGCCGGTCCGCTATGCTTACGGCGGAACCGCATGGGAAAACGGTTTCAAACAATAAGCAGGGAACACCGTCAGGATCGGAATTCCCTGCCGTCCCGGAAGTATTCACAGCGATCTTTCCGCACAGAGCATGCCCCGCGCTCCCGCCATGAAACGTTCCGGCAGCTTCCCTGACGCATTCCCTGCCGCAGCTTTCCGTGCGGCCGCCCGCAAAACAACGGCCGCACAGGATTCTATGTATATTTCTCTTTTTCTTTTGTAAAAGACGCTCAGACAGTGCCTCTGTGCCGCTGAACGTTTTTCCTCCGAACCCTCGGATTCCAGACTTCATTCTCCAGAGCAGTCAGCCGGAGTTTTATCATCTCCATCTCGCCCTGTATCCGCACTGCGTCATCCAGCTTGCGCGACAGATCCAGATGCCCCTCCGCGATGATCGAGATCTGCTTGTTCGTCACATTTTCAAGCGTCAGTTCCAGATGCGTCACTCTGTCTTCCAGACTGCTCAGGCGCTGCTTCACCTCGGCCATCTCCTGTTTCAGCGTTGCAACATCCTGTTTCAGCACCGCAATGTCCTGCTTCACCTCGGCCATCTCCTGTTTCAGCACCGCAACGTCCTGCTTCACCTCGGCCATTTCTTTCTTTAGTACGGCGACATCCTGCTTTATCTCAGCAATGTCTTCTTTCACTGGTTTGAGAGACCGCTCCATGATTTCCGCGATCATCTCCAGATCTTTCGTATCCAGCATACTCTGTCACCTCCTAACCTTGGCTGGTATAAAGATACTATTACAGATACCGTCAAAAATCAATCCTTTTACAGAAATTCATCTAAAATTCGATCGTCTCCCCGTATCGCCCGTCTCTCTGCAGCCGCCGCGGGTCGCGGACACCGTGCCGCGCTCTTTTGCCTCCCTTGCACCCGCCCATAGCCTGCGCACCGGACGGCGGACCCTTTTAGAACGCAAAGTTTCCCTCCCGCCTTGCATAATCCCCCGTTCCGCGGTAAGATAATCGTATCAAAAACCGCAGAAACGGGGGATTACACATATGAGAATCTTAGTCGCAGAGGATGCGAAGGATCTGAACCGCCTGATCGTAAAGGTCCTGACCAAAGCAGGTTACAGCGTGGACGGCTGCTGCAACGGTGAAGAGGCCCTGGAATATTATCACGGGACCAGCTACGACGCCCTGATCCTGGATATCATGATGCCGAAGCTGGACGGCTACGAAGTGCTGCGCAGGCTCCGAGAACAGGGATCGGACGTTCCGGTCCTGTTTCTGACGGCCAGAGACGCGGTGAGCGACCGGGTGAAAGGCCTGGACATGGGAGCGGATGATTATCTGATCAAGCCCTTTGATTTCGATGAACTGCTGGCCCGTATCCGCGCCATGACCCGCAAACGTGCCGGCAGCCGCAGCAATCTCCTCACGCTGGCCGATCTGACCGTGGATACGGAGCGCAGAACCGCGTTCCGGGGCAGCCAGGAGATCCCGCTGCTGCCGAAAGAATTCACGCTGCTGGAATATATGATCCGCAACCAGGGGATCGTGCTCTCACGTGAAAAAATGGAGGATCAGATCTGGAATTATGAATATGCCGGCAGTTCCAACAATATTGACGTCTATATCAGCAAGCTCCGCAAAAAGATCGACGACGGATACGAACCCCGCCTGATCCACACGATCCGCGGCGCTGGCTGGGTGCTGCGGATTCAATGAACGGGAGGGCGCCTATGAAACAATTATCGGTCAAATCCAAGATCACCCTCTGGCTGACTTTGCTGATGGCCCTGCTTTCCGGGCTTCTGCTTGCGTTCATGGTGATCATCAGCCGCTCCGTAACGACCCGGACCTACAGGACTCTGCTGAGCCAGACGCTGCGTTCCAACGCCGTCCACGTATCTCTCACAGACGGCAGCCTGGATTTTGACGAAGAATTCCGGTTCTACCAAAACGGCGTGACCACCCTGCTGTATAATCGGAACCAGGCGCTGCTGGCCGGTCAGGTGCCGGTCGGGTTCTCCTCGCAGGAAGCGTTCGAAAGCGGGAGCATCCGCACCGTATCCGCGGCCGGGACACAGTACCTGATGCTGGATCTGTGGGTCCCCTCCGGCTGGGACAACGGCCTGTGGATCCGCGGGCTTGTGGAAGCGCCCGAAAATGAATATGTTACCCAAAACCTTCTTCGGATGGCCGCCATCGCCCTGCCCCTGTTCGTTCTGCTG
Source organism: uncultured Lachnospiraceae bacterium (assembly GCA_947626915.1). Classification (GTDB taxonomy): domain Bacteria; phylum Bacillota; class Clostridia; order Lachnospirales; family Lachnospiraceae; genus UBA3402. The sequence continues at coordinate 28,850 of CANQUA010000011.1, forward strand.
GCTGCCGCCGGGGGCTACATCATCGTGCGCCGGTCTTTCCGGCCCCTGGATACCATCAGCGCCGCCGCTTCCGCCATAAGCGAAGCGAAAGACCTTTCCAGACGCATCGGACTGCCGCCGGGAAAAGATGAATTCTCCCGGCTGGCTGAAACCTTTGACCAGCTGTTTGAACGTCTGGAACGTTCCTTCGAGGCTGAAACCCAGTTCACCGCCGACGCCTCTCACGAACTGCGCACGCCCGTCTCCATCATCAAGGGGGCCTGCGAGTACGCCCGGAAATACGACGAAACGCCGGAGGACCGGCAGGAAACCCTGGACATGATCTACCGGCAGGCTCTGAAGATGTCCAATCTGATCGCCCAGCTGCTGAGCATGACCCGCCTGGAACAGGGAACGGAACGGCCCGCCATGGAGCCGACCGACCTGAACACGCTGACGAAACAGGTGATCCGGGAGGGAAACTATGATATTTCGCGTATAACGGCCGATCTTTCCGCCGACGCTGTCGTCCGCGGCGACGCGGCCCTGCTCTCCCGGCTCCTGCGCAACCTGATCGACAATGCGTTCAAATACGGCCGCCCCGACGGTCATGTCTGGGTGTCCGCCCGCCGGGAACACGGCGAGATCCTGCTTTCGGTACGGGACGACGGCATCGGCATTCCCGAAGAACATCAGGAAAAGATCTGGCAGCGCTTCTATCAGGTGGACTCCTCCCGCAGCGACGACGCCTCCGGCGCAGGCCTGGGCCTGTCCATGGTGGACCAGATCGCCCGGCTGCACGGCGGATACATGACCCTAGAAAGCACCCCGGGAGCCGGCAGCTCCTTTACGCTGCACCTGCCGTCCGCCTAGGCCCCGCCGCTGCTTTCCTGCCGGAGCGGACCGTTTTCCCGGCGCCGGAAACAAGAAATTCGGGTCCGGCAAAAAAATCTCTGAAATTTTTTCCAATTTCATGTAGATTTCATATTCGTTGTTTATGATGGCATCATAAAAACAGAAGGGGGTTAAACACTATGAAGAAAAAAATGACGGTTTGTATGATTGCACTGACAACGATTCTCCTGGCGGGCTGCTCCGGCGGCCAGGAGAAAATGGCTTACATCGGCGCGGACAATGCCAAGCAGGCGGCGCTGAAAGATGCAGGACTGACCTCAGGACAGGCAGCCTTTTCCAGCACGGATATGGGCACGGAAAACGGAATGGACTACTATCATATCGTCTTCACCGCGGAAGGGCAGGCTTACCAATACGACATTGAAGCGCTGACCGGCAAGGTGATCGACAGCGGCGTCGCGCCTGCCGGCGGAGAAACTATAGCGGCAGAGAACCCCGCAGCCAAAGAAACCACGGCGGCGGAAGATCCCATTGTCCAGGAAACCACAGCCGCAGAAACGCCTGTCGGCGGAAAAACCACCGCCGCAGAAACCCTCCCGGCAGGCAGCGCCGAAACGGTTCCGGAAACAAGCGCAGCCAGTTCTCCGGCAGGGTCAGATCAGGAAAGCCCGGCGGAACAGGCCGCAGGAAATCCGGAAGCGGGTCTTCTTCTGGCCCGCTCCGGCAATCTGACCGCAGACACTTCCGATACCTCTCCGGTCAGAACCGCTTCCGGTACTCCCGGCAGCCAGACTGCCATGATCTCCGACGCCGACGCCAAAGCAAACGCCCTGACACACGCAGGACTCTCTGCCGATCAGGTCACATTCACCGAATGCAGACTGGATTGGGACGACGGCAGACAGGTCTATGAGATCGAGTTCTACGGACCCAATTCCACGGAATACGATTACGAGATCGATCCCTACACCGGAGACGTGATCAAGTACGATTTCGACGCGGAACGCGATACTGCGCCGGCTCCCTCCCCCGCTCAGGGCAATACGGCAGCGCAGGCAGGCCAGCCGGACATGATCTCCGCAGAGGAGGCAAAAAACAGAGCTCTGGCCCACGCGGAGCTTCTCACCGGCCAGGTCGTACAGGCTTCTTTCGTCAAATGCGAGCTGGATTGGGACGACGGACGGCAGATTTATGAAGTGGAATTTTATGGATCCGATTACAGGGAATACGATTACGAGATCGATCCCTACACCGGCGATGTGCTCAAGTACGATTTCGATGCGGAATATTTCACCGCTCCCTCTTCCGCCCCTGCCCAGGCCCCGGCGGCAACGAATCCCTCTCCCGGCAATCTCTCCGAAAGCGACGCCAAAGCAAGCGCTCTGGAGCACGCCGGACTGGCCGAAGATCAAGTTACATTCACAAAATGCGAGCTGGACCGGGACGACGGAAAGCAAATCTATGAGATCGAATTCTACGATGGCAGCGGTGCGGAATACGAATACGAGATCGACGCCGCCAGCGGAGCCGTGATCAGCTATGACCGCGAAACCAAACAGCGTCCTTCCTCCGGTTCTGCATCCATGACCGCCGAAGAAGCCAAACAGCTGGCTCTCTCTCAGGTGCCCGGAGCCACGGCAGCAAACATTTGCGACTTTGAAACCGACTACGACGACGGCCATATTCTGTACGAAGGGACCATTCACTACGACGGCATGGACTTCGAATTTGAGATCGACGGCCACAGCGGCGCCATCTGCGACTGGTCGGGAGAACGCTGCGACGAAGACCATCATTCCGGGTCGTCCCGCCATCATTAATATTGAAATAAAAAAAGAATCACGCGCTAAAAAGGGGGCGGCGGAACGTAAATCGGATTCCGCCGCCCCGAACCATTTCTGTTTCCGTCTGCGGCACAGAGCCCAAATCCGCCGTTCCCAGCCGCTCTCTTTCCAGCTCTAGCACCAATCCGCCAGCATAACCGTCCGCTCCGCGGCAGATACTATCGCCGACACCCAAAACACACGCTCATTTTACGGAAAGGAGTGGATGATTATGAGCAATCCGTCCGATTGCGGCTGCCGGACCGCGTCCCCGCTTCCGGCCGGTCCGACCGCAAGCAGCGCGCCTCCGGCGGGAGAACCCTGCGGCTGCGCGCCCGGCGTTTCGCTGGCCATTGTCACGGTCCCGCTCCAGCCATGGGAGACACCCTACGAGCCTGCCGAGGCCCTGCAGCGCGGGACTATTTTCCCCAGCCTGGACAAACCATTTTTTGCGGCAGGAGGTGATCTTCTTGGCAGATAGGAACGCACTGCTGAAGCAGATCGGCGAGACCAGCTTTACCTTGGACGAACTGCGCCTGTATCTGGACACGCACCCGCTGGATGAAAATGCCATGGCCGCCTACAGCGAACATGCCGCCCGGCGCAGGCAGCTGCTGCAGGAATACGCAGACCGGTTCGAACCCCTGACCTGCGGCTGCATCTGCCCGGAAACCAACGGAAGCAGCGAAACCTGCACCAAATACCCCGGCCAAAAACACTGGACCTGGGCGGACGGCCCCATTCCCTGGGATACGGAAGCGAACGTCTGCGCAAAAACAGCCGGCGCTGCGAAAGGAGGAAACTAACCATGTGGACCTATGAAAAAAGGCTGCAGTTCCCGGTACACATTACCAGGACCTGTCCCAGAACCGCGTCGCTGATCATCAGCCAGTTCGGCGGACCTGACGGAGAGATGGCCGCCTCCATGCGTTATCTTTCCCAGAGATATTCCATGCCATGCAAGGAAGTCGGCGGACTTCTGACCGACATCGGCACCGAGGAGCTGGCCCATCTGGAAATGGTCTGCGCCATCATTTACCAGCTCACCAAAAATCTGACGCCGGAGCAGGCAAAAACGGCAGGGTTCGACGCCTACTATATCGACCACACCGCTGCCCTCTGGCCCACGGCGGCCGCAGGCGTCCCCTTCAACGCCTGTGAATTCCAGTCCAAAGGCGACGCAGTCACCGACCTGACGGAGGATCTGGCTGCGGAACAGAAAGCCCGCACCACTTACGACAACCTGCTCCGCGTGATCGACGACCCGGATGTCACCGCGCCGCTCCGCTTCCTGCGCCAGAGAGAGGTCGTCCATTTTCAGAGATTCGGAGAAGCGCTGGAAAAAATCAAGGACAATCTGGACGCAAAAAATTTTTATTACTACAATCCGGAATTTGACAAGCAGTTTGTAAAAGCATAATGAAAAAGCGCGGGCGTTTGCGGGACCTGCCGTGTTCCGGAAGCGCCCGTCTTTTCGCGTTTTCCCGCCGTTCCCTGTTTTCTTTTCTCACATTCTCCCTTCTTTTCTCCCCGCGTATCTGCCGCTTCACCGGCCGGTTTTTGCGTCCCGGCCTTTCAGGAACCGAAGCGGCCGCGGCGCGCTGTTTTTTCCGTCAAATGATTGCCAAATTTTCGCTTTTGTTATATAATTAAAAAGGGATTTTCTCTTTTCATGCAAAGAGGGGGATATTTATGAGTGATAAGAAAAAGCTTTCACAAATTTGGGGAGGCATCGCCCTTCCGGTCATGGCCCTGGCCGTTGAAAACGGACGCTATCAGGCCGTGTATCAGAACGATGCCGCCGATACGCTCTGTTCGGGACAGAATTTTTGGGAAATGATACCTGAAGAATTATCCGGCCTGTTAATGGACGCGGCGCTGCAGCTTCCGATGGGGGGCAAGCCTTTTTTCTGTTTTCTGGATGGACGGGTTTTCTCCATGGTGCCGTTTCAGTGGGAATCCTACCGGATCTGCATGCTTCATGAAGTGACAGACCATTACAGTGAAAATCAGCGGATTCTCAACGACGCCATTATGGCCAATGAAGCCAAGACCAGCTTTCTGTCCGAAATGTCCCATGACATCCGCACGCCTATGGGCGCGATCATCGGCATGACGGACATCGCGCTGATGCAGCCGGATATTCCGGTCCGCGTTTCCGAATGTCTTGGCAAGATCAAAGTAGCCTCCGGACATATGATGTCGCTGCTCAATGAAGTCCTGGATATGTCCCGGATTGAGAGCGGACGGATCCTGATCCAGGAAGAAGACGTGGAGCTGGCCGACCTGCTGCATGAGATCCTGACCGTGACCAGGCCACAGATCGACGCGGGGCAGCTGCATTTCAGCCTGAAGCTGGGACAGGTAGCCGAAGAACGCCTGCGCACCGACAGCGTCCGCCTGAAACAGATCTTTCTAAATCTTCTCTCCAACGCCGTGAAATTCACTCCCCCAGGCGGAGACGTAGAACTGTCTCTGGAGATCCTGCCGGCGGAAACTTCCGGCAGCGTTCTCATGAAAGCCCAGGTCCGCGATACCGGAATCGGGATGAGCCCGGAATTCCTGGGCCGGGTCTTCGTCGCTTTCGAGCGGGAAGAAAAATCTACTGTCAACAAGATCCAGGGGACCGGCCTGGGTATGGCCATCACCAAGAACCTGGTGGAGCTGATGGGCGGCACGATCACCGTCGAAAGCCAGCTCCAGGCGGGAACCTGTTTTTATCTGGAGATTCCTTTCCATGCCTGCAAGGACGAGGCGGATCTCCATATTCAGGCTTTGCGCGGCAAACGCGTGCTTCTTCTCGACGCTGACGCCGAGCGGGCCCGGATAACGGTCGGGATGCTCAGGCAGCTGAAAATGGAGGCGGATCTGGCTTCTACCGCGACGGAGGCGGTGGAACTGATCAACGAAATGTCTTTTTCCAGCGGCGAATACTTCGCGCTCCTGACGGTCGAACAGATACCGGACGTGGAGATGCTTCTGTTTCTGCCCCAGATACGCCAGCGGATGGGGATCCATTTCCCGATCCTGCTGCTTTCCGAAAACGACTGGGTCCAGATGGAATATGTGTATACAAGGGCCGGCATAGACGGTTTCATCCCGCTTCCCCTGTTCCGGACCCGGCTCTGCGCGCAGCTTTACGCCTTCACGCCGGAAGCCCGGCTGGCCCGCGAATCCTCCAATGAATCCCATTGGAATTTCCAGGGCAAGCGCATCCTGCTGGCCGAGGACAATGAGATCAACCGCGAGATTGCGCTGGAACTGCTGAGCATGGCCAACCTGCAGATCGACACGGTGGAAAACGGCCAGATGGCCGTGGATCATTTCCGGCAGACCTCTCCCGATTATTATGATATGATCCTGATGGATATCCAGATGCCGGTCATGAACGGTCTGGACGCCACGCGGGCGATCCGGAGCCTGGACCGCGCCGACGCGCAGGACATTCCCATCGTGGCCATGACCGCCAACGCGTTCGTGGAGGACGTAAAAAACTCTCTGGACGCAGGCATGAACGCTCACATTGCGAAACCGCTTGATATGGATCAGGTGTATTCCACTCTGGAGCTGTTTCTGGGGGGGAAGAAAGGATGAAAGAATACCAGACCCAATATATCGCCAATCTGACCCGCGTCATGCAGCTGGGAGAAATCACCGCCGAACTGTCCCTGGACGCGGAGCATTTTTTAAAGGAACGTCAGAAAAAACGGGCGGTCATCGGGCAGCTGACGCAGGAAAATACCGACCTGCTGCGCAAAAACCTTTTCCCGGTCCTGGACAATATCACTTCTGCGTCCAGGGAAGAGATCAAGGACCTGGAAGACTTTGCCCTGGCCCTGATGCCCGGCGGACAGCAGCTGGACGTGATGCTTTCCTATACCATTCACAATACCCTGATCACCTACGCCCGTCAGTGGAACCTGCGGGACATGCTGATCCGCGAGCTCTACCATACCGCCATGGCGGCTTATTACCTGTACGCCATGATCCAGGACATTGCGCCGGACCGCTACCGCTGGAAGATGCAGCTCCTCTTTGGAGAGGCGGCATCCTACATCAAGCTGTACGATGAGATCGAGGACCCCGAAACCCGCGGCTACATTCACCGCGCCATGGCCAATCTGGCCCTCGGGTATTCCACTTCTCCGGCTGCCGGGAAGCGGAAAATGGAAATCATCCGGCGATCCCTGCAGATTCTGACCGATCCCGTTTTCCAGGAAAAAACGCCTTCTCTGCCGTGGGATCTCTACATTTATAAAAGCCATCAGGAACGGACCACCTCGCTTTCCGTTCTCCGTTCCGGCACTGTCGACGCACAGATCATGCGGGAGGTCATGGAATCGGCGGAATATGTGTGGGACAAGCAGCTGGAAAACAGCAAGCGGACGGGACGTCCGCCCTCTCCCCGGTGGTGCATCGTGTACGAATCGGCCCAGTACCATTGCGGGATCCTGACGCTGGAAGAATTTCTGAAACGGCTGGAAGAGCTTTACCTGAACCGGGATCCTGCCGACTATTCTCCGGACGGCACTTATACCAATCTTTTCCTGCCTGCCATGTACGCCCAGTATGTCTCCCGCAATCAGCAGTATCTGCAGGCCAAAAAGGAAATGATCGGCCACATGTACCGCATGATGCTCCGCTACGTCCGGAAGACCCCTGCCCATCAGATGAACATCAACTTTGTGCGCAACATCATGCACACGTTTGCCGATTTCATCGAATACCCCGACGGGCTCCGGCAAAAAGATCTGCTGCTGCAGATGGTCGTGTGCCGCAATCCGGAAACCTTCGTCTATCTGCAGATGACCGCCTGCGTTTCCCGTATGCTGCTGGAGCGCACGGTACAGGAAGCGCCCCATCTGCTTCTGGGCGTCCTGGGATACGACACCACAGAGAAAATCACGGCCGCCCGCCAGGAGCTGGCGGATCTGGCCTACGGCTGCGGCATGTTCCATGATATCGGTCAGCTCAATTTCGCCAAAATGACTACAATGGCCGGAAGATGCTGGTTCAAGGAAGAGCAGGAAATGTTCCGCTTCCATACGGATGCAGGAGCCGGTATCCTGGCGCGCTGCGAGTCCACCCGTCTCTACGCGGACACCGCCGCGGGACACCACCGCTGTTTCAGCGGAAACGACGGTTATCCCGCAGGCTATAACCGTGCGGAGCATCCGAACCAGCCTATTATCGATATCGTCAGCATCGCCGCCTCCCTTAACCGGCTGCTGGACAACAACATCGACTACACGAAAGAGCCTCTGAGCCTTTCCCAGGCTCTGGAACAGATCCGCCTGAGATCCGACGGCCGCTTTTCTCCCGATCTGGTCCGGCTGCTGTTAAAAATGGAACCGGAGCTGGAGGAATATCTCCGCGACGGACGGATGCAGGCATACCGGCTCGCTTTCGAGTATCTGAAAAGCGAGGATCCTCTTCTGTAACGGAAAAGGATCCTCGTTCTTTTTTTCAAAATGCGGCGCGGCCCGCTGCAGTCTCCGGGATCTCCGGGTACCGGAACATCCGCCGCAGTCCGGCGCTTCACTCGGTGAGCAGGCGGATGTCGCTGAAGCTCGCCTCTCCGTCGGAAACAAACAGCCCGAAATGGAAGTTTGAGCGGTCAAACATGCGCGTTCCCAGGGCGATGCGGTCTCCCAGATAAAGCAGCAGAATGGAATCCTGGACGAACACGCGGACCTTGTAGGATGTATCGGCCTCCCACTGGAAGGGGCGCTCCTGCTCTACCTCGTAGGGGAACATTTTGCCGCCGTCCTCGTACATGCGCAGGCCGGTCTTGTACTGGACGCGGCCGCGGTTGGGCTCGAAGATCAGATAATAGCCCATGGCGAAGTCCGTGTCAATCTGCAGCGCAATGCCAAATTCCCGTGGCGTCCGGCTGAAACGGACGTTCATTTCCAGCTTACAGCAGGAGGGAACTTTGTTCATCATCAGGCTGGAGTAACCGTAGGGCGAGCTGACGGAGACCTGATTGCCGTCGACTTGCCACGCGCCGGTAAGCGGTTCGATGCGCAGCGCTTCCTCCGTCCGGAAGGCATGGTCAACCGTTTCCGGCACGGTGACGCTGAGCGTGCCGTCGGCCTCCTGAATCATCTTGTGGACGATCATGGTCCCGCCCCAGTCCCAGGTGTTGTAGTCTTTGCCTTTGTACTGCTGGGGGTTGAAATTCCACAGGTTCTGATCGCGCCGCGGATTCCAGCCGTACAGGAAATGGTCGCGGCCGTCGGTGCCGTGCTTCGCGGCGTAGAAGCAGCGGGTATCGAAGGTATCCACCCGCGGGGTGATCCAGGGGCCTTCTGGGGAACGGGCCATGCGGTAAAGGGTTTCAAAGCGGTCGGTGTAGACCGAATAGGTCAGGTACCACCAGCCGTTCCACTGAAAAAGATCCGGGCATTCGTGGGCGCACTGGTTGGTCGCCGGAGCGTACAGCGGCTCGCAGTAATCCCAGTGGTGCAGATCCGTGGATTTGCAAAGGGCAACGCAGCCCTTGCGCATGGTGCGGCCTTTTTTCTGGGCGGCCAGAAGCATCCACCAGCACTGTTCCTTTTCGTTCCAGATGACGTGGGGGTCGCGCCAGTCGCTCATTTCGTAGATCACGTCGTCGGGCTGGAAGGTGTCTTCGGGCAGCTCCGTCCATTCCCGCAGGTCGGGACTGGTGGCGTGGCAGGCATACTGGCGCATATAGGGCTCGAAGGTGAACTTGCAGTAAAACATGTGGTAGAGCCCGTCTACTTTGATGACCGACCCGGTCCCGCCGTGGATGCCTGTGCTGTAGCAGTCGTAGAAATGCAGATGGTCTTTGGTGGAGACGTTGCACCACCCGTTGCCGAGGAAGAACGGACGGAATACGCCGTCCTCATAGTAGGGGATGATGTCGCCCATGCGCCCGTCCTCGGGATGGAAAAAGATGTTCATATGGTTTATACCTCCTTGAAAATGGCGGCCTGCGGGGCACGCTTTCTTTGATTTGCGACAGGAAAAGAGCCGCGGAAATTATACGTGATGGGGCTTGTCCGCGTAGTAATCGGTCCGCGGGATCCACCGGAGAAAATTGGCGATCTCCATGTCCCAGTAGCGCCACTCGTGCGCATAGCCGTCCACGGGATGCCAGACGAAATCCGCGTGCAGGTCCTGCAGCCGCCTGACAAAATCCAGATTGCGCTCGTAGAGGAAATCCTGCGTGCCGCAGCAGATATAACCCTTCGGCAGCGTCCGCCCTTCGGCGAGGCGGGCCTTGGCTTCCTCGTAGGGATCAAGACCGGGAACGCCGTTGATCATTCTGGGCTGCCCTTCTTCGGGAATCCCCGCCGAGAAGGCCCCGTAGGCGCAGTAGCGCTCGGGCGTGCTGAACGCGTGAATCAGCGTGCCGTAGCCGCCCATGGAGAGTCCGGCGATGTAGGTATCCCGGGGCAGGTCGGACACCGGGAACATGCTGGTGACAAATTCCGGAAGCTCGCGGCTGATAAAATCGAAGAAATTGTCGCCGTAGGGAACGTTGTTGTACGCCTTGTTCTGGGTGTTCATGGTGACAATGGCAATGCGCTGCTCTTCGGCCAGACGCTCAACGCTGGTGTAGCGCGTCCAGCATTTGTAGTCGTTGCCGTGCCCGTGCAGCAGATAAAGCACGGGAAATTTGGCCGGCGGTACGTGCGTGAACCGGGGTTCGGAGCGGTCGCAGGGCGTGAAGGAAGGAATGGTTACGCTGATGTCCGCGCCGGTGTCGAGGGAATAGGAATAGAAATTGACGGTAAACTGAGCCATGGATGCTGCCTCCTTGTGTGATTTGGTCCGGACCGCCGTTTGCGGACGGGACCGCCTGGCTTTCCGGAAAGGTGATTGATACCTCTTTATATTGAAAAATAAAACTGCATTTGCACATTAAAATGATGTGCATGACCATTTAATACCGCCATTATACTTCCGGATATCTTAAAATGTCAATAGGGTCTGCGTGTTTCTGCAAGCTTTCTGCAAGATTTAGCAGATATTTTCTTTAAAATGAAAAGTGGCATTTAACAAATAAATTTTTGTTATGATGTGCATTTGACAACTTGACCGGCATGTGATATATTTGTGATATATTAGGATTATCTACAGGATGACGGAAAGGATGATTTAAGATCAGATGTCGAATAGAGTTACGATTGCGGATATCGCAAAAAGTCTGGGACTGTCGAGGAATACCGTCTCCAAGGCGCTGAACGGCGGCCGGGGCATCACGGAAGAGACCCGGCAGCGGGTACTTGACCAGGCGGCTGCTATGGATTACAAGATGCTGGGAACGGTGCAGAACCGCATGGAGTCGTCTGTGCGCAGGAATATTCTGGTCGTCTGCCGGGACAACCAGCTGACGGAATCTTTTTTCGGACAGCTGATCCTGGATCTGCAGCAGCTTGTGCGGGCACGGGAGGCGGTGATGACGCTGCAGTTCATGTCGCCGGAAGAAGTTGCCCGCGGCGTGCTCCCCGAGAATCTTTCCCAGGCAGACGGCGTCATCGGTCTGGAGATTCTGGATCAGAATTATATGTCCCTGCTGGTGAAACAAGGCAAGCCCTGCGTGTTCTTTGACGGCGACCGGCGGGCCGCGGAGATTGAGGAAGCCTTTGATCTGGTGCTGGAAGACGAGTACACACTGTACCGCCTGCTCTGCGGGCTGATCGAAGGCGGCGCGCACAGGCTGGGCTTCGTCGGCGACCCGGAGCACTGCTGGGGATTCTGGAACCGCTACGGCTGTTTTACGCTGGCCCTGCAGCAGCATGGACTGAGCGATGAATATTCCCTTCTTTTCCGGGAGGGGGAGGACCGGGACTTCACCACCCTGTTCGAGAGCCGCCTGAAAGGGAAAACGCTGCCGGAAGCGTTCGTCTGCGTCAATTCCTACGTGGCGGAATGTCTTCTGCGCGCGCTGCGAAACCTTGCGGTGGAGGTGCCGGGTCAGGTCAGAGTAGCTGCTTTCGGAAGCAGATTCGAACCGCAGAACGGACGCCGGTCTTCGGACGCCGGCCGCAGAAGCATTGCCTCGGCGCTGGTCATGCTGCTGTTTGACCGCATGGCGCATCCGGACGCCGCTTCCCGAAGAGTCATGACGCCGGCCGGAATCGAATGGACGGCGGAAGGAAGCCATGATTCAAAACAAAACAGGGAGGAAATTTGAAAATGGAACGGATTCGGCTGATTGCCATGGACATGGACGGTACGCTTTTGGGAGAACAGAAAGGCGTGATCCCGCCTGCCAACGCGGAGGCTCTGCGCCGCGCCGCCGGACTGGGCGTCCATCTGGCCCTGGTCTCCGGACGGCTGCCGGACGACATGGGCTTTTACGCGCTGGACGCAGGCCTGCCGGCGCATATTCTCGCGCTCAACGGCAGCGTCGCGGTGCGGGAGCCGCTGGGGGAAGTGACGAAAGCCGCCTGGATCCCGGAAGCGGCCGCGCGGGAAATCCGGCGCCTCATTGAGGAACTGGGACTGCGTTTCACCGTCTCCAGCGTGCACGAGACGGCGTTCAGCGAACCTCCCGCGGATATGGAAACCGCCAGGCGCAGCCAGGGTACGTTCCTGGACAGGCCTGGCGGCCGGTGCCGTCTCTGGACGGACGGCACGATGGTGGACCCGCTGCTTGCGCGGGCCAGCAAATTTTCTGTCATTACTCCGGAGGCTGAAAAGCTGCTCCTGCTCAGGGAAAGGATCGAGGCGCGGGTACCGGAAGCGGAAGTCACCTCCAGCTGGTACGATAACGTGGAGATCCTCCCCCGCGGCGTAAACAAAGGCTCCGCGCTGACGGAGCTTGCCGCCTCCCTGGGGATCCCGATGCCGCAGGTCATGGCCATCGGCGATCAGACCAACGACATCCCGATGATCCAGGCGGCCGGGTTCGGCGTCGCCATGGGCAACGCAGCCCCTGCCGTCGCGGCGGCCGCCAGGTATCACACCGGGCGGAACACGGAAAACGGCGTGGCCCAGGCGGTCGAGCGCCTGGTCCTGACGGAACAGACGCCCATAAACTGATTCAGTTCTCGCCCACCAGGCTCATCATGATCTCGTTGCTGCGGCTCAAAAATTCCGTCATGCGCTCCGGGCTCAGACTGCCGTGGCTTAAGGAGGCCATGTCGTAAAGCTGTTTGCAGATCTTTTCCGTCAGGTCCCCCTCCTCATGGGTCAGCACGTATTTCACCAGCTTGTGATTCGCGTTCAGGATCAGGGTCTCGCCCATGCCGCCGAACATATTCGGATCCATGCCGTACATATTATACATGCGCATCATATCCTGCATCCTGCGGTTCTCCTCAGACACGGTGATCATGGAGGCCAGCTTCTCGTCTTTCAGCTTCTCCACCTTGATCTCCAGCTTGTCATTGCCCAGGGCCTTCTTAAACGCGGCCGTCAGTTTCTCGCTGTCTGCCTTGAATGCGTCCGCATCCTCGGTCTTCACTTCTTCCTTGAAGCTGGCGCTCACATCCGCGTCGATGCGCAGGAACTTCACGCCCTCGTGCTTCTGCTCCAGATGGCTGATGAACGGGCTGTCAATCGTATGGTTCAAAAGCACCGCGTCCAGTCCCTCCTGGCGGAACATATGGATGTACTGCCCCTGCTCTTTCTCGTCGGTCACATAGTAAACGATGTTCTCATGCTTCTCCTTGGCGGCGTCCAGGCAGTCCTGAAGCGTCAGATACTTGCCGTCCAGATTCTTAAACAGCACGTAGTCCTTGATTTTCTCCTCAAACTTCTCGTCCTTCAGGCAGCCGAACTTGATGAACGGGCTGATATCGTCCCAGTATTTCTCGTAATTCTCCCGGTCGGTCTTGCACATGCCGGTCAGTTTGTCCGCCACTTTCTTCGTAATGTAGTCGGAGATCTTCTTCACGAAGCCGTCGTTCTGCAGGGCGCTGCGGGACACGTTCAGCGGCAGGTCCGGACAATCGATGACGCCCTTTAACAGCATCAAAAATTCCGGAATCACCTCTTTGATGTTGTCGGCGATGAACACCTGGTTGTTATACAGCTTGATCGTGCCCTCCAGGCTGTCATACTCCGTATTGATCTTCGGGAAGTACAGGATGCCTTTCAAATTGAACGGGTAGTCCATGTTCAGGTGGATCCAGAACAGCGGCTCCTTATAATCCAGGAATACTTTCCGGTAAAACTCCTTGTATTCGTCCTCGGTGCACTCGTTGGGATGTTTGTTCCAGAGGGGACTTACGTCGTTGACCGCCGCCGGACGCTTCAGGATCTTATATTTCTCCTTGGCGGGAACGACCTCCACCGTCTCCTTCTCACCGTTCTCGTTCTCTTTTTCCTCGGTCTTCGCCTCTTCCACAATCGTCTCGATGATCGTATCCTTGTCCGTCAGCTCGTCTTTCTCGATCGTCTCATACTGGGGGCCTGCCTCCGCATTGTCCAGAAAGATCGGAACCGGCATGAAGCCGCAGTATTTCTCAATGACCTCGCGGGCCCGGTACTCGTTGGCGAACTCCGTGCTGTCGTCGTTGAGGTACAGCGTCACCGTGGTGCCGTGCTGCGCCCTGTCGCCGTCGCCCATCGTAAACTCCGTGCCGCCGTCGCTCTCCCAATGCACGGCCGCCGCGTCTTTCTTATAGGAAAGGGAATCGATCGTCACCTTGTCCGCCACCATGAACGCGGAATAAAAGCCCAGGCCGAAATGGCCGATGATCTGATCCTCGTTGGCCTTGTCCTTGTATTTCTCCAGGAAATCCTGGGCGCCGGAAAACGCGATCTGGTTGATATACTCGTCCACTTCCTCCGCGGTCATGCCCAGGCCGTTGTCCGATACGGAGATCGTCTTCTCTGTCGGATTCACCGTCACCTGAATCTTATACTTCAGATCCTCCGGCTTCTCATACTCGCCCATCAGTTCCAGCTTTTTCAGCTTCGTGATCGCGTCGCAGCCGTTGGAGATCAGTTCCCGGTAGAAAATATCATGATCGGAATAGAGCCATTTTTTGATCACCGGAAATATATTCTCACTGCTGATTGATAAACTGCCAGTTTTTGTTGCCATAGTATCATCTCTCCTTTTATTGATGCTTGTTTCTGAATCCTAAAAGGTATTCTAGTACGATTAGAACAATTTGTCAATAGAAAATTAGCACTCATTTGAAATGAGTGCTAATAAAATCATGGTCTGACTATCTTCCGGCTGCCTTCTCCGCCGGTCCCAGGTCCCCTCTCATATGGTGCTTCCGGCAAAGAGAGGTGTATTTGTCGTTGCCGCCCATCAGGATCTGCTCGCCGGCCCGGACCACATGCCCGTCCTCTCCGATCCGGGCGTTGCAGGTAGCCGCCTTGCCGCACCAGCACACCGTCTTGATCTCCTCGATCTTGTCCGCCCAGGCCATGAGCCAGAGGCTCCCCTCAAAAAACTCCCGGCGGAAATCCGTCCGCAGGCCGTAGCAGATCACCGGCACCTCCAGGTCGTCCACGATATGGACCAGAAATTCCACCTGGGCTTTGGAAGCAAACTGCGCCTCGTCCACGATCACACAGTCGTAAGCCTGTATCGCTTCATCCGTCATGGCCGTCAGCTGTTCCAGAAGGATCCCGTCCTTCTCCAGTCCGATCCGGGAGCGTATGGTATAATCCCCGTCCCGGGAATCCAGCCTGGGCTTCACCAGAAGCGCCCGCTTTCCCCTCTCATAATAGTTGTACTCCACCATCAGAGCGTTGGCGGTCTTGGAACTGCCCATTGCGCCATAGCGAAAATATAATTTAGCCATTGTAATATCCTCTCTTCCGTTCTCTTTGATTCCGGCTGCAGTCCGGCCCTGTAACCTGCCGGCCCCCGTCACGCGCCGGCAAATGGGATCCGGCCGTTCTTGAAAAAACTGACCACCGCGTCGTCCCACGCCCGGTCCAGGGAACGGTCCAGGGAAAACACGTTCGCGGAGACCCCTGTCACGCAGGAAAGCCGGCCGTCCTCATAGCGGATATTGAGGTAGAGACCCTCGATCTGCTCCGCTTTCACGCCCGGTCCTCCGTTTTCCGCAAACCGTTCCACCGCCCGCGGAGGCATCTGCAGCACGATCTGAAAGCTCTCCGGCAGACGCTTTCCCTTGATCAAGGAGAAGCAGAACGGCTTCACCGACGCCCAGGAAGAATAATCCTCGATCTGCCCCAGTTCCAGCTCCTGATCGGTAAAATACCCATGCCGGATCCTTCCGTCCACATGAAACGTATTGAAGGTCACGATTGTAGCCTCCCGCAGCAGGAATTTGTCGAACAGTTCTCCGACAAACAGCTCTGAAGTCAATTTCTTCTGATCCTCAATCCGAAGCGCGATCATCCGCACCGCCTCCCTTCCGTCCGTTTTGCGCCTCTTCTATCTTATCCTATCCTCCCGGCCATTTCAACCCTAAAAATCGGAAGCGCCGGTTTTATTTTCCCGTTACATTTTCTTCCGGAAATTTTTGCGGTTTGCTTTCCCTTTCCGAAAGATTGTGCTATGATGGAACCGGTCCGCGGGAAGTGAGGCGCCGGTCCGCGCCGCGATCCCCGGGCCCATACTCATTTGCCTTTAAAAGGAGCGTTTCACCATGAATCAGAATACTTATCTGGAAGGATTGGAAGAGCTGCTGAAAGCCGGCGTTTCCCCCTATCACTGCGTCCTGCACGCGTCCCGGATGCTGGAGGAAGCCGGTTTTACGGAGCTGGCGCTTACAGAAACCTGGAAGCCGGAGCCGGGACACGGCTATTTTGTGCGTTTATTTGACTCCACCCTGGCCGCGTTCACCGTGGGAGAACATCTGACCGAACGGCCCAGTCTCCGCATGGAGGCCGCGCACACGGACTGGCCGTGCCTGCGGATCAAACCGTCGCCGGAAGTAACCTCCGGCCGCTACGGCAAGCTGAACGCGGAGGTTTACGGTTCTCCCATCCTGAACACCTGGATGGACCGTCCTCTTTCCATGGCCGGAAAAGTCAGCATCGCGGGGCCCGACCCGTTCAGGCCCCGGATCCGCTTCATCGATTTCAAAGAACCGCTGCTGGTTATTCCCAACCTGGCGATCCACATGAACCGGGAGGTAAACGACGGCGTCAAACTGAATCCCCAGACCGATCTGCTTCCGCTGATGACCGTGATCACGGAGGAACCGGACAAAGACTGCTTCTTCCTGAACCGGCTGGCGCAGGAAGCGGACTGCGCGCCGGAAGAGATCCTGGACTACGAGCTCTGCGTTTACAACGGGGAGCCGCCTGTCCTGACCGGCCTGAACCATGAATTTATCAGCTCGCCCCGCCTTGACAACCTGACCTCCGTATACGCATGTCTGACCGCGGTTACAGCAGGTTACAGGGAGAACGGCATCAATCTGATTTTCCTCTACGACAACGAAGAGATCGGCTCCCGCACCAAACAGGGCGCGTCCTCCAGCGTCACGGAACGGATGCTGGAAAAACTGTTCCTCTCTCTGTGTTATGACCGGGAAACCTATCTGGACATCGTGATGGACGCATTCCTGCTGTCCATGGACGTGGCCCACGCGCTGCATCCCAACCACCCGGAGAAATGCGACATCAAAAACCAGATCTGCCTGGGGGACGGCGTGACGCTTAAAATGTCTTCCAGTCAGAGCTACTCCACTGACGCCTCCTGCATAGGGGTCGTGGAAAGCCTCTGCCGGAGCAGAGAGATTCCCTGCAAAAAATTCTCCAACCGGTCCGACATGCGCGGCGGTTCCACCTTAGGGGCCATCTCCTCCGCCATGCTTTCCGTGAGGACCGTGGATCTGGGCATCGCAATCCTGGCCATGCACTCGGCCCGGGAACTGATGGCCCACAAAGACCAGGAAGCGCTGGATGCGCTGGCTTCCGCGTTCTTCCTGGCCTGACCGGATACGCCAAACTATCAGAGCCAGAAAGACCGCGCGTCTTCCCGGGCTGACGGCTCCCGCGCACGAAAGATTCCCGCGGCCGACCGCCGTTTCCCGCGCGCTGACGCAATAAACACTAAAAGGAAGCCTCCGAGGGTTCAGTCCCCGAAGGCTTCCTGATACAATTCAAAAAAATTCACCTGCGGCCTCGGATCTCCCGACGCAAAATAGAGATCCGACCACACCTCGTCGGAAAAGGCGGGCATATTCCCCATTTCAAACTGGGAATAAATCTGCCGGAACAGCTGGTTCTTCCGCTCCTCATAGAGACGGGTCTTCCTGAGCGCCGTAGCCGCGGCGTCATAATCATTCACGCACTGGATGATATAATACTGCCCGCCGCTTTCGATCAGCGGGCTGATCTCCCCCACCGCCAGCGCGAACGCCGCCGCTTCCACCGCCTGGTCCGTCTCCCCGCGGCCCAGCTGGAATTCCACCTCGTCCCCCTCGCTGGTCTCCCGGGCCACGGCCGCGAAATCGCTGCCTTCCCGGCTTACCCGCTCCAGCGTCTCTTCCGCCTTCTTCTGATCGGACATCCGGATCATACGCACCGTGATCACTTTGGCTTCGCTGTCGCTGACCTCCAGATCTACCTGGGACGTCAGCTCTTCCACCAGCTTATTGGCGCGGTAGTACTCCTGATACAATGCCAGCGCTTCCTTCCGGGTCAGGCCCATATAGGAAACCTCCTCCTCCGAAAGCCCGTCGAAATACCGGTCCGCCACCGTCTGGAGACGGTCCTTTTCGGTGCTGGTCAAAACCATCTCTCTCTTATCCGCCAGGAGATTCACGATCTTTAAATTCTGCATAAACTCCCGGATCTGACCCAGCAGATACGCCTCGAAGGTCTCCCCGCTTTCCAGGACCACATCCCAGATCGCCTCCGTATAAACCTCTTCATAGCGGTTCCGCTCCGTCGTCACGATCATCATGATCTGCGGCCTGGAATAATCCACCTCCGCAGCCTCCTCCTCGTCAAACGGGAAGCCTGCCCCGCAGCCGGACAGCACGAACACAGCCGCCAGAAAAAATGCCAGCAGAAATTTTCTCATGGACCGCCTCCTCTCTTTTCACCACGAAAAGCACCTGCCCGCGGCCTTTCCCGCAGGCAGATGCCATCAATACAGCAGATTTAAAAGCACGGCGATCAGAATCCCCAAAAGCGCTCCGGCCAGGACCTGCAGCGGCGTGTGCCCCACAAATTCCTTCAGCTTCTCCTGGACCTCCCGGCCGTTCAGCTTGAACCAGTCCTGCTCCACAATCAGGTTCAAAAGCTTCGCCTGCTTGCCGGTCTCCTGCCTGACCCCGATGGCGTCGTACATCACGATCGAGGCCAGCACGAAACTGACCGCAAACTCAAAGGAACCCACGCCGTAACACAGTGCCGCGGACACCGTCAGCGCACAGACCGTGGACGAATGGGAACTGGGCATGCCGCCGGAGCCCACCAGCCGCTCCGCGCGGAACGAATGGTTCAGTCCCAAATCGATCAGCGTCTTCAGCGCCTGTGCGACGAGCCACCCGACGACCGCGCTGACCAGCACCTGATTGCCTGTGATCTCCTCCCAAATACGCATCGCTTCCGCCTCTCCCGCAAATTCAGCCTGCGCCCGGGATCAGGCCATCAGTTCATCATACAGCTGCTGATACCTGCGGGCCGAAGTCCCCCAGGAAAAATCTTTTTCCATGGCCCTGGCCACCATCGCGTCCCAGTCCTTTCGGTTCTCCCGGTGGACCTTCTCCGCGTAGCGGATCGTATACAGCATCTCATGGGCGTTGTAATTGGCAAACGAGAACCCGGTGCCGGTCCCCTCGTATTCGTTGTACGGCTCCACCGTATCCCTGAGCCCTCCCGTCTCGCGGACGATCGGAAGCGTCCCGTAGCGCAGGGCCATCAGCTGGCTCAGGCCGCAGGGCTCAAACAGGGACGGCATCAGAAACGCGTCGCAGGAAGCGTAAATTTTGTGGGACAGCGGATTGGAATAGGAAATATTCGCTGATACTTTTTCCGGGTACTTCATGGCGAAATACCGGAACGTATTCTCATAGCGCTCCTCGCCGGTCCCCAGTATGACCAGCTGAATATCGTCCTGGCAAAGCTCCTCCATCATATACTGAATCAGATCGAACCCTTTCTGATCCGTCAGACGGGAGACAATGCCGATCATCAGCGCGTCATCCTTTTCCTCCAGCCCCAGATCCTTCTGCAGGGCCCGTTTATTTTTTATCTTCTCTGTCCGGAAATTCCCGCTGTTGTAATTCTGTACGATGTATTTGTCCGTCTCCGGGTTGAACTCCTCGTAGTCGATCCCGTTGACGATCCCCCGCAAGCTGTTGGAACGGGCGCGCATCAGTCCGTCCAGCCCTTCGCCGTAGAACGGCATCTTGATCTCTTCCGCGTACGTATCGCTGACCGTCGTCACGGCATCCGCATAGACAATGCCGCCCTTCAGTAGGTTGCCATTATTATAAGCCTCCAGCTTATCCGGCGTAAAATAATAATCCGAAAGCCCCGTGATCCGCTTGATCGTGTCGATGTTCCAGATTCCCTGGAATTTCAGGTTATGGATCGTGATCACCGATTTCATATCGCGGAAAAACGCTCCGCCATGGAAACGGTCCTTCAGATAAACCGGGATCAGTCCCGTCTGCCAGTCGTGGCAGTGAACCACATCCGGCTGGAATCCGATGACCGGAAGCGCCGACAGGGCGGCGTTGCAGAAGAACGCAAATTTCTCCAGATCGTACAGCCAGTCGCCGTAGGGAGCATCCCCGTTGAAATACCACTCGTTGTCAATAAAATAAAATGTAATCCCCTCATATACATACTGCAGGATCCCCACGTAGCGGCTTTCTCCGATGTAATCCATATAGAAATAATCGACAGGCACCAACGCATCCTTCCATTCCTGCTTCATGCAGCGGTACTTGGGAATCATAACTCTCACATCATACTCTTCCCTGTCAAAGCACTTCGGCAGGGAACCGACCACGTCCGCCAGACCTCCCGTCTTGATAAACGGTACGGCCTCCGATGCCGCGAACAAAATTTTCTTCATGAAAGCTACCTCCTCAAATAGAATCTACACCTGGTCAGATATAGTATACAATACTTTCCCGAAATTAGGAAGTAGAATCTTGGAGGTTCTGTTCATTTTTCCAAAAAATTTCGTTTCCGCAGCGTAAAATACGGGCGGTATCCCCAAAACGCTACATACGCCGGTATTCGAGCCGGATCTTGTCCGACAAAAGGGCGATAAACTCGGAGTTGGTCGGCTTGCCTTTCCCGTTGCTGACCGTGTAGCCGAAGATCTCGTTGATCGTGTCCATCTTTCCCCGGCTCCAGGCCACCTCGATGGCATGACGGATCGCCCGTTCCACGCGGCTGGGCGTCGTCTGGTGCTTCTTGGCGATATTGGGGTACAGGACCTTCGTGACCGATGCCAGCATGTCCTGGTCCTGCACGGAGGAAATGATCGCGTCCCGCAGATACTGGTAGCCCTTGATGTGGGCCGGAACGCCGATCTCATGCAGGATCTGCGTCACATCATTTTCCAGGTTCTGGCGCATATACTCGTTCTGGCTCTCGTAAGGCTTGACCTTGCGACTGCTCGGCAGGGTCACTCCCTTCGGGCGCACCGAATAGCTGGCCAGCCGCCGGATCTTATCGACGACCACCTCGCGGTTAAACGGCTTCATGATAAAATAGCTGGCTCCCAGATGGAACGCGTCGCCGGCTATATTCTCGCTTCCCGCGGCGGAAACCATTATGAACGACGGCTGCTTGGTCAGTCTTTCCTCATGCTTTATCTTCTCCATGACGGTCAGTCCATCCATTCCCGGCATAATAATGTCCAAGAGGACTACGTCTGGTTTGGTATTCACGATCATCTCGTAGGCCTCATTCCCGTTCTCGGCTTTGCCTACGACCTGGATTCCTTCTTCGGCCGACAACATATCCTGAAGAAGTTCCAGGGTTTTCGGGTTGTCTTCTGCGATAGCTACGTTTAAAGTGGGTGTCATTTTTTGTCCTCCTTTTTTGTTGATATTACGATTATAAGCTTGCAAAGCGAGCGCATGCAAATGGATTCTATCGCAAGTTTCGACATAAAAAGAGCAAAATACTGCACTATTTTCAGGTCCGTACGCAGTATTTCAAAAAAATGGCCGCTTTTCAGGGCTTTTACCGCTGAGCCGCATACCCGAAAAAGGCCCAAAAAGCGCTGTTTTCGGGCCTTTCATCGTTTTGCTGCTGTCAAGGAAACACGTTACGCCGGAATTTATGCCGGAAAAAGGAGTCCCCTCTCACTCCCGCGCGCCGCTGACGATCCGGTAATAGGCCCCGGCCGTCAGTTTGTAGACCGCCGCATAGAAGACGCCGAATACGACGAAGCACAAAACCGTCATGCCGGCAAACAGCGGCAGGCTGACCGATCCCATCATCATCATGATCCTCCAGAGCATCGGAAACGCAAACGCCAGGTGGACGCCGGCAAACACCAGCGGCAGGAAGAATACGGTCAGGATCTGGGAGTTGACGCTTCTGCGGATCTCCCGCTTCGTCATGCCCACATTCTGCATGATCCCGAACCGGGACTGATCCTCGTACCCCTCTGAGATCTGCTTATAATAAATGATCAGTACCGACGCGAAGATAAACACAAGGCTGAGCAGCAGCCCCAAAAACAGCAGTCCGCCGTTCAGCTGCTTCACATCCGCCCGGTTGGCGGCGCGGCTCTGGATATCGGTCCGCGTGATGCCGCTGCCCGGGGTCCGGCGCAATGCACTGACATTTTCCAGAATCCTGGACACCTCCGCTTCGGCCGTCTCCAGATCTTCTCCGTTTTCCATATCGCAGCCGTAGACCCAGTACAGATCGATCCAGGGCAGGCCCCTGCTGCTGATCAGTCCGCTCAGCGGAGCGATACATGCGTCCAGGTCGGCGACCACCACATTGATGATCGTAGAGCCGGAAATGGCCACGCTGAGGCCGTCCTCTATGAACCGGTCCAGCACGGCTTTCACGCGGTAGGTTTTCCCCTCGGCAAACGTGATCGTATCCTGCCGGTAATCGGTTCCGACGCAGTAGATCAGACATTCTCCATCCTCCAGCACCGCTTCCGTTCCCATGCAGGCGTTAAAGTCCTCCAGGGAAAAGAACTGCACCGTTCTCCCGCCGTAAGCCTGGGCGGCGGTCAGATCGGGGATATGTTCCATATCGACCGCAAATACATCGTCCACATAGACTGCGTAGGCCTCGGCCTTGCGGTAGGAGATCACGTTTGTGTGGACCGGGACCGGCTGGGCCGCATCCGCGCCTGCCGGGACATTTCCTCCCGTCACCGCCTCCCGGTAGGCCTCGATGTGCTCTTCATCCAGACCCTCCAGACTGTCCGAATGAATCTCCACGACGATCTGCCGCGGCCACGAGTTCCGGATGTGCGTCTCGTCGCCGGTATAAAGCGTGACCGTGCAGGACAGCATGACCAGCACCATCGTGCTCAGGATGCAGATGGAAGCCAGTCCCTCCCCGTTCCTGCGCATCCGGTACGCCATCGAAGAAACGGACACAAAATGATTGGCGCGGTAATAGTAGCGTTTGTTTTTCTGCAGGACCCGGCAGAGCGTGACGGACCCGACGACAAAGAGAACATACGTGGCTGCGATCACCAGCACCACCGCCACAAAAAAGAGCATCAGCGCCTCGATGGGCTCCCGGATCGTAACTGCCAGGAAATAGGCGATCCCCAGAGAGACCACGCCTGCCAGCGTCAGCAGCCATCTGGCCCTGGGCGGTTTCTCTCCCACCTGGCTGCTCTGCAGAAGCTCCAGAGGCTTTAAGAACCAAACCCGCAGGATGGAGCAGATCATCAGAAACAGGTAGATCTCCGCAAAGATGCGCACCGTGAGCCGGACCGCTCCCAGACTGACGCTGATCTCATAATCCGTATCCAGGCCGACGATATTCAAAAGCCCGATCTCCCCCAGCTTGGAAAAGAGCATCCCCAGCAGGAGTCCGCCGCAGACGGACACAAGCGTCGAAAGCACGCTTTCCCAGACGATGATGCGGGCGATGTTTTTCTTGTCCATGCCCAGGACGTTGTAAAGGCCGAACTCCCGGTTCCTCTGGCGGATCAAAAACGAATTGGTATAAAAAAGGAAAAGCGCCGCGAAAAGCCGGATCACGATCGCGCCCAGCCCCAGGATCGAGGTCAAAAACCCGCTGCCGCGAATACGCCCCATGACCGGCGCATTGACAAGAAAACACATCAGGTAGTGCATCATGACCATAATGCTGCCGGTCATCATATACGGCACGTACAGCCGCTTGTTCTTGCGGATCCCGTCCGCCGCCAGCCGCCTGTAAACATGGGTCTTCATCCGCGCTCACCACCCGTCTGCAGCATGATCAGCGTGTCGGAGATCTTCTGGTACATCTGGCTTTCGGAGGAATTGCCCCGGTAGATCTGGTGGAATACTTCGCCGTCCTTGATAAACAGCACCCGGCTCGCGTGGCTGGCGGCCTTGACCGAGTGCGTCACCATCACAATGGTCTGGCCGGACTCGTTGATCTGGCTGAACAGGCGGAGGAGCTCGTCGGTGGACCGGGAATCCAGCGCCCCTGTCGGCTCGTCGGCCAGGATCAGCTTCGGCTCCGTGATCAGCGCCCTGGCCACGGCGGCCCGCTGCTTCTGTCCTCCCGAAACCTCATAAGGGTATTTTTTCAGAATGTCGGAGATGCCCAGCTGCCGGGCGATCGGGCTTAACCGGGCTTCCATTTCCTCGTAACCTTTTCCGGCCAGCACCAGGGGCAGGTAGATGTTGTCCTCGATGGAAAATGTGTCCAGCAGGTTGAATTCCTGGAACACGAAGCCCAGGTTATCCCGCCTAAACGCGGCGATCTGGGATTCCTTGATCTTCTGCAGATCCTGTCCGTCCAGAAGGACGCTGCCGGAGGTGGGACGCACGAGGGCGGCCAGAATGTTTAAAAGCGTGGTCTTGCCGGAGCCGGACTCTCCCATGACGGCGACGTATTCTCCCTGTTCCACGGAAAAGGTTACGTTTCTAAGGGCCTCGACCCTGGCTCCGCCGAAGCGGGTGGCATAAATCTTTTTCAGGCTGGTTACCTGCAGGATACTCATTGGTTTTGTTTCCTCCTTGATGTGTGGATTCGGTCCTCCCGGCATACGGGGAACCGTTCATGAACACATTATAAAGGAACCGGGGGCAGCATTTCCATGGAACGGACTTACAGTTTGCGGGCCGGGACTTACAGTTTTGTAAGATTTGCGGAAGCACCGGACGATCCCGCCTCCTTCGCGGCAGCGGGACTTCTCCCGGCCGGAAAAGGACCGCTTCCCTCCTCATTTTCCCGTATCTGCCCGAAGAACGCCGCTTCCCCGGAAAGCAGCCTATTCCGTCCGCATCTCTTCCTGGTTCAGGTTGATAAAAACGGCGGTTCCCCGGCCGGGCTCGGACTCGGCCCAGATTTTGTAACCTAAGTTCTCGCAGACACGGCGGCAGAGGTACAGCCCGAGACCGCTGGCCTTTTTATCGGTGCGGCCGTTGTAACCTGTGTAACCTTTTTCGAAAATACGCGGCAGATCTTCCGGGGCGATCCCGATGCCGGTGTCCCGGATGCAGAGAGTCTTCGGCGCTTCCAGCTCAATGCGGATGCCGCCGGTGCGGGTGTATTTAAGCGCGTTGGACAGCAGCTGTTCGACCACGAAGCAGAGCCATTTCTCATCCGTGACCACCGCCGCGCCGATGGGCTCATAGATCAGGGTCAGGCCGCGGCGGATGAACTGGGCGGCAAATTTGCGGACCGCCTGGCGCAGGATCTCATCCAGGCTGCAGGTACGGAATACATAATCCGTGGACTCGGAATCCAGGCGCAGAAAAGCCATGACCATTTCCACATACTGCTCGATCCGCTGAAGATCCTCGGCGACCAGCCGGGCAAAATCGCTGTCCTCATTCTGCAGGTTGAGGCGGATGGCGGCAATGGGCGTTTTGATCTGATGGACCCACACGGTATAATAATCGATCATCTCGCTGTACCGGCGGTTCAGCAAAGCGGTCTGCTCCGCCTGTTTTTCGCACAGCCGCCGCAGAATCGCCTGGTAATCGGCCTCCGCGGCGCTTTCCGGTTCCGGCAGCTCGTCCAGCATATGGAGAATCTCTTCGGCGCCCCCCTGAAATACCTCCAGCCGTTTCAGAAGCGTCCGGTTTTTATAAAGTCTGCGGCTGTCCCTCCAGAATACCGCCAGCCCCAGCGCTCCGCAGAGAAGAAACGGATAACCGACCGCGGCGACGGGCAAATGATACAGCGCGAATACCGCGGCGAAAATCCCGCAAAACGCCGCATAAAGGAAGATTCCGCGGCGATGGTCCCTCAGATAAGAAAAAAAGAAGCGTCTTCCGGAAAGCTCCGCGCCGTCTCCCTCCTGCCGCGCCGCTTTCGCCCCCATCCGCTCCCGGGTCTGTTGTCTCTCTCTTTTCATCGTAAGCTCCATTCCGCCGCCTTTTCGCCGGCGGCATAACATAATCATAGTAATAAACGTTTTGATTTTTCTGCGTTTTCTCTAAATATTGGATGGATTGAACGTATGTATTAGATGCGGGAAGCGGGATTGCAGCGCATGGGCGGAAGCGGGGAAAGCGGGGAAGTTTATTTCTTCGGACTGCTTACTGGGCTTTCGTCTCAGACTGTTTACTGGACCTTTCCTTTAAATTGCTTCCTGGCTTTTCTTTTCAGACTGCTTCCTGATCTTTCTCTTCAAACTGGCTTCCTCTTTCAGACTGCTTCCCAATCTTTCTTTTCACGCTGTTTTTTGACTTTCACTTTCAGACCGCTTTCTGGCTTTCCCTTTTAGATTGCCTCCTAGCTTTCCCTTCCAGACTTCTTCCTGGCTTTCACTTTCAAACTGCCTCCTGACTTTCCCTTTTAGACTGCTTCCTGCCTTTCCTTTTCAAACTGCTTCCTGACTTTCACTTTCAGACCGCTTCCTGACCTTCCCCTTTCAGACTGCTTTCTGCCTTCCCCTTTTCAGACTGCTTCCTGGCCTTTCTCACAGTTTTCTCAACCGAAACCAGTCCTGACATACTTCTCCGCACCGGCTCGCCGCGCCATTTTCCCTGCCGAAAGCACCCCGCCGGCATCCCGGCTTTCCCACGGCAGGCTTCCCCGGCAAACAGACCCGTCCGGCGCGCGGCCTCATTCCACAATATAGCCGACGCCGAATTTCGTCACGATAAAATCCGCAAGACCGGCCGCTTCCAGCTTCCTGCGGAGCCGGTTCACATTGACAGTCAATGTATTCTCATCCACATAACTGTCCGTCTGCCACAGACGTTCCATCAGTTTTTCACGGCTGACGACCCGCCCCCTGGCCTCCATCAGCGACAGGAGGATCCGGTACTCGTTTCTGGAAAGTTCAATCCTCTGCCCCTCATAATACAGGGTCTGGTCGCCGGTGTGCAGCATGGCCCCGCGGTGTTCCAGGATCGGCACCCCGGCCCCGAAATCATAGGTCCGCCGCAGCAGCGCCTGAATCTTCGCCATCAGCACCGTCTGATCGAAAGGCTTGGCGATGAAATCATCCCCGCCCATGTTCATGGCCATGATGATGTTCATATTGTCCGACGCGGAGGAAATGAAAATGATCGGGACTTTTGAGACCTCGCGGATCTTTCCGCACCAATAATAACCGTTGAAAAACGGCAGCGCGATATCCAGCAGCACCAGCTGCGGATCGAACCGGGCAAACTCCGCCATCACGTTGGCAAAATCCTCCACGCCTTTCGCCGAAAGCCCCCATTGAGCCGCCTGTTTCTCAATCGCCTCCGCAATCCCCCTGTCATCCTCCACAATCAAAATCCGGTACATCGTATGTATCTCCCGCCTTTCCGACGTTATCATCATTTTTTCATTTCAAAATCCGGCAGTCGGACGCATCCCCGCATACTATGCGCGATTCAGCCGCCCAACCCGGGCATTCCCTGCAGCGACGCAGAATGAGGCAGACACCCGGACGTAAACCTCCGGCAAACCACGCGCGATTCAGCTCCTCAACCCGAACAATTTCCTGCAGCGACGCAGAATGAGACAGACACCCGGGCGTAAACCTCCGGCAAACCACGCGCGATTCAGCTCCTCAACCCGAGCATTTTCCTGCAGCGACGCAGAATGAGGCAGACACCCAAACGTAACCCTCCGGCAAACCACGCGCGATTCAGCCGCTCCTCAACCCAAACATTTTCCTGCAGCGATGCAAAATGAGGCAGACTCTCGGACACAAACCTCCAACAAACCACACACGATTCAGCCGTTCCTCAAACCGAACATTTTCCTGCAGCGACGCAGAATGAAGCAGACACCCGGACACAAACCTCCAGCAAATCACGTGATTCAGTTTCTCAACCCGAACATTTCCTGCAGCAATGCAAAACAGATCCGGCAGCGAATGTCTCTCTCCGCTCACAGCCCCAGCCGTCTCAGAATCCCGTCCACATCCACGCCGGGATGGGTCGCGTACATCCGGCAGACCTGCTCGGCCACCCCATAACTGACTCCCGCCCGCCGGGCGATCTCCGCAACGGGGCGTCCCCGTTTCATATCCCGGATCATGCCGGGGATCCGCACGCCGATATCGGCAGGAATCACTGGTTCTTCTTCTCCCTCGCCCGAAAGCGAAGCGTCTCCGGAACTGCCGGAACCCGCTTCCGACTTTCCCGGCTCCCCGGCATGGGGCACACAAAGATCCCAGACTCCGGCACCCCCGCCGTTTCGGACGTTCCCGGACCGCGCCGTCCATATGGCCGCCGTCTCCCGGTACAGGAGCCCGCCCTTCGAAGAAAGCTCCGCTTTTTCGAGCCGGCAGCCCCCGTCTTCCGCAATTTCCAGAAACGCCATTGTAATCGGCAGTCTGAGCCGTTTCGGTCCGCAGCTTCCCGGGTTCAGCCAGAGCTGTGCTCCTCCCGCCGCATCCCGGTCAGCCAATCGCTCCCCCTCCGCTCCGTCCGACAATCCGCGGTTCCCCGGCCGTTTCCTGTTCAGGACATCCGGCAGACCTCCGCCTCGCGAACGCTTCCCGTCCGGCGAAACCTCCTCCCCGGTTTTCGCCTCAAATCTGTGGGTATGTCCGAAGAGCACGACCTGCGCACCGCCCACATCTTCCGCGATCTGTTTCCGGTCATGGATCATATAAAAGGAGACGCCGAACAATGTGACCCGCAGCGTTTCCGGCAGCGGCTCCTCCCAATCCTTATCATTGTTTCCGCGCACCGCATAAACCGGCGCAATACGTTCCAGCTCCCGCAATACGCCCCGCTGACAGACGTCTCCCCCATGCAGAATCGCATCGCAGCCCGCCAGCGCCTCCGCGACCTCCGGCCGCAGCAGCCCATGCGTATCGGAAATGATGCCGATCGTATGTGTCTCCTGTCCCATCGCTTCTCCTTCCCGGTTTCCCAGTCAAAACCGTAATTTATTCCTTCTCTGCACAGGCTTTCGTCTGCCGTCCGAAGAACAGTTTTCCGCCCGCTTTATTCAAATCTCCGGCCGCGTTCAGGAACCGATCCAGAACGTCTCGATATCCTCCCGCGAAAGTTTCCGCACAAACTCCCGTTTCAACAGCAAAAACTGCTCCAGCTCCGTCAGGATCTGAAACAGAACAGCCCGGTATTCAAATTCCTTCCGCTCCCGCGGCATCGGGTCACGGCGCATTTCTGATTTCACCAATTCCAAATCCTCCAAAAGCCCCACCGCATTATTATATTCGTGGAACCGTTCACCGATATGAAACATTAATCCGGCAATGCGTGCCGCCTGGACCGCGCAGCAGGATGTGTTTTCCCCGGCATTCTCCGCTCCAGACCTGTTCTTTTCCATTCCGTTTCCGTTTCCCTCCGCCCCGGTCCCGCTCTTCTCCGCTCCGATCCTGCCTTCCCCCGGTCCAATCCCGTTCCATTCCATCC
>CANQUA010000012.1 GCA_947626915.1 uncultured Lachnospiraceae bacterium
CAGCCGGAAGGCTACTTCGCCCCGGTCATTTCCGGCGATCTCATTACCATTCTGAATGACATCCGGGAAGCACATAAGAAAGATACTACCACCGCCGATGAAGATTCGGCCGCCGCAGAGGTGGCCCGCAGTCTGAAAGAGGCAATGGATTTTGAGGGCAGTCCGCAGGAGAAACGTATCAGAGGGTATCTGACCACTTTGGGGATAGACTATGACACGCTTACGAAAGAGGAATTCGTCACACTGATTGGAATATTGAAGAAATCCAAGAAACTGCAAGACAGACAAGGCAGCCAGCGCGGAAAAGCCAGTCCGCAGTTCGCACATGGAAAAGGCAAACGGAAGCGGAAATAGCGGGTATGGCTATTTCAATTTACAGGAATGATAATATAGGGCGTCGCGGTTTGCGACTCCCTGTGCAGCACCTGCCAAAACACGGGGTAACGATTCGCTATGTCCTTTGCTGGTGACGGCGAACGAATTTCAGCGTTTGGCTATCGGAGAAGCGCATACGCTTGGATAAAAAAGAACGGAGCAAGGCAAAACCAAGCCTATACTCCGTTCTTTTTTGTCGTCCCAATCCTGTCTGACAGATGCCGTAATCAATTTTGTTTCAAAACTTTCTTACGGACACCCGCCAAATCCCGGAAATTTCCGGAAACGGCTCCTGGAAACTACTCCCGAAAACTCTCCGGAAGCCTGTGTCCCGCGGTTGACTTTTGTCCGGAAGTATGTTATTTTTACATAGGACGCTTTAACGGATAAAACGCATAAAGCACAAAACCATTAAACCGCGAAAGAGGCGGCCCGCACAGGCAGAAGCGCAGGTCCAGCCCGCCTCCCGGCGACATGACCGGGCCGAATCGCGGAAGCATTACACAGCAAGTAAACTATACAGAGAGGAAGAACTACATATGCCGGTTACAGATTTATTGGAGCGCAATCACAAGCTTTACGGAGACGAGGTAGCCCTGGTGGAGCTGAATCCCACCATGGCGGACAAGAGAAAAACCACCTGGAAGGAATACGATCTGGTGCAGCAGACCTCCGCGACGCCTTACCGCCGGGAGATCACCTGGAGTATTTTTGATGAGAAGGCCAACCGCGTCGCCAATATGCTGCTCAGCAGGGGAATTAACAAAGGGGACCGCGTGGCGATCCTGATGTTCAACTGCCTGGAATGGCTGCCGATCTATTTTGGCATCCTGAAAACGGGTGCGATCGCGGTGCCGTTTAATTTCCGCTTTTCCGCAGAGGAGATCCAGTACTGCGCGGATCTGGCGGAGGTGCACATCCTTTTCTTCGGGCCGCAGTTCATCGGCCGAATCGAGAGCATTGAGGAGAAGCTGAGCAAGGGCCGTCTGCTGATCTATGTGGGCGACGGCTGTCCGACGTTCGCGGAGAGCTACCGGGAGCTGGTGGCGGACTGCTCCAGCCAGGCCCCGCTGATCCGTCTGGAGGATGAGGACGACGCGGCGATCTATTTTTCATCCGGAACGACCGGTTTCCCGAAAGCGATCCTTCATAATCATGAAAGTCTGCTGCAGGCGGCGCAGATGGAACAGAAGCACCACGCGACGGGCAGGGACGACGTGTTCCTCTGCATCCCGCCGCTGTACCATACCGGCGCGAAATTCCACTGGATGGGGAGTCTGTGCGCCGGGAGCCGGGCCGTGCTTCTGACGGGAACTACGCCGGAGATCATCCTGGACGCGGTTTCCAAGGAACATTGCACCATCGTGTGGCTGCTGGTGCCGTGGGCGCAGGACATCGTGGACAGCCTGGACCGCGGCGACATTAAACTGGAAGATTATGAGCTGGATCAGTGGCGGCTCATGCACATCGGCGCGCAGCCGGTTCCGCCGTCCCTGATCAAGCGCTGGAAAGAATATTTCCCGAACCATCAGTACGATACCAACTACGGCCTGTCCGAATCCACGGGCCCAGGCTGCGTCCACCTGGGGATGGAGAACATTCACAAGGTCGGCGCCATCGGCATTCCGGGCTATCGCTGGTCCTGCAAGATCGTGGACGAGGGCGGCGCGGAGGTGAAGCAGGGCGAAGTGGGCGAGCTGTGCGTGAAAGGCCCGGGCGTCATGACCTGCTATTACAACGATCCCGCAGCCACGGCGGAGACGCTGAAGGACGGCTGGCTCTACACCGGCGACATGGCGATGCAGGATGAGGACGGATTCATTTTCCTGGTCGACCGCAAGAAGGACGTGATCGTCAGCGGCGGCGAGAACATTTACCCGGTACAGATCGAGAATTTCCTGAGCGCTTACGAAAAAGTGAAGGACGTGGCGGTCATCGGCCTGCCGGATAAGCGTCTGGGCGAGATCACCGGCGCGATCATTTCCGTTAAGGAAGGGATGGAATGTACCGAGGAGGAGATCGAAGAATTCTGCAAAGGGCTGCCGCGGTATAAGAGGCCGAAGAAGATCATTTTCGCGGAAGTACCGCGCAACGCCACCGGCAAGATCGAGAAACCGGCGCTGCGCAGGAAATACGGCGCGGAGCAGCTGGTGGCGCAGCAGAACCGCAGCTGACGGAATTTTCCGGGCGGAGTCCGCGAATTTGCCGTCATATTGCGGTCAAAGGCGCAATGTTAGGTGTTGCAGTTTTTGTAAATTCACGTTATAATAAACACATCTACACTAAAATTCGGAGGAAGCAGCTTATGGCATTGTTTAGTAAGAAAAAGGAGAGGCCCCTTGCGTCAGAGGATGTCAAAGAGACCGCTCCGGCCGACAGCGGGCAGGACGGAAAGAAGACCAGCGACAGCAGCGTCTGCATGAATCGTCTGGAAGCGCAGTTTTTGATGGGCTATGAGGGCGTGGTTCTGAAGCTCTATATCGAAAATTTCAAGCGCATGAACGATTTATTCGGTCATGACCGCTGCGAGATTCTTCTGGACGAGATTCTGACGTATCTGGAGCAGAAGAGCGGCTGTGCGGTTTACCGTTATGTAGGCGTGGAATTTATCGTGATTATGAAGAACCGCACCATGGGAGAGGCGTCCCGGCTGGCGGATCAGCTGATCGAGCGGTTTAATGAAAGCTGGACCATCGGAGACCTGGACTGCTTCTGCAGCGTGCAGATCGGACTTTGTTCTTATCCCGGCTACGCGACGAACGCGTCGGATATGATGAAATGTCTGGATCTGGCGGTCAACCGTGCGGCGGAGCTGGGCAGCAATCAGTACATAGCGTACGATATGGACCTGCACAAACAGTTCCTGCGCCGGCAGGCCATTGCCAGATATCTGGGCACGGCGCTGGCGAACAACGAGGTGGAAGTCCGCTACCGCCCCACTTACAACACGGAGACGGGGCTTTTCACCAGAGCCGAGTTTTATATGCGGATTTTTATACAGGATCTGGGCATGGTGGGGAGCGTGGAGTTCCTGCCGGTGGCCGAGGATACGGGGCAGATCCGCCAGGTGGAATATTATGCCCTGGACAAAGCCGCGTCCATGGTGGCGGACCTTTTGAAAGCGGGCAAGGAGTTCGAGTCCATCGCGATCCCGATTTCTCCGGCGCTTTTGATGCAGGGAGATTTCGTGCAGCAGGTGTCCCAGGTGATTGATAAATATAAGCTGCCGAAGGGCAAACTGGCGATTGAGGTTGACGAGTACATGGTGGGCGTCGATTACGCGAATATCGCCGGGCGTCTGCAGGCGTTGTCCTGGCTGGGCGTGGAGCTGATCCTGAACAACTTCGGCTCCGGCAGTTCGGGACTGATGAAGATTTTCGAGCTGCCTGTGGATACGCTCAAATTTAACCGCATGTTCGTATGGGAGATCGAGAATACTTCCAAGTGCGAGCCGGTAGTCGAGGGACTGGTACGGATCGCTCTCAAGATGAACAAGAAACTGATCGCCGAGGGCGTCGAGACCCAGAAGCAGAAAGCGTTCCTGGAGCGCTGCGGCTGCGTGATGCAGCAGGGTTTCTATTACGCGCCGACGATGCCGGAGAAACAGCTGCCGTCTTTGATCGCAACGTCTCTGGAAAGCGCCCGCGGTATGGTGGAGCAGGAGAAGAAAGCGCTGAAACGCTGACGGATATAACTGTGTGAAAACGATTGAAAAGAGCTGCTGCGGAATGTGATAGGCCCCTTCCGGGCAGGCAAGTGAAGGAATGAAAACTTGCTGCCCGGAAGGGGGCGTTTTTTGCGGCGTTTAGCTGTAAACATTTCCAGGAAAAAAGAATCCGCATAGGATTTTGGGCTTTAGGTATGATATTGCAGAGAAATTTGGGGATCTTAATTCCGAAAGAAAAACAGAACCATTATCTGGCGGCAGCATAAAAACTGCCGCCAGACATAAGCTTAATGTAAACGATCACAACATATAATGATTAGACTCCTAAGGGCTTCACGCATCCGCCTGCCGCGTCAAAAGCGGGAAGCTGACCTGCGCTTTGAAAAGGTCGCCGTCGATGTAGATATTAAAGGTACCGCCCTGAAGTTCGGTCAGGCTTTTCGCGATGGAAAGTCCCAGGCCGCTGCCCTCGGTGGTGCGCGCCACGTCGCCGCGCACGAAGCGTTCCGTCAGCTCGTCCGCGTTGATATTCAGCGGGCTGGCGGATATATTTTTGATCGTGAAACTGACACGGCCGTCCCCGGAAACCATATCGATGTATACGCGGCTGTTTTCCATAGAATATTTGCAGGTGTTGGTATACAGGTTTTCGATCACGCGCCACAGCCGGCGGCCGTCCGCGGCGATCAGGAGACTTTCGGAGGGCAGCGAGGACACTACTTCCAGATGTCTGGCGGCGAAGCGCTCCTCAAATTCCCCGTTGGCCTGCTGGATCAGTTCCACGAAATCAATCTCGGAGATATCCAGCTTCAGATTGCCGGAGCTGGCTTTTGACGCCTCCACCAGATCTTCCGTCAGGGTCTTCAGCCGCTGGGATTTCTGGTCCAGCACATCCAGATATCCCTGGATTTTTTTGTCCTGGATCTTTTCCCGTTTCAGCAGATCGACATAATTGATGATCGACGTCAGGGGCGTCTTGATATCGTGGGACACGTTGGTGATCAGGTCCGCTTTCAGGCGCTCGCTCTTTACCTGCTCCTGCAGTGCGGTTTCCAGACCGTCGCTTAAGGTGTTGAGCGCCTGGGACACCTCTGTCCCGGTCTCGGAAAAACCGGCGGCGTCGATCTTATATTTGGTATCTCCCGCGGACATTTTAAAAATGCCTTTTATGATCTTGTCAGCCTCGGCTTTGTCCCGGACCTGCAGCAGGTAAACCCACACCTGCAGAAGCCCCAGGGGGATCAGCGGCAGCAGATAAGTGTTCGGCACGGGCAGCAGGGTCCGGTATTTCCGCATGAAGTAAAAGACCAGGAGGATCAGTCCGTTGCAGAAAAGGTAAAACAGGAACCGGACCGTAAGCCGCAGCGGCAGAGGATAATGGCGGATCATCGGGAGGACCCGCTGAAGGCTGCGGCAGGTGACGCTCCCTTTCCAGAGGGTCCTGGCTTTATAATTGCGCAGCAGGCTCAGGAATTCGTAAAGCGCGATCAGGTACAAAAACGTTCTGCGGCAAAGCACCAGCGCGTACTCCAGATATTCATCGCTTACGATCAGATGCAGAAGGGACGGGAACCACCGCTCGGCGAATACGCGGCCCGCCCAGAGCAAAAACAGGAACAGCAGCAGCAGAAACTCCAGAGGCAGCTGGTCCACGTAATGAAGTTCGATTTTTTTGCGGTCGCCGTTCACATGGCCGGTCAGCGCCGCCATGCAGGCCAGCGAGAAGAGAAGGCCGATCGCCCCGGCGGTCACCAGGGTCAGTCCGGTCAGATATTCCTCCCGTATGCGCTGATATTCGGCGTGCGCTTCGGAATAGGGGTCATTGTAGGGGTACGTCGTGTCCAGTCCCAGCAGAATATAATAGTCGTCGTTCATGTACTGGTTGTGGGTCGCCAGTTCCGGCGTGATATTGTGGGGAACGTGGCGGAGATTGGTGTCAATGAACAGCGTATCGCCGGAAATGAACAGATAACGGCCCATTTCCCGCAGATCCTCCTGCGTCTTGTCCGCCGCGTTGGTATACAGATGCTCTTCTCCGTCGTCGTCCACGTAGGATACCCGGAAATAGAGGTTGGAGGGACGGTTGATATAATAGTCCCGCACCTGGTAATATTCGCCCAGGATTTCCAGGACCTGGACGGAGAGTTCCTCGACTGTGGCGAACGCGTCTCCGGGGCCGGTGGCGACTTCATTGGGGCTGTAGGTTTTCCACTCGATGGAAGGCAGGGAAAGACCGGCCTGGTCCCGCTCATGCACGTCAGGCCCGCCGACGACTTCATACTTGTCGTTTAAATAGTAGCCCAGCCGCCGCGCGTAGCTGATGGCTTCGCCCAGCGTGTAGATCTTGGATACGTCGGATATGTAGGTGATGCAGAACATATCGGCGTTCATATTTAGTTCCCCGTCCAGCTCCAGCAGATCCTTGTACTGGACGTATTTGAAAATGCTCTCCACGTCGGCTTCCAGCTGTTCCGTGAAGCTGCGCGTGGCGGAATAGGACTCTTCCTCCATCCAGTCCACGCCCCGGCCGTAATTTTCGTTGAAAAGGACCAGGGTAACGCCTGCCAGAAACAGGCACAGGAAAGAGATATGCAGCAGAAGCGCCGCATATTTTTTCAGACCGATGGGCAAAAATCCTTTTTTCATGGGTGTCTCCTACTGCTTTTCAATCTTATAGCCTACGCCCCAGACTACCTTCAGATAACGGGGCTCCCGCGGGTTGATTTCGATCTTTTCACGGATGTGGCGGATATGCACCGCAACCGTGTTGTCCGCGCCGATGGCCTCTTCGTTCCAGATCTGTTCGTAGATCTCGTCGATGGAAAAGACCTTGCCTGCGTTTTTCACCAGAAGAAGCAGGATATTGTACTCGATGGGCGTCAGTTTGATCGGTTCCCCGTCCACGAAAACTTCCTTGTTGTCGTCGTGGATCATCAGACCGCCGCATTTGTAGACGTTTTCCATCGTCTGCTGGGTCATGTTGCCCAGCTGGGTATAGCGGCGCAGGTGGGATTTGACGCGGGCCACCAGCTCCAGGGGATTGAACGGCTTGGAAATGTAGTCGTCTGCGCCGATATTCAGTCCCAGGATCTTATCGTTGTCTTCGGATTTGGCCGACAGGATGATGATGGGGATGCTGCTGGTTTCCCGCACCTTCAGCGTGGTGCGGATCCCGTCCAGGCCGGGCATCATGACGTCCACGATCATCAGGTCCACCGCGTTGGTCTCCAGAAGCTCCAGCGCTTCATAACCGTCGTAGGCCTTGATCACGCGGAACCCCTCCCCGGTCAGATAGATGTCGATGGCTTCCACGATCTGCTTATCGTCGTCGCAAACCAGGATCGTCTGCATGGCGGGTCACTTCCTTTCTAAAAATTGCTTTCATGAAATGCTTTCTCTGATACAAATGCCGCGGCGGCCTGCGTCCTTTCTTTTGTGTCCCGGAGAATCTGCAGGGATCGGGTCCGCCGCTTCCGGTCCGTCTGAATCAGAACCGGAAGATCGCCGTGCCGTAGGGCGGAAGCGGATAGGCCACGGAATAGGGCTGGCCGTCGCATTCGCCTTTGACTGCCCGGAAAACTTTTTTCGTCTCGCCCCGCTGGTACATGCCGTGCGTCTCGTCCAGCAGCAGCGTATAATTGCCGGATTTCGGCACGCCTACGCGGTAATCGGAACGTTCCATCGGCGTGAAATTGCAGACGAAGAGCAGGCTTTGCTTCCTGGTCACATCGTAGCGCACGAAGCTGAAAATGCTGCGGTCGGCGTCGTTGACGTTGATCCAGGAGAAGCCGTCCCAGTTGTAATCCTGGGTCCAGAGCGCCGGATATTTCTTATAAAGATGCAGCAGGCCGCTGAAATAGTTCTGGAGGTCCTGGTGCAGCGGTTCGCCGGTCAGGCCCCAGTCCAGGGACACGCTTTCGTCCCACTCGTGCCACTGGGCGAAATCCTGGCCCATGAACAGCAGTTTCTTGCCCGGATGGCCGATCATGAACGTGTAAGCCACTTTCAGGTTGGCGAATTTGTCCTCGTAGATGCCGGGCATTTTGCTGATCATCGAGCATTTCAGGTGAACGACCTCGTCGTGGGACAGCACCAGGATGAAATTCTCACTGGTGGAGTAGGTCATGGCGAAGGTCATTTTGTTGTGGTTGTATTTGCGGAAATAGGGATCCAGCTTCACGTATTCCAGGAAATCATGCATCCAGCCCATGTTCCATTTGAAACGGAAGCCCAGGCCGCCGTCCTCCGGGCTCTTTGTAATCATCGGCCAGGCCGTGGATTCCTCGGCAATGATCATCGCGCCGTCATGACGGCCGGAGATCACGCTGTTAATGTGCTTGAAAAATTCAATGGCTTCCAGATTCTCATGGCCGCCGTTGACATTGGGAACCCAGTTCCCGGCGCTGCGCCCGTAATCCAGATACAGCATCGAGGCGACGGCGTCCACCCGCAGCCCGTCGATGTGGTACTGGTCGAGCCAGTAGAGGGCGTTGGCGATCAGGAAATTTTTCACCTCGTTTTTCGCGTAGTCAAAGACTTTCGTGCCCCAGTCGGGATGTTCGCCCTTGCGGGAATCCGCGTACTCAAACAGCGGCTCGCCGTCAAAATCCGCCAGCCCGTGGGCGTCCTTCGGGAAATGGGCCGGCACCCAGTCCAGGATCACGCCGATGCCGTGGCGGTGCAGATAATTGACGAAATACATGAAGTCCCTGGCCTGCCCGTAGCGGGAGGTGGGAGCGTAATAGCCGGTGACCTGGTAGCCCCAGGAACCGTCAAAGGGATGCTCCGCGATCCCCATCAGCTCCACATGGGTGTAACCCATCTTCAGGACGTATTCGGTCAGCTCGTGGGCGGCTTCTATGTAAGTATAAAAGCCGTTTTTTTCCGGCCTGTCCTTCCGTTTCCAGGAGCCTAAGTGTACCTCGTAGATCGACAGGGGGGACCGGACAATGTCGGTTTCCCGGCGCTGCGTCATCCATTTTTCATCTTTCCAGCTGAAACCGGAGATGTCCGCGGTCACGGAAGCGGTGCCCGGGCGGTATTCGGCCTCAAAGGCGAACGGGTCCGCCTTGAAGAGCACTGCGCCGGACGAGGTGGTGATTGCGTATTTGTAAAGCATGCCGGTCCCCATGCCCGGCATGAAAATCTCGTAGATGCCGGAGGTGCCCAGCAGGAACATGGGATTGGCGTCCGGATTCCAGTTATTGAAATCGCCTACCAGGGATACGGAAGCGGCGTGAGGGGCCCAGACCGCGAAATACATGCCGTCCTGGCCTTTGTAGGTTTTCGGGTGCGCGCCCAGTTTTTCATAAATATTGTAATGGGTGCCCTGGCCGAAGAGGTAGCGGTCCATCTCGGAGACAAAGTCCGTGCCGAGGGGAACGATCTTTTTCGGGCGTCCCCGCCTGCCGGTGCGCAGCACCGTGGTGGGAGCGGCGCCGCTTTCTGCTTTTTGGGAACGCCGCGTCCCGGATTTTTTTGCGTGCTCTTCTGCCGCGGCCGCTGCCGGTTCCTGGTTTTTCTTTGTTCTTGCCATAATTTATACCCCCTTGATTTTTAAGACGGCGCCGCGGCCGCCTGCGATTGTGATGTAAATGCGCCCGTCCCGGATGGGGATGACCGCTCCGTCGGTCAGGTTTACGGCTTCCGTTCCGTAAACGGGGACCGGAATCTGCATGGAAGCCGGATTTTCATCATTGTTGACCGCGGTTATGATGGCGGAACGGCCGCCGATGCGGGCGAATGAATACTGGCGCGTGGTCAGGGTCAGTTCCTGGTAGCGCCCTGTACGCAGTTCTTCATGCTCCCGGCGGATCCGGCCCAGCGCCGCGATATACGCCGTCAGACCGCACGCGTACCGTTCCTGGTCCGCAATGGAAAGGCAGGGCCGCAGAGCTTCGTCGCTGTCGCGGGTCCTCTGACCGGGCAGGGCCCATTCGCTGCCGTAATAGACGGAGGGGATCCCGGGCAGCGTATAGAGAAGCGTGTAGACGGAGTACAGGTGCTCCCTGTTCCGCAGTTTGCTGGCCAGCCGGTCTTCATCGTGGTTGTCCACAAAGGTGTAGAGCTGATTCGCCACCGGAAGAAGTCTTCGGATCGTGTGAGCGATCTCGAAATAGTTATGGTCATTATGACCGGAATACAGTCCTTTATGTAGTTCGTAATTTGTCACGGAATGGAGCATTTCCGGATTTACCCAGCGGGCGTATTCGCCGTGAATCACCTCGCCCATCAGCCAGAAATCCTGCTTCATCTCTTCCGTGCGCCGCCGCAGCTCCTTCATAAAGCCGAAGTCCAGCACATTGGCGCAGTCCAGACGGATGCCGTCGATATCGAACTCGTCGATCCAGAACCGGATCACGCCGAACAGATATTCCCGCACCTGAGGATTCTGAAGATTGAGACAGGGCAGCTCGAAATGGCCCTGCCACGCCTCGTAGCAGAAGCGGTCGCCCAGGGGACTGCCCCAGGAAAAACCTACGCCCCGGTACCAGTCTCTGTACGGGGACGCTTCCCCGTGTTCCTGGATATCCCGGAACGCGAAAAAGTCCCGCCCCGTGTGATTGAATACGCCGTCCACCACCACGCGGATGCCGGCTTCATGGCAGAGAGAGACAAACTGCCGGAAATCTTCGTTGGTTCCCAGCCGCCGGTCCACCAGACGGTAGTCGCGGGTGTCGTAACCGTGGGAACCGGATTCAAACAGGGGGCCGATGTAAACCGCATTGCAGTAAATGCCGCAGATGTGGGGGATCCAGCGGTTCAGTTCCTCAAAACGCCGGACAACCGGACCATCCGCCGGATTCTGCTTCGGCGCGCCGGTCAGTCCCAGCGGATAAATATGATAAAATGTCCCCTTCTCATACCATGTGCTCATAAATCGTCGTCCTTTCGGGGGGTTATAGCCGCTCAGACGGCGCGTCTTCCCGGAGGTCAGTGGCCGGGGAAAGCGCCGGATCGGATGGACAGCTACCGCACGCCTTCCAGATCCTTGAACCGGCGGAGCAGGAACTGGTACCGCAGCTGGGCCGCGTTCAGTTCGTAGATATAGCAGTCGATCAGCGTCGGGTCGATCTCCTGTTCAAAATGGTTCCGGACGGAATCGATCCGGTAGCGCGTCCTCTCGATGTCTGCTTTTAGTTGCTGCCGCTCCAAAAGAAGCAGCGACCGGCGCCGTTTGTTCTCCGTTTTCATATTGTTCCATCTCCCAAAATTTGATAAATATAGTATTTCTGGGGAAACGGGAAAATATACATAAAACGATCCGGCCGGAGGCACGCGGCGTCCATACGGATATTCTACCATTTTCCGCTGCTTTGGTCAATGTTTCGGGGAAAAATACTGAAACGACTGCGGGAACCGAAAAAATCCTACAAAACGCCGAATTGTCGAACAATGTCGAAATGGAAAATTTATGCTTGACATTTCCGGGCGGAGAGTGCATAATAAAAATCACTCAATAACAGTCAGTTTTTCAAAGTTCATTTACGTACATGTACCGCCCGGATCGGGCATTGAATCCAAAGATAATAGGACTCAGGGAGGTGGCGTACTATTTTTGCCGAAAAATGGCTTTTGTTTCTGGTTTTGCTGGGTGCGGCCTGGTATGACGGGAAAGAGCACAGGATCCCCAACTGGTGGCTGGGTGCGGCGTTCCTTTGCGGACTGGCGGTCAAAATGCTGGGAGCGCAGGAGGGCAGGGCAGCCGCTGCGTGCGCGGGGTACCTGTTCAGGATCTTAACCGGCGTTGCGGTTTTGTTTCCATTGTTTCTGTTCCGCATGATCGGGGCGGGCGATATTAAGCTGATCGCCCTGATGGCCGGTTTTTTGGGATTCGGCAGCGGACTTTGGGCGATTGCCTGCGGATGTTTCGCGGGAGCAATTCTTTCTCTGGTGAAACTGCTTGTGCAGAGAAATCTGTATCAGCGTCTTACGTATCTGTTCGTCTACTTCAGACGGATGTTCCAAACGAAAGAGATCGTGCCGTATTATCGCGCCGATCGTGACGGATATGGTGTGGTCATACCTTTGGCCTGCTGTCTGCTGGCGGGGTATGTGTGGTATCTTTTTGTCTCATAAAGGGTCTGACGCGGGATGATCCGCGGAGATCCGGTTCATATGTGAAAGGAGTTCGCGATGGAAAAAATCATGGCGGTTTATGATTTGGACCCTGATTATGCGCAAAGATTCGCGGATGTGGTGAATCAGAAAGAAAAAACGCCGTTTACGGTGGTTCCGTTCACTTCGCTGGAGCTGCTGAAAGAATATGCGAAGAAGCACAAAATCGAGCTTTTGCTGATCAGCGCGTCGGTGCCGCGGGAGATGATGGAAGGGATCGAGGCCGGTTCGGTGGTGACGCTGTCGGAGGGCGAGCTGGCGACGCAGACAGAGGAATATCCCAGCGTTTACAAGTATCAGTCGGCGGACAGCGTGATCCGCGAGGTTATGACCAGGTACTGCGATCAGCCCTCGGAGGAGATGTTTGTGGTTCTGGGACGGCGGGCCAGGGTGATGGGGGTCTATTCTCCCATCGGGCGGTGCCTGAAAACCTCGCTGGCTTTGATGCTGGGGCAGCAGCTGGCGCGGGAGGGGAAAACGATCTACGTGGGGTTTGAGGAATTTTCCGGCATTTCCCGGCTGCTGGGCGGCGAGGGCAAAAGCGACCTGTCGGACGTGCTTTACTTCCTGCGGCAGGGCAACCTGAACGTGGTCCGCCTGCGCAGCATGGTTTATACCTGGAAAGATATGGACTATATTGTGCCGGTGCGTTACCCGGAGGACATGGAGCAGATGAGCGGCGATGAAGCAGGACAGCTTCTGGAGGTGCTGGCGTCGGAGTGCGGGTACAGCTATGTAGTCGTGGACGTGGGGCGGCCCGGCCGGAACCTGCTGCCGGTGCTGGAGCGGTGCGATGTGATCTATATGCCGGCGAAGGAGGACGAGATCTCCGCGGCCAGGATGGAGGAATTCGAGGAATACCTGCAGAAAGCGGGAGATGAGGAGCTGCGGGAGAAGCTCCATCCGGTGAAGCTGCCCTATCCGGGCAGCCTGGGACGGGGGAATGATTATATGGACAAGCTGTGCTGGAGCGAACTGGGAGATTATGTG
Organism: uncultured Lachnospiraceae bacterium; assembly: GCA_947626915.1. Classification (GTDB taxonomy): domain Bacteria; phylum Bacillota; class Clostridia; order Lachnospirales; family Lachnospiraceae; genus UBA3402. The sequence continues at coordinate 13,151 of CANQUA010000012.1, forward strand.
CGGAAACTGATTAAAGGAGCGCCGTGGAAATGAGCGCCGCCAGGAAAGGAAACGCCGAGGGCGCGAACGGCTGGAAAAAAGAGCTGCAGAAACAGCTGCGGGACGCCATACGGGAGGAGGCCAGCACCCGCCGCCAGTTAAGCGATGACGAGCTGTACGAGATCATCGACCGGCATGTCCTGCAGGCCGGGGAGCAGCGCCATCTGCTGCTGAAGGACCGCATCGATCTGCGTACATCCCTGTTTAACGCGTTTCGGAAGCTGGATATTTTGCAGCAGGTCATGGATAATCCGGATGTCACGGAGGTGATGATCAACGGGCGGGACCATATTTTTGTGGAGGAATCGGGGGTCATGCGTCTCTGGGACTATACGTTCGAATCGGATGAGCAGCTGGAGGATATGATCCAGCAGGTGGTCAGCCGCGTCAACCGCGTGGTGAACGTGGCCTCGCCGATCGCGGACGCCAGGCTGGAAGACGGCTCCCGCGTCCATGTAGTGCTGCCGCCCATTTCTCTGGACGGACCGGTCATGACGATCCGCAAATTTCCCCGTGTTATCACGATGGACATGCTGGTGGAGAACGGAGCCGTCTCACAGGAGGCAAGCGAGTTTCTGCGGCGGCTGGTGCGGGCGGGCTACAATATTTTTATCAGCGGCGGTACGAACTCGGGGAAAACGACATTTTTGAACGCGCTCTCGGCTTTCATACCGGAGGACGAGCGCGTCATCACCATCGAGGATTCCGCGGAGCTGCAGATCCAGCATGTGAAAAACCTGGTCCGGATGGAGACCCGTGCGCCCAACGCCCAGGGCGAGGGGGCGATCGGGATCGGCGACCTGATCCGCGCCTCCCTGCGCATGAATCCGAACCGGATCATCGTGGGGGAGGTCCGCGGCAAGGAGGCCATGGAGCTGCTGAATAGTTATAATACGGGGCATGACGGCGGTATGAGCACGGGCCATGGGAACAGTCCGGCGGACATGCTGGCCCGTCTGGAAACCATGGTTCTGATGGGGGCGGAACTGCCGCTGACGGCGATCCGAAGCCAGATCGCTTCCGCATTGGATATTCTGATTCATTTGGGGCGGCTGAAAGACAAGAGCAGAAAGGTACTGTGGATCGTGGAGGTAGATGGTTATGAAGAGGGTGAAATCCGGCTGCATACGCTTTATCAGTGGGAAAATGGAGAATTACGGAAGAAAGGAGAGCTTAAGAACCAATGGAAACTTCAGACAGCAGAAGAATGAAGGCGTTGGACCGCGGCAGGGGAAAACAGCGGCGCGGCAGGGAGGCGGCGCGGGGAGCCGAGCGCCCGGCGGTGCAGGAAAGCAGAGGCAGGAGTCCGCCGTGATCGGGGATTACCAGCAGTACCGGCTTTCGCTGCCGGAGTGGATAGAAGCGTTCGCGCTGGGAGTGTGCGCGGCCGGGACGGCGGCCTATGCCTGCTATCGCAGCTGGGTGGTATTCGCGGTGCTGCTTGTTCCCGCGGCGCTGGTACCGCGTTATATGCGGGAAGTGTGGAAAAAGAAACGCCTGCGGCAGCTGGAACTGCAGTTTAAGGAGGCGATCCAGCATCTTTCAGCCGCGCTGGGCGCCGGATATTCCGTAGAAAACGCCGTGACGGTGGCGAACCGAGAATTGGAAATGATCTACGGGCCGAAAGGAATGATCTGCCGGGAGCTGGCTTATATGGAGCAGCAGATGAAAATGAATTGTCCCATTGAACTGCTGATGAACGATCTTGGCAGGCGCAGCGGTCTGGAGGACATCGAGAATTTCGCGAAGATTTTCCAGATCGCCAAGCGCAGCGGCGGACAGCTGGTGCCGGTCATCTGCCATACGGTTCAGATCATGGAGGACCGTTTTCAGGTAAAGGAAGAGATACGGACGCTGACTACCTCCAGGCAGTTTGAGCAGAAGGTCATGAATGCGACGCCGATTTTGATGATTTTTTACATAGAAGCGACGTCTCCCGGCTTTTTCGACGTGATGTATACCACCATACTGGGGCGGGTCATCATGACGGTGTGTCTGGCGGTGTATCTGCTGGCCTGTTATCTGGCCAAAAGGATTCTGGATATTTCGGTTGCGTAGGCTGACAGAGCAGGAAAGGGGAACGTGTGAAAAAGCATAAAAAGGTCAAAGCAGAAAAAATTCTGCAGAACAAATGGGCCGTCCCGGTTCTGTGTGTAATTGGAGGACTGCTCCTTTATGCGGCGGTGTCCGCGGGAGGAGCGATGGAGGATGAGGCGGCGGAGGGATATTTGAACCGGGGCGGTTATGGAGAAGAGGAAAAGCTTTATGAGCTGTATGTGGAGGGCGCCGGGGAAGAAACGATTGTATGCCAGGTAGAGGTGCGGCCCCGTCAGTACACGGAGGAAGAAGCCGGACGGGTATTTGAAGGTATCTTTGACCGCATGGAGGAAGAGATCCGCGGCGAAAATCCGGGCCTGGATCATGTGGAAACGGATCTGGCGCTGCCGGAGAACTTTTCCGAGCCGGGCATCGGGGCGTCCTGGTACAGCGAGGATCCGGATATTCTGGATTCGTCCGGAAAGATCCGGATTACGGACTGCCCGGAGGAGGGCGTGCAGGTGTGGCTGAGCGTGGAACTGAGCGACGGGAATTACCGGGAGTCCCGTACATTTCCGGTGTATATTTTCCCGGAGACGGTGTCGGAAGAACAAAAACTGGTGCGGGCGGTCGAGACGGAGATCCGCCGCGCGGAAGAACGAAATCCCCAGGACGCCCTGGTGAAGCTGCCGGAATCCTATGACGGACATGCGCTTCGGTATCATCTGGCGGGCGAGGATTACAGACTGATACCGGTATTGGGAATAGCAGCGGCGGTGCTTCTTTACGCCCGCGGCAGGAACCAGGGGGAAGAGGAGCGCAAAAAGCGGCGGAAGCAGCTGGAGATGGACTATGCGGATGTGGTGTACCAGCTGATGGTATTTGTAGGGGCCGGACTGACAGTGGGACGTGCATGGGAACGTATCGTGCAGGATTATGAGACCAAGCGGGGAGAAAACCGCTGCGGACTCAGGTACACCTATGAGGAGATGGCTGACGCGCAGGCCAGGATGCAGTGCGGTATACCGGAAGGCCAGGCGATTGAGGAGTTTGGGAAACGCTGTCAGCTGCAGTCCTATCTGAAACTCAGCAGTCTTCTGGAACAGAACCGGCGGACAGGCACGAAGAATCTGACCAAGCTGCTGGAACAGGAGATGAACGGAGCCTGGGAGCAGCAAAAGAGCATGGCCAGGAGGCTGGGCGAAGAAGCGGGCACGAAGCTGCTTTTGCCGCTGATGCTGATGCTTGTGGTAGTGATGGTGATCATCATGGTTCCGGCCATGATGACGGTGTAACTTATGCTTTTGGAAAGAAAACGGAGGAAACGATATGAAACTTTGGCAGGAATGGAAGGCATTTATGGTGGACGACAGCGGTTTGGGAACGATAGAGATCGTATTGATCCTGGTTGTCCTGATCGGTCTGGTTGTTATTTTCAGAAAGCAGATCACGACGCTTCTGGAGTCGATCTTTAAGGAGATCAACAAGCAGGCGAAGGAGGTCTATTAAGTGAAAAAACGGGGGGAGATTACGGTATTTTTAAGCCTTAGCCTTCTGTGCATATTCGCGCTTCTGTGCGTGATGGTGGAATCCGCCAGAATGGCCGGTTCAAGGTATTATTTCCAGACGGCGGTAAATGGCGCGCTGGACAATCTGTTCAGTCAGTATCACAGAGAACTGTGGGAGAAATACCGTATTCTCGGCCTTCCGTATGAGTCGCAGGAAGAAATAAAAACCCGCCTGGAGTCTTATGTGCAGAAATATCTGGAGGTCGATAACTGGTATCCGATCGAACTGGAAGAGCTGGAACTGTCCGGATGCGATACGCTGGTCAGCCGCGGGGGAGATCTTCTGTCCCGTGAGATTGTGGAGTATATGAAATACGGAGTCTGGAAAGAGCTGGATCTCTCGCCGGAGACGGGGCTCAGCTTTGTGCGGGATATCGAGGAAGCGGTCGAAACCGGTCAGCTGGCGGAAAATTATACGGAACAGGCAAAAGAGGTCCGGAAGCTGGAAAAATGTGTGGAGAAGATCGCCTCGTGCATGGAGAACCAGGAAGAACGGGCGGAACGGGTTGCCAGGGAGCTGGCTTCCGACGACGCGGGAGGCTTTCGCAGCGCGGCGAGAGCTTTCCGCCGGGAAGCCGGACGTCTGGACGGGCTGATCGGGGATTACGAGGAACAGGCGGAAAAGCTTCGGAAGAAACTGGAAACGAGCGGGAAACTGGCGGAAGCGGACGGACCTTACGCGGCTTACATAAACGAAGACGGGGCCCGCAGGCAGGAGATTATGGAGCAGGCAAAGATCACGGCGCGGAATCTGGAACTTTTGGGACAGACGGAAGAACTGGCGGAGGAGCTGGAGGATGCCTGGGAAGCCGAAAAAGAGGAAGCGAAGAAAAGAGCGGCGGAAGAAAAGGGAACCAGTCTGAAGGAGCTTTTGGGTTTGTCCTGGAGGGAAGAGGTCGGCGATCTGTCTTTGGGAGAGGCGGAAGATCTGTGGACAGATTTTATGCATACGACGATGGTCGTTCAGAAATCGAAAGGCGACGAAGAAAAGCGGAAGCTGCTGGACCGGGTGAAGGATATGGCCCAGGGAGGTCTTTTAAAGCTGGTGCTGCCGGAGGGTGCGAAGGTTTCCGGCGCTTCCCTGCCGCGCACCGGGCTGCCGTCCCAGACAGCCGGCAGCAAGAGTACGGATACGCCGAATCCGCTGGAGAGGGCGCTGATCCATGAATACTGCGGGACATTTTTCACAAATGCCATGAGCGAAGAGACCCATCCGGTACAATATGAGCTGGAATACCTGCTGCAGGGCAAAAATACCGACCGGAAGAACCTGGAAGGCGTCGTTACTCAGCTGCTGCTGGTGCGGCAGGGACTGAATCTGGCACAGATCCTGGCAGATTCCGTGAAGCGGGAAGAGGCGCACAGCCTGGCGCTGCTGATCGTGGGCATAACCGGGATTGCTCCTTTGATTGAGATTACAGCGTTTTTTATTATGGGAATCTGGGCCATCGGGGAAGCGATCGTGGATTTGCGGGAACTGTTCCGGGGCGGGCGCGTGCCCGTGTGGAAATCGGAAGAACAGTGGCAGCTGTCTTTGGACGGACTTTTGGATATGGGAGAAAAAAAGCGCTGCCCGGAAAAGGACGTGCAGCAGGACGGGCTGACTTACGAGGGATATCTGAAACTCCTTTTGTTCCTGACGGGTCATCAGGACCTGCAGATGAGGATGCTGGATATAATGCAGATGAATCTGCAGCGGGAGGACAGCCGTTTTTCCATGAGTAATTGTGCATATCAGGTGGATATCCTGGGACAGGCGTGTGGAAAACATGTGTTTTTTGAACTGGCGATAGTGGATAACTTTGTCGAAAATGTGGATAAGTATGATCTTGCGGCGAAAGCGGCGAGGTCGTATTGACAGTGAGAAAGGAGGTGGAAAAGTATGCCCTTTTTCTGGCGACAGAAGATAACTTCATTCTATCATAATCTTCTGCATGGACATTCAATATGTAAAAAAAATAAAATCTCTCTCCAAGTGCGAATCCCTTTAAAAAACAGAAAGGCTGGAAAAAGGGCATTCTTTTCTGCCTCCGCAAGCATGACGGCGGAAGCAGCGCTGGCCCTGCCCCTGGTGCTTTTTGCGGGGATCATTCTGCTGCAGCCGCTTCGGATCCTGGATGTGGAGCGGCAGATGCAGGCGATTGTAAACTCGGTGGGAGAAGACGTTTCCCAGCTGGTATATGTGACGGAGGAGTGGTCGGACGCAGATTGGGCCGATACGGCGGCCGCGATTGCTTATGCGGAAGGAAGTATCCGGTTGAAAGCCCAGGATCTGCCGGTCGAGTGGCTTACGCTGATTCGGTCTTCTGTATTGGAGGAGGACGCGGTGGTGGATCTGATCGTGGACTATCAGATGCGGCTGCCATTTTCCGTATTCGGATTGGGAAAGATCCGGAGGACTAACCGCTGTTACCTGCGCGCGTGGGTGGGGGCAGGCGGTCTGGAAAAGAAGGACGATGGGGCGGATGAGGCGGACCCGATTGTGTATGTGGGAAAAAACAGTACGCGCTACCACGTCAGCGCGACCTGCCATTATCTTTCCAATCATATGACCGCGGTGGCCGTGCGCGATCTTGATTCCTACCGGAACAAGAGCGGCAGCCGTTATACGCCGTGCGAACGGTGCGGCGCGCAGGCGGCGGGAATTGTGTATATCATGCCTTCCGGGGAGCATTATCACAGCAGTCAGTCCTGTTCCGCGATTCAGGCATATGTGACGGCGGTGCGGAAATCTGCGGTGGAACATTTGGGGCCATGCTCCTATTGTTCCCGCGGCAAATGAGGTAATACGGATGGAAAAAGTCATGAGATGGTTCTGGTTTGCGGGTTTATGCTGGGCCGCGTGGGACGATGCGCGGCGGCGCGAAGTCCCGATGCAGATGCTTGGGCTTTGGCTGGTCCCGGGATTGATTTACGCATGTGCTTCCGGATGGGCGGAGCATGTGAAAGCCGCCGCGGTGGGCGCGTGCCTTTTGCTGCTGTCGCGGATGACGGAAGGAGCGGTTGGGGAGGGCGACGGCCTGTTTTTTCTGGTAACGGCCTGTTATCTGGGCTGGAAAGAAACCGCAGTCCTGTTTTTGGCATCTCTGGGGGTAAGTTGTCTGTGGAGCACGGTGCTGATGATGCGCGGATTTTGGACAGGGAAAGGTACAGCCGGGATGACGGTGCCGTTTCTGACCTGCGTGTGGCTGCCGGGATTGTGGTTTTTATGGGGAGGATAGAGAGGAGGAAGCGGAGCGATAGAATGGATGGACATGGGAACTGCGGCAGGAAAGGAATGGATGTTTTATGAAGAAACGTGGGAACGGAACCGGTTTTTTAATAAAAGGAAAGCAGTGCTGCCGGGCGTCTTATACGGTGGAGGCCTCCTATATTATGGCGATTGTACTGGCTTCCCTGGCAATCCTGATCCAAACGGCTTTTGACCGGTATCGCCAGGAAACCGGGATCATGCGCCTGCATCATGTGGTGGAGCAGATGCGCGGGCAAATGACAGAAACGGAGCGGGAACTTACGGATACGGCATGGCAGGGAAGCGTCCAGATGAAAGATAACAAGATCTGGTCGCTGGATAATCTGCCATGGGAAGGACCGGAGGTGAAAGGAAGCGTGGAAGGAAACGGATGGCAGAAGGAAATCTCCGCCCACGTACACAGTCCCGAGGATATGATGCGCATGATGGCGCTTGCGGATCTATTGGAGAAAATAAGCGAAGGGGAGGAAGAGGATGGAGGAACGGAAAAATCTGGAGATCAGTTACCATAGAGAGATGACACAGAATTACCTGATGATCGGAGCGGCGGAAGAATCAGAGCAGGGATTTGAGGCGAGGATGCTGTCCGGCAATGATATCGAAGGGCTTCTGAAATTCCGCATCCGCCGGACGGATAACCGGTGCTGGTATTGCTACGAAATCACATCCCGGCAGCCATTGTCCAGGGTGCTGGAGAAGCGGACCGTAGACGCCCGGCAAATACGGCAGATTCTTTTGGGAATTGTGCAGACATTGAACAGGATGCGGGAATATCTTCTGACGGAACAGCATATTTTGCTGGACCCGGAATGTATTTATGTAAATTCAGAAAGCTTTCAGCCGGAATTGTGTCTGGTTCCCGGGCTGCAGGTGGATTTTGCGGAAGAATTGAGCGATTTGCTGCGGTTTTTGCTGGGAAAAACGGACCATCAGGACAAAGAGGCGGTAATCCTGATCTATGGCCTGTACCAGGAAAGCCTTAAGGAAAATTATGGGCTGGAGAATCTGCTGAAGCAGCTTGTAAAAGAAGGTTCACCGAATATGGCGAATATGGAAGATGCCCCGATTTTTGAGAAAATAGAGAAAATGCAGGAAGCTTCCATGGATGCTGCTGAAGTCTTTCCGGCGGAACCCGTTCGTCAGGAACCTGGTCGGGGAACCGGGGGAGACTGGCCGGTACGGAAATATATGCCGCTGTTTCTTTTGCTTCCGGTGATATCGGCGGGGATATTATGGTTTTGGAAAGGCGCGGCCGGGCTGGCCCGATACGGTCTGGCGGTGGTCGGAACGGTGGTATTGGCGGTATTGGCGGGCGCGGCGCTTTGCGTATGGCGTATGAGGCAGCGGGAACCTGTATCAGAGGAAAAAGGAGCGCCGGCCGCGGAGCTGCGGAAAGATGCTTCCTGGGAAATGGTATTCGCCGAGGACGAACCGGTGATGCCGCGGGAGCAGGCGCCGCTGTATCAGCCGGCCGCTGAGCCGAAAGCGCAGCAGGGAGAGTTTCATACGACGCTGCTTTATACCCGGCGTCCCCCGCAGGAGAGCATACACTATCTGGTGGGAGAGGAAGGAACGAAGGAGACGATCCCCATCTCTTATTATCCTTTTCTGATTGGCAAGCAGGAAAATCTGGCCGATTTTGTTTTGCGCGAGGAAACGATCAGCCGGCTTCACGCGCGGATCGACCGGAGGGATGAAACGTATTGGCTGACAGACTTGAATTCTACCAATGGGACTTCCATAAACGGCAAGGTCCTGGAGGCAAATGAGACCGCTATGCTTCAGCCGGGAGATCAGATAGCGCTGGCGGATATGCACTTCCGATTTCAATAAATATCTTAACAAAATTGAAAAAACATGCTATACTGGAATTGTTAAGGCGATAACTTTACCGTTGTGTTGTAGAGCGGCCGTGAAAATAATTTGCGTCAGGAATGATTTCATGGAAAACAGGACCTATCGTAGGACGGCATATGTCAACCTTACAATTATAGCCGTTAATTTCATATATTTTGGATATCTGGAAGTCATAGGATCTACAGAAAGCAGCATGTTTATGATTGCCCATGGGGCGATGTTTGTGCCATTGGTTCTTCAGGGGGAATACTGGAGATTGCTGACAGCCGTGTTTATGCACTTTGGAATCGGACATATTATTAATAATATGATTGTACTATATGTTCTGGGAGATAACCTGGAACGTGCGCTGGGCAGCTTTAAATATTTAATTTTTTATTTGGTGTGCGGAATTGGAGCTAACGCGGCGTCCATGCTTTTCGAGATACAGACGGACGCGGCGGCAGTATCGGCGGGGGCTTCCGGCGCGGTTTTCGGCGTCGTAGGCGGTCTTATATATGCGGTTGCTGTCAATCGCGGGCGGCTGGAGGATTTGAGCACGAGGCAGCTGGTGATTATGGCGGCGCTTTCTTTGTATTTTGGCTTTACCAGTGCGGGTGTGAATAACGTTGCGCATGTGGCAGGGCTGGCGCTGGGGATCGTGATGGGAATTCTTCTGTACCGCAGGCCCCGGCGTATATATGATTAAGAACAGGATGGAGGAACACGTGCTATGAGAGATGATTGTATTTTCTGCCGGATCGCTGCGGGACAGATCCCTGCGGCTACACTTTATGAGGATGAAGATTTCCGGGTGATTCTGGATCTGGGCCCCGCTTCCAGGGGACATGCCCTGATCTTGCCGAAGGAGCATTATGCGAACCTGTGCGAATTGGATGAGACGGTTGCGGCGAAGGTCCTGCCGTTGGCGGCCAGGCTGGGAAAGGCCATGACTGCGGCTTTAGGCTGCGATGGCTTCAATCTGGTCCAGAATAACGGAGAAGCGGCCGGTCAGACCGTGATGCATTTCCATGTTCATATTATTCCCAGATATCAGAACGGTCCGAAGATCGTGGCCTGGGAGCAGGGCGAGCTGAGTGAGCAGGATAAAAAGCAGATAGTTGAGGCAGTGAAAGCAGAGCTTTAAATGCAGGAGAACGTGATGCAGCTGGAACAGACAGATTTGTTGCGGGCGTTGTATGAGGAACATGAGAGAGTTCTCCGCTTTGCAGCGTTAAAACGCCACATTCCGGCAGGAGATGTCAATGATGTGGTGCAGGAGACATTCTGTTCATTTATTGATGCCTACAGAACGAAAGTCGGCGAATGGAATGAGACGCAGATCAAAGCGATATTAATGAAGATTTTACATAATGAATGTGCGGATTATTTCCGGGAGAACATGAGACATCCCAATGTCAGCATGGAAGCGATGGTAGAGGCTGGCGGTGAGATGCTGTTCCGGAGAGAATTGCTGCCGGATATTCAGGTAAGGATAGAGAAGCGGGAGGAATTGGTGCGTATCCGGGAAGCGATCAAGGCATTGTCGCCGGAGATGCAGAAAGTGGCGATTTTGTGTCTGGTGGAAGAACGGCCGGTAGCGGAAGTCAGCGCCATGCTGAAGATATCGGAAAGCACATGCAGAATGCGGATATGCAGGATCAGAAAATATCTGCGGAACTGCCTCGAACAGCCGGAAAACGCCGCGGCCAGGAAACGGGGAAGGCCCCGCAATAAGGTGCCGTTTGTCGGAGAACCTGAGACGGGATGAGAATGTGCGGAGGGTCAGTCCGCCGCACATTCCTCGATGAGACCAATGATTGTGTCAATGGCGTTATTTAGATGGCTTTCCTCCATACGGTGAATGAAATCGGCTCTCCGGTCATAAGTGTCGCGTATAGCGGCGTAAAGCGTGTCATCGTTCATGTTTTCTTCCTCCAGCAGGGTGCTGAAGCCTTGCTGAGAGAAGGAACGGGCATTGAGGATCTGGTCCCCGCGGCTGGCGTGGGCAGAAAGCGGGATAAGAACATTCGGCTTTCTGAGAGCCAGGATCTCGCAGATAGAATTGGCGCCTGCCCTGGAAACAATCAGGTCGGCGGCGGCGAACAGATCTTTAAGCGGAGCGTCTACATATTCATATTGCGTATAGCCGGCGGTGTCGTTGAGGGACATATCCAGGTGATCTTTTCCGCAGATATGTATCACCTGAAATTCTTTAAGCAGCCGGGGCAGCAGGCTTCGGACAGCCTGATTGATCGCGACGGCTCCGAGACTTCCGCCTATGACCAGAATGATCGGCTTTTCGGCGGAGAGGCGGGCGTACTGAAGGCCGGCCAGGCGATTGCCCTGCAGCAATTCGCGGCGGATGGGCGAACCGGTAAGGACAGCCTTTTCCTTGGGCAGGTAGGGAAGCGTCTCCGGAAAATTGCAGCATACCTTCCGGGCGGATGGGATGCACAGTTTATTGGCGAGGCCGGGCGTCATGTCGGATTCATGAATAATCGTCGGGACACGATAATGCTTGGCGGCCAGTACAACCGGCACCGCGACGAACCCGCCTTTGGAGAATACAACGTCAGGCTGGTATTTTTTCATCAGTTTTAAAGCCTCTGTGTATCCTTTTATCACCCGGAAAGGATCAGAGAAGTTTTTCAGATCGAAGTATCTGCGAAGCTTGCCGGAAGAGATCCCGTCATAGGGGATGCCGGCTTCTTCGATCAGTTTTTTTTCGATACCTTGATAGGAGCCAATATAATGGATCTCATACCCGCGCTCTTTCAGCGAGGGGATCAGGGCAAGGTTTGGCGTTACATGACCGGCAGTGCCGCCGCCGGTTAAGATGATTTTTTTCATGCTTACTGCCTCCGGATATATTAAATGTATGCGGCATACGGGCGTATGGGCATGGACACACGATAAATTGCGCCGTTTTGCTGCGCAAAGATTTACATATCCTATTATACTAAGCATCCAGCCAAAAAAGTCAACCCCCAACAGGGGAAATCATGGCAAAGAGGTATACGATTGAAAGAGGAAGACCGGAGTCGGGCAGACTGGAAACAACTAGACGATAAATTGAAGGAAGTTTTCGGCCTCAGTGACGAGCAGTTGGCTGAGGAGTATGATTTTTATGCGGCAGCCAGCGCGTCTGAAGATATGCCTCCGGCACCGGAGGGAGGATTTGAGCAGATTCTTCGCCGGTTAAGAGAAAAATACGGAGAGAATGGATTGGAAATGATCGGCTCGCCTGACCGTGAAAGTTCTGCAGGAATTATGCGGGCGGATGCGAACGGAGAGCTCCTGTCAATGCAGAGCCGTGCGGGTGAGACGGCGGACGGGAAGAGAGAGGGGATTGCCGGAAAAGAAGAACCGGGACGAGCGGCGGGCGGCGGAGTACCGGGAGCAGAAGGCGCGGTACAGGGACATGCAGGTTCTCAATATGGAGATTCAGAAGGTTCGGATTCGGACTATATGGAGCCAAAGGATACCGGACGTGCGGCGGATGAGTTAAGGCCGGGCGGTCTGTATGAGGAAACAGGTTCCCGGCAGGCTGTGAAATCGGGGCGAGTGGATTCCGGTGCTGCTGGAGAGCTGAAACGTGCGGAATGGGAGGCTGAGGAGTCGGACCGTGCAGAAGAACCGCGGCGCGCGAGACTTGGAGGCGCGGATTTTGGTGCTGCGGAGGTGTTGGGGCGTGCGGGATCAGGGGCGGAGGATTCTGATGCAGCGGGAGAGCTGAAATGTGCGGAATCGAGAACAACGGATTCTGATTGCGCAGGGGTGTTGAAGGGAGAGGGATCAGGTGCTGCGGATTCTGATGCTGCAGAGACGTTGAAGCGCGAGGAATCCGGGACTGTAAATTCTGGTTATGCGGGGGTGCTAAAGCGTAAGGAATCAGGTATTGCGGATTTAGATGCTACAGAAGCATTGAAACGAGTGGAATCAAGAGCCATGGATTTGGGTGCTACAGAAGTATTGAAGCAAGCAGAATCGAGAGTCATGGAGTTTGGTGCTGCGAAAGAGTTGAAGAGTGCAGAATCAGAGATGGCGGATTTTGACTATGCAGAAAAGCTAAAGTGTGCAGAGTTAGGCATTGCGGATTCCGATCGTACGGAGGCGTTAAAGCTTGTGGAATCTGAAACTGCGGAATTAGGGGTACTGCGACCGGCACGGCTTGGATCAGAAAGTATGACTCATGGGACAGATGCTGCAGAGGCAGAAGAACCCTCAAATATGGGTTCAGAAAACAGGGAATCAGAAACGCTGAAAAAACGGGGAGATTTACTAGATGATGCCGCAACAATGAAGGCGGAATTGCCACGTTCAGGAATTACGGATTCAAATTCTGGAATTATGACAGCGGGACTTGTTAAGGGAGCAAATGAAAGTGACGGCAATGCCGGGGAAAACACAGCGGTTGAAACAATAGTTAACGAAACAGCGACGATTGACTTGGATGCGACGGGCCATGCTGGGGTGAAAGGGGGTAAAGAAAAGACAGCGCCATGGAAATGGCAAGTGGGAAGAAGAAGAAAAAAGGCAGATGACGTGCGTGCGGCTTCTTCGGAATCCGAAGATATGCCTGGATTTAATGTCATATCAAACGGCGGGGAAGAAGTCAATATAAGAAAGGGGAGAAGGTTTTGGCGAAAAACCGGAGCGCTTGCAGGGAAAGAAAAGGCCCCTGAGGCTGAAAGACAAAGCAATGGTTTATGGCAATGGGTGGGAATAGCGGCTGTGGCAGTGATGTTGGGAACGGTGTTTTTTTCACCGGGAATTCAGGTTATTGGATCGAAGATGTATGAGTATGTGGGGGTGAATAGAAGTGATAGAGAGGCAGTTGTGGATAATGCAGAGAATTTTATTGCTGATGAAGAATTAGAAAAGGCATATACGAGAATCAAGGAAGAAACAGGAATACGCGTGATAGAGTTTTCTTATATGCCGGAGGGGATGGATTTTGACAATATTAATATAGCACGAGGGGTTGCAAGAATGATTTTTACCTATGAAGATAGGTACGTGTATTTTTATCAAATTATAAGAGCAGTGGATGATTCATTTGACCAAATATCAGATAGAATAGAATATGGAGAGGTAGATAATGATAATCTGAACGAGAAAATATCTATATCTATAAATAATCTTGAGGATAATGAGATAGAATTTAGTGCTCAATATGTAAATGGAAAAAATTATTATTTTTTTATAGGGATAGTTGAAGAAGAAGAGTTTATAAAAATAGTAAAAGGAATGCGATATTATGGTAGCTAGAGTTTTCAAGTGGGTTATTTATTAATGAAAAATGAGGAGATTGCGTATGAAAAGAAATTTATTTAAAGTAGTAAGTTTATGCATTATTTTGAGCGGATTATTATGTATGTCTGGATATGCCGCGGATGAGTCGGTATTACTGCCAGAAAATGTAAAAGTGTCTAAAATGATTATAACGGGGGCACAACGTAGTTCCACAATAGCAGTGGCATTTTCTGATATAACAAATGAAGGATATGGAAATATTGGAGTTCGAGGAGAAACGGATTTATATATTACTGTACCTTGGGCAAAGCTTACTTTAAGATTACAAAGAAGAGAAACTGAAGGGGCGACTACAGGATGGATTACGGAAGAAACTATTATAGAAGAATTCGAAAATGTATCTATTGCATCTATTGATGAGGTACTAAGTGGTTATCCGGTGGGGTATTATTATCGAGTTAAAACATATCATGAAGTAAAGTCAGATGAAAATGGGCATGAAAAGAAAACGACATATACCAATGGTGTTATGATTACTAATCCATGATAGTAATTTGCAATAGTGATATATATTTTAGAGAAAGGTAATAGTATATTATTAATAAAAGCAATTAGAAACGAACAGCTAAAACCCACTTGAAAACTAAAGTTTAAGGGCTGCTTCTTTGACCAAATATCAAACGAACCAAAGAAGCAGCTCTATTTTATGGCATAGAGTCTAACACTTTGATAGGAAATTCTGCTGGTGTCTGTAAGAAATTTTTAGGATAAATTTAATTACGGCATTTGTCAGATAGGTTGGGAAAATAAAAAGTGCGGAGTATAGACTGAACCGCTCCGTACTTTTTCCATCTTTAGTAAAATGTATAACAAATCGTTATTCTCATTAGCCGGGGTTTATTCCGTTATATTGCGACTACTTTATCTACGGAAGCTTCTTTTTACTCATATATACTCTTGGATTCGTTTTAATTGATATGATTTTTAATGGTCTTGGCCTATTATACTATTACCTTTTTCTCGATTACATCGCCAGCATAACGTCTGCAAATTACTAGCAGTCGTGGTGCCTCCCTTAGAAATCGGAATAATGTGATCAACCTCTAATAGGAGATTCGGCTCTTTAAAAACACTATTTCCGCATATGCAACAGGTATAATTATCTCTTTTCTTTATGGCTTCCCTTAAATCATTTGTCATGGAGTTACGTTGTATGGTTGCATACCCTTGCTTACTGATTTTCGAACTAACATTCTTTAGTAAATTATTCATGATTTCTGCAGAAATATTAATCTCATAGTTATGCTTGCTTTTACCTGCAGGACTAACATATGAAAAACAGAAGATGGGGTTTTCTACTAGGGCAAGCTTATAATCTACGCCACAAATTGTATATGGAACCTCTTGTTTCGTTGCAAATAACCTTACATAAAAGGGCAATTTAGACTTTACATGCTCATACAACTCATCCATATCATTACAAAGACTATCTCTATTTCTCATGAAAGTAGAACAAAAATCAAGCCGTTCAAGACTAAACATATCATACGTTATATCTGAGTATTTAATTATAAATTTTATCGCGTTATTCGAAGCATTTGAGACAACCGAATTTGAACAACTTATAGTCTGTTTTAATCCGAGGCTATTAATGTAATTATTGTATATTTGTATTTGTTCTGTCAATTTGCAGCCAATATCTCTGCATTTGATTGCCAAGGCATCACCGGTATTGAAAAGATCTTCTCTGTTACGTTTTATATAGGCATCTGATATGTTAATTAAAAATACTTTTAACGCAGCTGTCGCCATCGCCAGGCCTAAACATATAAATATAATATAGATTACTTCATTTCGCATCATACGATACCCCTTTTATAACTAATAAGAATATTTCATTAGTGGCACAATTATAGTAATATGGCATTTAAATCTTTAAAAATGGTTTCTCTGTGTTTACTGCGTCGCAGATGTCTCCAATATTGCAATTGAGATATTTGCAGATTCGTAGCAAAACCGACAGCGCGACTTCCTCATTTTTTCGCATTTTTGTCATTGTTCCCGTCGCGAGGCTTAGATCCTTTCGGAGCGTTGCCGGGGAAATTCTTTTTTCAATAAGCTTGATCCAGAGCTTATTATAGCTGATTTTCATTCGGTTCGCCTCCCTCATCTGGATTTTCAAATTTACTCTCTATTTGCTATTCACTGATTATACATTAGTTTTGGCAGGAGCGTCAATGCTTTTTTCGCCATTTTTCGCAATATCTTGCGAAAGAATTAGGTATTATCACTTATACTTCTTTTTTGGTCATACGGCACGAGGTCATGACCAAGAATGTTGAGGGGTAATTGAGGTTATCGCGTTGAAGTTTTTTTGAAAAGCTAGGTATAAATTTGATAGTTACAGACATGTAAAAATGAGCTTGAAGAAATTTTAGACTTGGAGAGCAAACCTCAAAGAAAAAATGTTGCTTTAAAAATAATTTTTAATTGTTTTTACGGAATCACTAAATGACGGTCGTGTTACAATCCGACTTAAAACTATGCAAAATAGCGCGGAAGACAATAAAAATACCGGCAACGACGAAAGAAGAGATTAATGATTCCTTGTATCATCGTTGCCGCTTTATATCCCCTCACCCATTCCCCTCCCCCTGGAACGCATGCCGGTAGGCCTGGGCCGCGAACGAGAGCGCTTCCGAGGCGTCCATGGTCTCGCTGAGGACATTGTTGACGGCCATGCCCAGGATGCTCAGGAACTGGCGCTCATTGAAATGGGTGCTCAGGTTGGGCGGGATCCGGTTGGTGTGGGAGGCGGACAGGCATTCCCGCGTGAGAGAAAGCCAGGGGTATGTGTCCAGCACTTCGTAGTTTTCATAGGTTTTGTGGCAGGGGGAGACGCTGCCCAGAAGCGTCATGGCGGTGGTTACGTTTTCGCTGCATATCCAGCGGATGAAATCCATGGCTTCCTGCGGGTGTCTGCTGTTGCGGCAGACGCCAATGCTGCCTCCGCCGAGGAGCGGGTTGGAGCCGGGGACGATGGCATAGCCGATGTTGTTGGTGATTAGCGAGCCAGAGTCCAGGATTTCAGAGGCATAGTTGCTGAACAGAATGGTCATGGCCGTGTCGCCCCGGGCAAATTCCCGGGCTGTTTCCCGCCACCAGCTGCTGTGCCGCGCGGGGGCGTACAGACGGGTCTCGGCCAGCTCGTTCATGGCGGTCAGGCCGGTGGGGCCATCCAGCAGAAGGTTGCCGTCCGGCGAGAACAGATTGCCGGTATGGCTGAAATATCGGGACAGGTACTCGGTTGCCGCGACGCCGCTGTTGCCCAGTGTGAGCGTGGTGCCGTAGGTGACGGGCGATAATGGATTGAATTTTTTGGTAAAGAACCGGGCGATGCGGTTGAAACTGGCGTAATCGGTGGGCGGCGTCAGTTCGCATTTATATTGTTCCTTATAGAGACGCTGCAGGGCTACGGTCTCAAACAGGTCGCGCCGGTAAAACAGCATCTGCACGCTGGGCGTAATCGGAAGGGCGTACAGGATATCCCCCACGTGGGAATATTTCGGAATCAGTCCCGGTATGAAGGTTTGCAGCGTTTGCTCTAGGTCTGCCGACAGCGGCTGCATGGGCGAAAAAATCTGTGAGCCGAACCAGGAAAGCCAGGTGTGATCCAGGCGGATCACGTCAAAGACGGAAATATTGCCTAGGTCCTTCAGAATTTCATGAAGCCCGTCATAGGAGCTGATCACGATTTTTATTTGAATGCCGGTTGCGTCGGTGTAGAGCTTTGACAGGCTTTTAATGACGTGGGCGGTGGGGCTGTCCAGGGTAAGCAGTGTAAGGGATTTGCATTCGCTTTGCCTGCGGGGGGCCGCGGTCCAGCAGCGGATGCCGGCGTTTGCCAGAATGGCGGCCGCAGGCGGCGTCTGCGGAGCCGTTTGCGCTTCCATCAGGCGTTCAGCGGCATTTTTCCCGAGAAGACGGTAATTCAGTTCATAGCAATGGATGCCTCTGGAGGGCATTGTAAACAGGGGCGAAAGCGTATATACTTCGCATTTATAATCCGGATGGAAGGTCTGCTGGATGCCGGAAAATGTCTGGGCCAGTCCATAGTTGGTCATGAATACTGCGTCCAGTCCTGCGGTTTCCTCCAGAAGCTGGAGGAAATGGTTGTTGCAGTGGAGAGAATTGGTCTGCACCATATGGATCTGGCAGTGGGAATTTTCCAGAACGGAGCGGAAACTGTCCAGAAACAAACGCTCGCAGGAAAAAGTCAGACTTTCGGTGACGACGGCAATTTCGCGGAAATTCCGGTTCAGCGCTTCAGCGGCCAGTTCGCGGCCCGCCTTTTCATAATCAAAGCCGAAGTAAGAGTAGGTTTCTTTCTGACGCCGCTCTACAAACACGAGCTGTTCGGGCGAGAATCCGATGGAAGCGTAAATATCCTGCCTCGCGTTGGGCTGGCAGCTGAACGCGGCCAATCCGGCTACGCCTTCGGAGCGGATGGCGGCCAGCTGTTTTTTTTCATCTTCCGGGCTGTCGGCGGATAAGTACAGACTTACGGAGTAACCGCAGGTTTCCGCATAATGTTTGAAAGAAAGGTAGAAATCGGTATAATGCCGGTCGTATATATTGGGCAGCAGGACGGCCAATATGTTGGAAGCGCCTTTGCGGAGCAGTTTGGCCCGTCGGTTGACAGTATATCCGAGTTTCGCCGCGGCCTCTTCTACGAGCCGGATCTTGTCGCTGCTCACGTTCCCTTTACCGTTCAGTACGTTGGATACAGTTCCTTGTGCCACGCCAGCTTCCCTGGCGATATCTTTGATGGTTGCCATATAATGATTCTCCTTTTCTGATATTGAACCGTTTTGAACGAAGAACGCTTCTGAATATCGGCGAGTGTCGGATATCCCTGCATTTATTATAACGTAAAAAACGCCGGTTTGTAAATAATTTATCGAAAAATATTTGGCACGTTTCAATATTTGTGATATAATCAGGGAGAACCGTCATACAGGAACGGTTGGAAGGTTGCTTTAAGAAACAGAGAATGGGAATGGAACAGAAAGAAAGGGGATTGACAGGCTATGGCATGGGAAAAAAGCGGTGAAGAAAAGAAGGCTGCAATGTTTATGCGCTTTCCGGGCGGCAGATCCAAAGCGCTGACGCTGAGCTATGACGACGGCGTGGATCAGGACGAGAGACTGATTGCGATCATGAAGGCCCATGGACTGAAAGGAACGTTCAATTTGAACAGCGGCCTTTATGCGCCGGAGGGAACGGTATATGAAGAGGGGAACGTGCACCGGCGCATGACGAGGAAGCAGGTGGACGCATTGTATACGGACAGCGGGATGGAGATCGCGGTTCATGGGCTGACGCATCCTTTCCTGGAACAGCTGCCGCAGAACCGCTGCACCAGAGAAGTGCTTTGCGACCGGGAAAACCTGGAGAAGCAGTTTCATCGGCTGGTAAGGGGGATGGCGTATCCCTACGGAACGTTCAATGACGAGGTGGTGGAATGTCTGAAAACCTGCGGCATTGTATACGCCCGGACGACCATTACGACCGGTAAATTCGATATTCCGGAGGATTGGCTGCGCTTGAAGGCGACCTGCCACCATAAGGATCCGCAGCTGATGGAGCTGGCCCGGAAATTTGTGGAGAAAAATACGTCCAGGGCGCCCTGGCTTTTCTATCTTTGGGGTCACAGCTATGAGTTTGAGCAGAATGATAACTGGAATGTGATCGAGGAATTTGCAGAGTACACGGGCGGCCGGGAAGACATCTGGTACGCGACGAACCTGGAGATTTACGAGTATGTTCAGGCGTTTCAGCAGCTTGTGTTCAGCGTGGACGGCAGTATGGTGTATAATCCGACGGCGAGGACGCTGTATTTTCAGACTGCGTATGGCAGCTGCGAGGTAAAACCGGGCGAAACGGCGGAGCTGTAAGCGCGAAGGATCGGGTCGGCCGCGAAAAAGCTTCGGACAAAAGGCGGGCGTTCCGGCTGGGGCTTATCCGAATCAAAATGGAAGGAAATGGACATGTATACAGAACATGGTTTTCAAATCGCGGCTCTGCCGGAAGCGCCGCTTCGGCTTTACGGCCTGGCGGTGGCGGACAAAGAGGGGCGTCGGTTCTGGAGGCTGCCGCCATATATGCTGGAAAAAATGCCTCAGTATGAGTTTTTGGGACGTCGGTGCGCGGGCGGCCGGGTGCGGTTTGAGACGGATTCGCCGCGGGTCCTGATCCGTATGACGCTGGATGCCTGCAGGGAGGACATCAATATTCCCCTGTCCGGTTCGGCCGGGGCGGATATCTATCTGGGAAGCGGCAGGTCCTCGGCTTATTTGGGATACATTGCTCCGAAGGTCCATACGGACCAGGAGATCGTCGTAGAGAAGCTGTTCACGAAAGGGGACCGATTGGAAACGGTCACGGTGAATTTGCCCCGCAACGATCTTCTTTTGGGGATGGAGATCGGCGTGGAGGAGCAGGCGGTATTTCGGGAAGCGCCGGAGTATCGGACGGCGAAGCCTGTCGTGTTTTATGGTTCTTCGATCACGGAAGGCGGCTGCGCCGGCAGGACGGGCACGTCTTATACCAGTGTTTTGGGCAGGTGGCTGGACGCGGATGTCCGGAATTTCGGATTTTCCGGAAAAGCAAAGGGAGAGACGGAGTTTGCCGAATACATCGCCGGTCTTTCCGAAATGAGTCTGTTTGTGTATGACTACGATCACAACGCGCCGGATGCGGAACATCTTCGCGCGACTCATGAAGTTTTTTTCCAGATCGTGCGGAAAGCCTGGCCCAAGCTTCCCATTGTCATGCTTAGCCGCCCGGATACGGACAAAAATCCTGCGGATGCTGAAGCCAGGCGGGAGGCGGTACGACGGACGTATGAAAATGCCAGGACCGCCGGGGATGAAAATGTCTGGTTCCTGGACGGAGGGACATTTTTCGGGAATGAAGGGCGGCAGGAATGTACGGTCGACGGAACGCATCCTAATTCTTTGGGATTTATGAGAATGGCGCAGAGCCTGTATCCGCTGCTGGAGCGTATTCTGTATGGTGAAGTTCGCTGAGCTGCTGGAGCGATATGTCCCGCGTGAAGCTGAAAGAGCCGGCGTCCCGTCTGAATGGTGCGAGCTGCACGCAGATGGGGCGCCGTATTTGACATGGATTTTTAATCAGGGTATATTCGCTGCCGCGTAAACGCCCGGATATGCGCGCTCGTGCTGTTAAACAAATGAATTCACGGACGGGCGCGCGATGTTTGGATGGGGCGGTGGCGCGGCGTATGTTTCTGCCGCACGGACAAACGTCTCGCGGATGAGAGGATCCTGCGGGGCCGTCCGTCCGCTCAGTCGAGCTTCAGAATCATTTCCAGTATTCGTTTCGCACAGACCGCGATTTCCTCGCGGGTGATCAGGCCGCGATCCAGCGCCTCTTTGACGCGTTCCGGGTAGCCGGTTCCCATTTTGATGTCGTTGCCGGCTTTGGCTTCCCGGTAATGTTCTCCGAAATTCCCCCAGTCGGTGGTTACCATGCCGGTATACCCCCATTCTCCGCGCAGGATATTCGTCAATAGCTGCCGGTTTTCCGATGTACGCACGCCGTTGAGCAGATTGTAGGAACTCATGATCATGTACGGCTGCGATTCCTTTACGGCGATCTCGAACGCTTTCAGATAGATCTCGCGCAGGGCGCGCTCCGAGACGCGGGAGTCGCTGTTCCGGCGGTTGGTTTCCTTGTTGTTGCAGGCAAAATGCTTGGCACAGGCCCCAATATGCTGAGACTGGATGCCGCGGATCAGAGCGGCGGCCATCTTGCCGGCGATCAGAGGGTCTTCGGAATAATATTCGAAATTCCGGCCGCAGAGCGGACTCCGGTGAATATTCATGGCGGGGGTCAGCCAGATGCCGATGTTGTTTTCCTTGACTTCTTCCGCGGCGGCCGCGCCGATTTGTTCCACCAGCGCCGTGTCACAGGTGCAGGCCAGCAGCGTCGCGCAGGGGAAAGCGGTGGTGCATACGCCGCGGTCGGCGACGATGCGCAGCCCCGCGGGGCCGTCGGCGGTCATCACGTTGGGAACGCCGTACTCCGGAAGGTTGCCCATGCCCTGGGTATTGGCCACGCCTGTGTTGGGCTGTCCGCCCAGCAGATGGATCAGATCGTCGTCGCTGAGCTGCGAGATGAAATCGTCCAGGGACAGCCTGCCTTCCGCAACTTTCAGGAGCTGGAAAGGCTGAAGCTGCCTGCGCCGGCTGCTGGTAAGCCGGCCGACGCCGCGCACGGCCGGGGAGCAGGCGTCCAGATGCGCGGTGTCCTGGCGCGGGAGTCCCGGTTCTTCGACGGGATCGTCCATGGGCAGCTCTTCATAGCTTCCGTCGCTTAACAGCCTGCGGGGAAGCTTGTGGGGGCCGGCCTGCGGGGTCAGCTGCTCCGTCATCAGTACGTCTTCCTGGCGGTAGACGAAGCTGATCTGCGCGGCATCCCGCACATTTTCTCCGATGAAGAATGTATAATCTCCGGGTTCAAGGATCCAGGCGCTGGCGCGAACCTTTCCGGTGTCGTCATAGGAAGCCATGGAGGAAACCGGAAATGAAAGGGTCAGGTATTGCTCCTCCCCCGGATTCAGAAGGCCGGTTTTGCCGAAAGCGGCCAGGACGCGGCTGGGTTTTCCCAGCTTTCCCTGCGGCGCGCTGTAATAAATCTGAAGCACGTCCCGGCCGGCCCGCGCGCCCGTATTGGTGATCCGGACGCGGAAGCAGAGCTGGCCTTCCCGGCAGCAGGCGTCCAGCAGGCTGGCGGAAAAAGTGGTGTAGGACAGGCCGAAGCCGAACGGATAGATTACTTTGGAGGCAGCGCCCGGCAGCGTCTGGAAGTACCGGTAGCCGACGTAAATATCTTCCGTATAGTTTACATAATCATCCGACTCGTGAAACGTGTCGCTGGAGGGATAATCTTCCAGTGCGGCGGCAAATGTATCCGTCAGCCGCCCGGAGGGGTTTACATCGCCGCAGAGAACTTCCGCGATGGCCATGCCGCCTTCCATGCCGCCCTGCCACGCCATCAGACCCGCGGTTATGCGGTTGTTGTCCCGGAGCCAGCTGACGTCGACCATGCCGCCCACGTTCATTACAACGATCACGCGCGGGAAATTCCGGCATACCGCGTCGAGCAGCGCCTCTTCCGCGCACGACAGGTAGAAGTCGCCCCTCTCGAAAATAGCCGCGCCCATTTTCAGGTAGCGGTGGCTGTTTTCCGGGATGTCCTGGCTGCCGCACACGCGGTCCCAGGATTCTCCGGAGAAACGGCAGAAACTCACAACGGCTGTGTCCGCGGCGGCTCTGGCCCGCTCAAGCAGACCGGCGGGCAGAGCCGGTTCCCGGGTCATGCCGGGGATGGCGCCCTCTGCGAACTGTCCGGCAATTTCTTTTTCGTAGAATTGAGGAAGCTCGTGGAATAGTTCCACCCGTCCCTGGCTTTCCATCTGCTTCATGCCGTCGTACAGGTTCCGTATGTAAGCGACCGTTACGTCGCCGCTTCCGCCGCCGCCCTTGACATAGTCGATGGTGCCCTTGCCGAACAGGGCTACCTTTGCGCCTGGGGCGAGGGGAAGACAGTTATCCTGGTTTTTAAGCAGCACCATGCCCTCCCCGGCCGCGCGCCGGGAAAGCCGGATGTGTTCTTCGCTGCCTGTGACTCTCCTGCCGTCTTCCCCGAGGGGGAGCACCGGCTGATACAAAAATCTCTGCCATTTTCCCATTTTGAAATATACCTCCTTCTGCCGTCAGCCTTTTGCCGCCGTGCTGTCGGTCTGCTCGCCTAAAAATTTCAGCAGGTTTCCGCCGAAGATCCGCGCCTCGTCCTCCTCGCTCAGTCCCAGGGAGCGGAGCCGCCCGATATCCTGCATCGTCTGGTCTTCCCGGTTGTAGGGGAAATCCAGCCCGAATATGCTCCGCCCGCAGCCGGTCAGCCAGAACAGATCCTTAAGCTGCTGGTCGTCCAGATACCAGTATTTGTTTTTCCCGCGGTCG
Source organism: uncultured Lachnospiraceae bacterium (assembly GCA_947626915.1). Taxonomy (GTDB): domain Bacteria; phylum Bacillota; class Clostridia; order Lachnospirales; family Lachnospiraceae; genus UBA3402. Next base: position 37,192 of record CANQUA010000012.1, read on the forward strand.
GACACGCTGGTCAGCCCCGCGAACACATTCTTCCTGTTATTGGACATCACCGCTACGGCTTCCCGGAAAAAGGAGTACCCGCCCACATGTTCCATGCTGAACCGCAACGCCGGGAAATGCCAGGCTACCTCGTCGAAAAGCAGTACATTGTAGTCCCGTATCCGGTGCCAGTGGATGCCCGTGTGGAAGGAGAGCGCCAGTCCCTCATCCTGCGCCGCCTCGTAGATTTCAAATGCCTCCGGCGAGTCGATTTTTAATTTCTGCACCGCCGGGTGGATCTTGATCCCGCGCAGTCCCAGGCCGCGGATCGCGTGAACCTGCTCTTTCAGGTTCCCTTTTTCAATATTGACGATGCCGAAGCCGTACAGCCGGTCCTGGTTCCGGATCTGCGCCGCCAGCCAGCGGTTCTGGTCGCTGTATTCGCTGTCGTCAAAGTATTTGGAAAACGGCGCAAACGCAACCGCCTTTGAAATGCCGCAGAGATCCATGATCCGCAGCAGTTCGCCGATGGTTCCGTCCGGGCGCACCTGTTCCTGAAAAACATGGGCGTGGTTTGCGAAGATTTCATAGGATTTCATACTGTATGCCTCCTGTAAAATGGCTGCGGTTCTTAGCTGTACTGCTTCTTTTGCCGGCCGCCTTGCCGCGTACTCCGGCTGCCGGCGGGAACTTTTTTTCGCACGTTCCTGCGCTGCTATGGCAGCAGAGGCAGGGCCGCGTTTACAGCCGTGTCCGGCCTCTTTCTTCCCGCGCTGCCGTGCGTGACTGCCCGCTGAAGCGTCTGCATTTCCGGACGCATGCGGGTCCTCTCTTATAGTCTACTACTAAATTGCGAAACGTGTCAATCTTATTTTTGCGTATTTCTGCTTTTTTCAATAAAATTTCCCTGTTCAAACGGCGCGGAACAACCGCGGAGCGGGTGCGGAATCCTGGGAAACGGCCATGGAATTAACGCGGAACATCCGCGTATTTGGCTGAAATCCGCGTATTGGCAGGTTTTCCTGCCGGGCAGATATCCGCGCCTTTCCTGTGCGTCTCCGGCTTATGCGAGACCGTGCAGAGCGCCGTATTTCATATTGAATGTTTTTGAATGCGTATTGACTGATTTGTCAAGGGATTGTCTCTGCTTTTGCATTTGATCCTGCATGATTGCCAAATTTTATCAGAATACACCTTTGCAAATATAAAAAAATGTTAAAAAGTATATAAAAAATTTTTAAAAACAATATTGACACGTTTCACGACATGAAGTATAATCAAACCACAAGGGTACCTGAAGAAACTCATTAACCGGTTATCAGCTACAGTAAAGAGGAGGGTGGCGGAATTGACGAATACATACGCATCAGACGGCACGAAGGGGGGAATACGATGAGAGAAAAAATCTCCGCGGAATCCGGAGCGGCCGCAAAAGCGGCGAAACAGAAAGCAAGGGAGAGAACACGGCGGCTGATTAAAAGGAACTGGCTTCTGTATCTGTTTCTGCTTCCGGCGGCGCTCTATATTTTCATTTTCCACTATGGGCCGATGTATGGAATCCAGATCGCTTTCAGGGATTTTAAGCCGGTGAAAGGCATATGGGGCAGTCCGTGGGTCGGAATGAAATGGATTCAGACTTTTATTGATACGCCCCGCTTTTGGACCATCCTGAAGAATACGATCGTGATCAGCCTCTATTCCCTGATCAGCTTTCCGTTTCCGATTCTGCTGGCGTTGTTTATCAACAATGTCCAGAATATGCGGGCCAAGAAATTTGTCCAGACCATTACCTATATGCCGCATTTCATTTCAACCGTGGTACTGGTCGGCATGATCTCCATGTTTTTGTCTCCCAGGAACGGAGTTATCAATCTGCTCGTGGAGTTTTTCGGAGGTTCCAGGGATACGTATTACATGGGAAGCGCCTCGGCATTTCCGCACATTTACGTTTGGTCAGGCATCTGGAAGGGCATGGGCTGGAGTTCCATCATTTACGTGGCCGCGCTGACAGGCGTGGATCAGGAACTGCATGACGCGGCGCAGGTGGACGGCGCGAACAAGCTTCAGCGGATCCTCCACATTGATATCCCGTCGATTCTTCCGACCGTCATTATCATGCTGATCCTGCGGCTCGGCAATATCATGGGGGTAGGCTATGAGAAGGTATATCTGATGCAGAACTCCCTGAACATCACAGCGTCAGAGGTGATCTCGACCTATGTTTACAAGATGGGTCTGCAGAATCAGAGGTTCAGCTATTCGGCGGCGATTGGGTTGTTCAATAACATCATCAATTTTATCATCCTTATCATTGCCAATAAGACGGCGGATAAGGTGAGCGGTTCCAGTCTGTGGTAAGGAGGCGGCTTATGGCAAAAACGGGAAGAATGATTAAGAAATCCTGGGATAACCGCCTGTTCGACGCCCTCGCCAACACGTTCCTGATCGTGATGGTGGTGATTACGATTTACCCGCTGTGGTTTATTCTGGTGGCCTCCGTCACGGATTACAAGCTGATTAATTCCGGAACGCTGCTGCTGTGGCCGAAGGGCTTCCATCTGCTGGGCTACCAGAGGGTGTTTGAGGACTGGCGGATCTGGAGCGGGTACATGAACACCATTATTTATACGGTCGGCGGTACGCTGTTCGGCGCGGTTACAACGATTTTGGCCGGCTACGCGTTTTCCAGAAGGGATCTGCCGGGCAGCGGGATACTGATGAAGCTGTTTATTTTTACCATGTATTTCGGCGGCGGCCTGATCCCGACCTACCTGCTGATCAATTCGCTGGGCCTGGTTAATTCCCGGCTCCTGATGATCCTGCAGAGCAGTGTTTCGGTCCACAATATTATCGTCGTAAGGTCGTTCATGCGGGGCAATATTCCGGATGAGCTTCTGGATGCCGCGACCATCGACGGCTGCGGAAACGGTACATTTTTCATATCGGTGGTCGTACCGCTGTCGAAAGCGATTTTCGCGGTTATGGTGCTGTATATCGCGGTCAGCCACTGGAACGCTTATTTCAACGCATTGATTTACCTGACGGACAGGTACAAGTATCCGCTGCAGGTGTTTTTGAGGGAGATTCTGCTTCAGACGACGGCGGCATCCGATTTGGAGGAAGACGCGGAGGTGATGATGCAGCTGCAGCAGATGACGGCGACGATTCGCTACAGTGTGATCGTGGTTTCGACGCTCCCGATCCTCTGCGTATATCCGTTTATCCAGAAATATTTTGTAAAGGGCGTCATGATCGGTTCCGTGAAGGGCTGATGGGCGTTTAAGAAAATGTTTGTAACAGGAAGATTATCTATACAATCAAAAACAGGAGGGTATTTTATGAAGAAACAGGTTTTGGCGGCAACAATGGCGATGGTATTGGCCGCGTCCGCAATGACCGGCTGCGGAGGAAACGGGGCTTCCGGCACGACGGCGGCGACGACAGCGGCAGCAACGACGGCGGCAGCAACCGCGGCAGCAACGACGGCGGCAGCGACTACAGCGGCGGCGCAGGGAGAAGAAACGACGCAGGCGGCTGAAGCGGACAACATTATGCCCAACGGGCTTCCGGTAGATTATTTCGCCGGGACGACTTTGAACATTTACACGCAGAACGGCAGCGCCGATCTGTCGACGGATCCGAGCGAGAAGCTGATCGTCCAGCTGGCGGAAGAGGCGACGGGGATACATATCAACTGGACCGTGCTTTCGTCGCAGGCCTGGACGGAGCGTGTGAACCTGATGCTGGCCAGCGGGGACATGCCCGACGCGTTCCTGCAGAACATCAGCCAGAATACGATCGGCACGAATATCGACCGTTTCTATGATCTGAGCGACGGGTCGCTGGAGACCTACGCGCCGGCTACGCTGGCCACGATCCAGACGGCGTATCCGAACGGGATCGAGGCGCTCAGATGGCCGGACGGCTCCATTCGTTCCCTGCCCACGAGCTCTGTGGCCAGCAGCTCCTATGACTGGGTGAACTGGCTGATCATGATTAATAAGACCTGGCTGGATCGGGTCAATATGGACATGCCGACAACGACCGACGAACTGTACGAGGTGTTGTGCGCGTTCCGGGATCAGGACGCCAACGGCAACGGGGATCCAAGCGACGAAATTCCGTTCGGCTTCGCTGACAAAGATTCCAACATAAATATCGGGCATACCGCGAACTATTTCGGTATTGCCAACGCGAAAGACGGTACGAACGGCCGTTTCAAGATGGTCAAAAACGGCGTAGTGACTCCGACTGCCGATACGGATGAATGGCGTGCGTGGCTGGAGTGGCTGAACAAACTGTACGATGCCGGATTGCTGGATCCGGAAGGTTTCTCGCAGACCAAGGACGAATATACCACGAAGCTGAGCAGCGATCTGTACGGCGTGGCGATGATGTTCTCGCCGGTTCATCAGGGCCTGAATCCCGACGAATGGGAGCTTCTGTGGGTGAAGGGACTCGACGGCGTAGAGCCTGTCCATGATGGAACAAGTCAGTATGACGCTACCAAAAAATTCGGCTTCACGATCTCCGCGACCTGCTCGAACGTACCGGCGCTGCTGCACTGGTGGGATTATATGTCCAGCACCCGTGAGCTGAAGCTGATCAGCAGGATGGGCGAGATGGGCCTGGTCTGGAACGAGAAGGACGGTCAGTATTACAGCAGCGAGGATTATATTGATTCTCAGGTGATGAAGGATCATCCGGACTGGACGAGAAGCAACCTGCAGCAGACGCTGGGCTTCAACGATCGATGCGTGCTGGTCTCTTACGACGATCTGGTACCGGACGGGCCAGACGGAAGCGTTCTCTACAAAGGGGAATTTAAGCCTGCCGATCCGTATCAGTCTGCCACCTGCCGTACAATTCTGATGAATACGGTTTCGGGATGGCTGCAGGACGAGTACATGCCGAGCTGCATCGAGGATCCGGACGCGGTGGCGGATCGGACGCTGATTGAGACAGACCTCTTCCCGATGATCACCAACTTCGCGTCTACGAGCATTGTGAACGGCGTGACGGACGAGAGCTGGAACACCTATAAGCAGAGCCTGGAGACCTACGGTTACTACGATTGGATCGAGTGGTATAATGAGAACACGATGAAGAATTGAAGGGAACACCCGGCTGACAGTTCCGCCAGCGAGAAAAATCTGATGAATGAAACGACGGAAAGCTATCAGATTGTCTATGCGAAGGATGCGCCGGAACGCGTGAAAAACGCGGCGCTGACGCTGAAGGCGGGACTGGAAGCCGGAGCGGATGGAGCGGCGGTACCGGTTAGCGACGATTCGGCGGCGGAGACGGAGTTTGAGATCCTCTTCGGAGATACGAACCGGGCCGCCCTGCAGCCGGATGAAGAACTGTTTTATTACGATTATGTGATCCGCCGGGAAGCCGGGAAGATTACGGTGCGTTTCGGCAGCGGCTTCGCGGCGGAGAGCGCGGCGGAAATGCTGCCGGAGCTTCTGGAAACCGGCGGGCTGGAGGAGGAATACCGCTATCATTTCGACACCTCTCTGTTTAATCCGCTGGCTCTCGATCCGGATTCTTTTGTCCCCGTGTGGAAGGATGAATACACGGTACCGGACTGGATGACGGATTTTGGGGAAAAGCTGTACGCGATCACCAATCCGTCCGGGCGCCTGATGTCGGTGGCGCACCGCGGCGACGTGGTATATTATCCGGAAGATTCCCTGGAGGGCATACTTTCCGCCGCGTTTCTCGGCGCGGATGTGATCGAGATGGACCTGCAGATGACCAGGGATCACGTACTGGTTCTCAGCCACGACGGCGTATTGGGAACGTATACCAATGTAAAGGAAATGAAGGGCAAGAACGGTCTGCCGGATTCGGAGGCCATCTGCGACTGGACGTATGCGCAGCTGCAGCAGCTGTCTCTGCTGGACCGTTCCCGCAAGGTGTCGGATTGTAAGCTGCCGAGCTTTTACGAGGTTCTGCTGGCGCTGCGCGGACGGTGCTTCGCGATGGTGGATCAGAAGGACATCGGCTCCTTTACGGCGGAAGACCTGCTGGAAATAGAGACGCGGACGGACGCTCTGGAGGTATCGATTTATTCCATGTTTCTGCAGTCGGCGTCCGGCCCTGCGCAGGGCGATTCGTGGAGCTATTTAAGCGGCTACGCAAAGGAGCATCCGGAGCTGGAGCGTTTCTGTGCGTTTATTGAAAAGCTGGATTCGTATATGGCGATGGACGGGCATCAGATCCGGAAGCGCGGCTGGCCGGGCGGCGGCCCCAGCAAAATTCCGGATTTTGAGAGCGCTGAGCTTTATGAAAAAGCCTACAGCGAGCGGGGAATGAATCTCCAGTACGCGAACCACATTCCCAGGATGACGCAGTACATCGCGGAGAATTTCGGCCCGGATCTGGATACGGATGAAATGGATTAATGTATTGACAGGCGGGCGGGTTTACGGCAGAATAGAAACACGGTTTGCGGCCTGTTCCGCAGGCGGATACAAGGTAAAACGATCACAGGAGGGCGGAAAAAAGCATGAACGAGCTGAAGGAATGGTTTGATAAAAAAGGAGTAATGGTGGCTGCGCACCGGGGGCTTTGCGGGGCGAATATTCCCTGCAATACGATTCCGGCGTTTGAGATCGCGGTCGCAAACGGGGCGTCGATCGTGGAACTGGATCTGTTTAAGACCGCGGACGGGCAGATCATGGTGTTCCATACGGGCAAGGAGTCCCATCAGTTCAAGGTGCAGGCGGACGTGACGAAAATGACGGAGGCGGAGGTGCGGCAGCTCCGGTATCTGAACGCGGACCGCAACGAAACCCATTACGGCGTGGAGCTTTTTGACGACGTGCTGGAACATTTCAAGGGCCGCTGCCTGCTGAACCTGGACCGGTGCGACGGGTTCCTGGCGGACGCGGTGCGGTGCGTGGAGCGTCACGGGATGCGCGATCAGATTCTGCTGAAAACGGCTCCGAAGCCGCATCTGCTGGCCGAGGTGGAGGCGTGCGCCCCCAACTATATGTATATGCCCATTTACAAGGAACAGGATACGGCCACGGAGCAGATCGGGCGGATGAATATTCACATGGTCGGCGCGGAGCTGGTGTTCGCGACGGAGGAATCGCCGGTAGCGCAGCAGGAATATATAGACAGAATGCGCGCGAAAGGCCTGGTGCTGTGGGGAAATACGCTGATTTACAATGAAAAGGTGCCGCTGACCGCAGGTCACAACGACGACGTTTCCGTCCTGGGCAGGCCGGAGGACGGCTGGGGCTGGCTGGCGAAAAAAGGGTTCGGCATTATTCAGACGGACTGGACGGCCCAGTGCGCGGTGTGGCTGAAGGAAAATGGTTACAGCTTCTGAGCGCCGGCATGAGGGGCGGACGCGCGGCGGACGCGGCGGAAGAGAGCGGAGAGGCGGCGTCCGGAGCGAGGAATGGCGGGAACGGATGCAGGGAACGCGGCGGAAGAGAACGGGGCCCCGGCGTCCGGAGTGAGGAATGACAAAGCGCGGCGGCGCGGAAGAGAGCAGGAGAAAGCAGGTGAGGATGAAAAGCGGCACGAAACAAAGAAAAATAAAATGGAATATTACCGATATAGGAGGGCTGAAATGAGAATGAAATTTCTTGGTATCGGCGCGGCGTACAACCCTTCCTGGGGCAGCAACAGTGCGTTTTTCATGGCGGGAAAGCAGTTATATCTGATGGACTGCGGGGAAAGCGTGTTTGGCTGCATGGCGGATCGCCCGGAGCTGGCGGAATGCGAGGCGGTTAATATATTGATCACGCATCTCCATTCCGACCACATCGGCAGTCTGGGTTCGTTTATCTCGTATTGCAGGCATGTGCTGGGCAAACCGGTGCTTGTCGCGTCGCCGGACCATGCGCTGGCGGTCATATTGAAGCTGACGGGAATTGAAGAAGAGGAGTATGAATTCCGGACGGAGTTTGCGGAGGCGTTCCCGGGAGGGATCCGGGTGAAGCCTCTGGAGGTGGTGCATGCGCTTCATATGAGGTGTTTCGGGTACTATCTTTCGGATGGAAATGAGACGGTTTTTTACAGCGGCGACGCGAACGTGATGCCGGAGGAGGTGCTGAACCGCCTTAAAACGGGGGAAGTGGCCCATGTTTATCAGGAGGCGACGTTTAAGGAGAAGCAGCACCCGTCGCATTGTTCATTAAAAAAGTTGTGCGAGAGCGTACCGGAGGAACTGCGGGCGCGTGTCACCTGTATGCACTTCGGGGAAGATTTTCAGGCGGAGGCCAGGAAGTGCGGGTTTGATGTGGCGCAGGTGTATGAACCGCGCGCGGCGAAGGAGGCGTGGGACGTGAAAGAACTGCGCCCGGTGAGAGAAGCGTGCGCGGTATAGAGGCGGCGTGCGGGGAAGAGTTATGCGATAAGGAAGAAGCGCATGCGGGGCAGAAACTGCGCGGGGCGGGAGCCGATGGAGTAAGAGTCAAAAGCAGAGACTGGTTGCAGCGGCCAAACCGTATGGAAAAGAAAAAGGCAGCAGCGCCGGCAGATGACTGAGCGGGAAACGGGAATGGCGGCAGGCCGCGCAGCGATAAAACGAAATGGAGAAGGAACGCAGAAATAAGAATTGACGGTGCATCCTCCCACGCACCGACTGTCTGAGAACGCCCCATGGAGCGGGAAATCCCCCGCGGCCATGGGGCTTTTGTGCGCTTTAGTCCTTCTGCAGCAGCCGGCAGATCCCGGCGACCGCGGCGAAGCCGACGCCCGCCACCGGCCAGATGACCCAGGTAACGGCCCAGGGTGAGGATACTGCGAGCGTATCCAGGGAGGACGGGTTCATGAGCATTTCCCATTTCAGATTCGTGAAGCCATGGAGGCTCCACCACAGGTAGACAGCCAGCACGACAGGCCAGTAGATGACGGCGACCTTTCCGATGATGCGGTTCAGTTTCTTATTTTTATCGGTAAATTCGCCCTCCTGCAGCAGCTTTTCGTACACTTCCTTGCGCATAGAGGCGGTGATGAACAGATAAACGGCCGCGGCGATCATGAGCAGCAGCAGATCCAGGCAGCCCATGAGTACCAGCCCATTGTCTGTGATAAGCGAAGCAGCCAGCAGAGGAACCGCGCCGAGGATACACAGCACCACGCCGCAGGTGATCCTGGCGGTGCAGGCCGGGGTTTCCGCTTCGAGAGCTTCTTTTGCCATGCCGGAGACACCGTATTCCAGATCGAAGCTCTCTTTTTCCAGATAGTCATATTTATCGAGGGGCGAACCGAAGATAATGAAAATGGCGACGGCGGCCGCTATGATCAGCAGCAGGGTAATGACGCCGATACCGCTGGCCCATTCTTTGGAAAGGCCGTAAAGTCCGGATTCCGCTATGCCGAGCAGGAACAGCAGGATCGTGGGCGACAGGATGCAGAGGACGACGCCCACCGCGATCCTGGGGGCCGCGTACTGCTGGAGCCGGATGAAATTGCGGGCCTCTTCCATACTGACCCGCCGCAGCGCCGGCGCGCTTTCCTGCGATACCGGCGCGTAGTCTTCTTCTGTGTTCTCATCCTTTAGCAGATAGTCGGTGCTGACCTCAAAAATCTGGCTCAGCAGCAGGATCTTATCCAATTCCGGCACCGACATGGCGCTCTCCCATTTGGAGACCGACTGGCGGGACACATTCAGTTTGGCGGCCAGTTCTTCCTGGGACCAGCCGTTTTTCTTGCGCAGGTTCATAATTTTTTCCGCTAAGATCATGTGATGTTCATCCTTTCGTTTTGTTCCGGCGTGAAACGTGATTTACGTTTGGCGTGCCGGGTGCGTGATATGATGGAATCTGTGCGGCAGGCGGGTTGGCCCTGCCGCGTTTCCGGATGTCTGAAGTCTATCAAAAACGAAGGCAGCAGGCAAGAAACCCGGCTTGGAAATGTGTCAACCGGCGGTTGCATTTACAGGCTGCGTTTACAAAAATGCCGGTATTTTGCAGAAACGGAAACGGGTATCCCTGCGCCGAAACCGAAAGATAGCCGCGGAGAGAACGTTAGGGGGAGCGGCTGCCCATATGGCCGCGCCCGCAGCAGGGTGAAGACAGGTTTAAAAACCGTTATCAAATTTCGCGGGCCGCAAAATAGTCCGGGTATTTCAGCCGCAGCCGGGCGATAAAAGAATCCGTAAATTCTTTGCACAGCCCGGCGATTTCGGCGGGGGATTCCTTCATTCCGTCCTTCACCCAGCGGATGATCAGATAATTAAACGCGCCGCACCAGGCCGTGACGAGGTATTTGGTTTGCGTGTCGTAGGGAGTGAACTGTTTCAGAACGCATTCTTCCATCCGGGAAAACAAAAGCTCCTGCAGATTCGCTTTGAACAAGACCGAAAAGCTGTCCACATCCTGGCGGATCCGCTCGAACAGAAGCAGATACAATTCCGAAATGTCTCCTTTGCGCAGCGCTTCCCGGATCAGGGCGAATAGCTGATCGACGGAGTCGGCCAGCCATCCGGTCAGAATTTCTTCCTTCGAGGCATAATTGGAGTAAAAGGCAGTGCGGGAAACGCCGGCCCTGGCGACGAGCTCTGTGATGGAGATTTTATCCAGGTCCTTTTCCGCCATCAGATGGATCAGCGCGGTCTGCAGGCATTCCCGCGTCAGCTGATTCGCCTTTTCATTGGAGAAACGGAGCACATGGCGCTTCTCCATCTCGCTTTTTCTGTCAGACATTACATAACCCCCTGAAATTGTCCTGAGCTTACAGTTTTTGCCATTTTTGTCCGCTTTACCGGGCGGCGGGTTGCAATCGTCAGGACAATGTGATACAATTGTCATGACATTACAAATGTAAGGCTATTTTACCGTGAATAGCTGCCGATGTCAAGATACGGATTTTAACATGAACTAAACGAAGGAGGTTTTGTCATGGAGCAGGCGAGTTACAACATCAGAAAAGCGAAGAAGTACATCAAGGCGGATCCGGAGCTCCGGAAAATGCTGGTGCGCAGCGGCAGAAACGAGATTATGCTCGATCTGGATGGGGACGGTGCGGCGGATGTATGTATTTCCAGTGAGAACAAGGGGAAGAAGATTGACACGCTGGCGGTGGATCTGAGCGGAAACGGGGAATTTAACCTCTATCTGCACGACGCGGACGGAAACGGCATCCCGGATACGATTCTCTGGGTGGACGACGATTCGGAGGAAGCGGAGGTGCTTGCCGTCGGCTCCGAGGTGGAGCAGGGCCTGGTCGATATCGCGGTCCGGATCAGCAGCCTGCTGTCGGCCGAGGAATTCCTGAATGAGGAATTTGGCGTTTCCCTGGTCGATCTGGCGCAGTATTTGAAGCTGCACGCCGCCGTGATGCTGGCCGGGATCGAAAATCGGCTGAATGCGGAGGGGATCGAAAAGGTTTATTATTTCCTGCAGGACGCGGGGACTTATTATCTGGCGACCGCAGAGGGAAATCAGCCGAGGGTCAGGCCATTCGGCACCGTTTTGCTGTATGATGGGAAGCTGTATATTCAGACCGGGAAATCCAAGGATGTTTCCAGACAAATCGCGGCGAACCCGAATGTCGAGCTTTGCGCGTTCATGAACGGCACGTGGCTGCGGGTGGCGGGCGAGCTGGTCAATGACGACGACCGCGAGGTCAAGGTGGCCATGCTGCAGAAGATGCCGGAGCTGGCGTCCATGTACAGCGCCGACGACAATATGCAGATGTTGTATCTGAAGAATGTGACGGCCACATTCAGTTCTTTCACCAGCGATCCGGAAACCGTCCGGTTCTGACCGCAGACAGGAGGCATAGTATGGAAAAAATCATTTCCGTTATCTTTAAAGTTGAGAGCGAAGGCTATCAGGCCATGACCGAGCTGCGGAGAATGCCGGTGACCGATGCGTTTGTCGTAACGCAGGCGGCTCTGCTCAAAAAACAGTACGGCGGCATCGCTACATTGGATTATTTTGACACCGGCATGGAAACGAGGGACGACACGGCCAAGGGCGGGATGATCGGCACGCTGGTAGGAGTCCTCGGCGGGCCGCTGGGCATGCTTTTGGGCAGCAGCATTGGTCTGCTGACGGGCAGCGTCATGGACAGCGGGGACGCGGCGCGCAATGCGTCCCTGATCGAGAAGGTCACGGAACAGCTGAAGGACGGCGAGGTGGTGCTGATCGCGCTGGAGCAGGAAGCCATGGAAGGCGCGGCCCAGCGGATGTTGTCTAAATTTAACGTGTCCATCGTGGAAGAGGATGCCGCGGAAGTAGAGGAAGAGATCGAGGAAGCCGTCAAGGCCCAGAAGGAAATGGAGCGGGAAGCCCGCGCGAAGCTGCGCGAGGCGAAAAAAGCGGATCGGAAGCAGAAGATCGAGGACAACCGCGCCAGGCTGGAGGCCGATTTCGAGGCGTTTAAGGCGAAGTTTAAGAAATAACGGCGGGGTTGGCGATGAGTGACGAGCGATGGGCTGACGATGAGCGACGGGTTGCGGTGAGCGATGAACTGCAATGAGCGGTTGGCGATGAGCTGCGGTGAGTAATGAGCGGCGGGATACACAGAGATACACCCGACGATGAAAGACTGGCAGCGTCCGAACGGATGAAAATTATTCTGCGGCGTCCGAAAATTCATCTGGCGGAATAAAGAAAGCACGAGGCACAGGAGAAAATTCCCTCCCTGCGCTTCGTGCTTTTTGAGTGCTTTCATTGGCAGCAGATACCGCGTACGCAGCTTTATTTCCCCAGCGCCGTCTTCTGCGCGACGACAGTGCCTTTTTCATAGCAGGCGAACGCATCGTCGACCAGCTTCTGATCCGGCTTCGGAGTGAAGAGACTGACGACGGGGACGATCACCAGGCCGGCCAGCATGGCGATTGCGCCGCAGTTGATCGGGGAACGCATAACCGCCGGGAGTACGTTGGGGGCCAGCATATCTACGATCATGATGCCGGCGCCGAAGATGAAGCATGCCCAGCAGGAAATCTGCGTGGTTTTCTTCCAGTACAGGGAGTAGAGGAAGGGGGCCAGGAACGCGCCGGCCAGCGCGCCCCAGGAGATGCCCATGAGCTGCGCAATGAAGGTGACGGAGCTCTTGTACTGAACCAGGGCGATTCCGGCAGAGATCGCGATAAAGACCACGATCAGTCCTCGGATGTAAAGAACCTGCTTCTTATCGTCCATATCCTTGATGAACTGACCTTTCAGGAAATCGATGGTCAGCGTGGAACTGGAAGCGATAACCAGGGAGGACAGGGTGGACATGGAGGCTGACAGCACCAGAATCACGACCAGAGCGATCAGGCCCGGCCCCAGGTTCTGGAGCATGGTCGGGATCACGGAATCGTAGCCGTTGGCGGCGATGTCGATCTGATCGGAGAACAGACGCCCGAAGCCGCCCAGGAAATAGCAGCCGCCCGCCACGACCAGCGCGAACAGTGTGGAAATGATGGTGCCTTTTTTGATGGCCTCCTCATTTTTGATTGCGTAGAATTTCTGGACCATCTGCGGCAGTCCCCAGGTGCCCAGGGAGGTCAGGATCACGACGAACATCAGGTTCAGCGGATCGGGGCCGAAGAAGGAATTGAAGATGCCGGGGGTGGAGGACACGGTCGGGTCGGAGATCTGGCCGAGGCCGTCCAGCGCCGCCAGGAAGCCGCCCTTGCTGTGCAGCACCGCCGCGATGACCGCTGAGATGCCCACCAGCATGATGATGCCCTGGATGAAATCGTTGATTGCCGTGGCCATGTAGCCGCCTGCGATGACATACACGGCCGTCAGTACCGCCATCAGGATGATGCAGACGGAGTAGTCGATGTCGAACGCCATGCCGAACAGACGGGACAGGCCGTTATACAGGGACGCCGTATACGGGATCAGGAAAACGAAGATAATGACCGAAGACACGATCTTCAGCGCCTGGCTGTGGAAGCGCTCCCCGAAAAACTGAGGCATGGTCGCGGAATTCAGGTGCTGGGTCATGATGCGGGTGCGCCTGCCCAGGATCACCCACGCCAGCAGGGAGCCGATGATCGCGTTGCCGATGCCGGCCCAGGTGGCGGCGATACCGTATTTCCAGCCGAATTGTCCGGCGTAGCCGACGAAGACGACGGCGGAGAAATAAGAGGTGCCGTACGCGAAGGCGGTCAGCCACGGACCGACGGCGCGTCCGCCGAGAACGAATCCGTTCACATCCGTCGCGTGTTTGCGGCAGTAGAGGCCGATGCCGACCATGACAGCGAAGTACACGATTAAAGCTAAGAGTTTCATAACAATTTCCCTTTCGTTAGTTGAAATAATGGCTGGTCAGACCGTGAAATGCCGCCAGGCAGGCACTTTAACGATTAAAAGCGATGCCGGCAAAAACCATTAAGACTTTAACACATAAAATCAGAAAAGTCAACAGGAAAATGAAACTTCGCAGCCGCCGGGTATAATTGTGCCGCTTATTTCTGCTATTGTGAAGAAAAAAGATGGCATCTACTGCTTTCTGCAAGAGTAAATGCCGCTTTTTTCTGATGATTTTCCAAATGGAAACAGGCTTTTCATTTTATGGCCGGAAGGGAAAGTCCGCGCTCAGTCTTTCCAGGTATAAATGGAGATCGAATAGGCGGAAACATCTCCGGACTCAATCACGCCGCCGATGATGTCGATGCCGCTGTCTTCCATGGAAGCGGGGGTCAGGATGCCGTATTCTGCGTCGGGAAGAGATTGCTGGAATTCCTGCAGCCATTGGCTGGTAGCGTCTTCGGACAGCGGCCAGTCTCCGGAGTCCCGGAGGGACGCGGCGATGAGCGCCAGCAGTTCCGTGACGGTGTCCGCGTCGTCCCATTCAAAGTAAACCGAATGCAGCTGCCCCGTAGCCGTATCGCTGCTGATCTGGATTGAGTTGACGCTGAGCGGAGAGTTTTCTCCTGCCGCGAAACAATAGGTCTGTACGGTATTGTAAAGGGTATAGCCGGCGTCGTCCTCGGTGTTGTCCGAATAATCGTAGGCGTCCGTCTGTACGGCCCCGATGCGGTCCGCATAGGAAAGAAGCGCGCCGGTCAATGTCCCGGCGTCCTGCCGGAAATGGCCGTACCCGTTGCAGGGCTTTCCGGCGGCAATGATTTCGTCAGTCTCCACGAACCAGGAGCTGTAAGCGGAGGCGGGAGGGACCTCCTCTCCGTAGCCGCTCTCCGGCGTTTTTTCCCAGGAAGAGAAGCCCTCCGTGATCAGGTCGTCGAGGGGAGTGCCCTCCAGACCGAGATCGGACGCGATCGAGGACCAGACAGATAACGGACCGCCTTTGTCCTGGATAACCGCTTTGAAGGTCTGGTAGAAAGACAGGCCCCAGCAGACTGCGGCAACCAGGAGCACAATGACGAAGATCGGCGTTTTGCCGGATTTTTTCCTGGTTTTTCCGGAAGAGCCGGAACCGTGGGAAGCGGTCTGCTGTCTGGGCCGTTGGGAGGACTCGTCGTGAAAATCGTGATAAGTGCAGTCGTGCTCTCCTTCGGGGTGACGCTCATTCAGATAATAATCGACATCAATGGTCAAGGGATTTTTTATTTTCTGCCTGCAATAGGAACAATAATGCGGTTTTGTCATTTTCTGATCGCAGATCGGACAGATTCGGTATGTCATAATAATCCTCCCTGAAAATGTATCTCGTCTGAGTATGAAAATATTTTAGCGCAGATCTGCGGGTATTTCAAGAGAAAAACAGCCCGCCGCAGGGCTGTTTCATGAAACCCATGCACAAAATAAGAGAAGCATTTCCTTGCCCAGTGCAGTCTTCCAACCCTAAGCCCCATTTCTCCCAACATAAAAAGGCGCAAAATATCCCAAAAACCTATTTACAGATTCTTTTTAATCATGTATTCTTTTCTTATCTTCAATAGAAGCTCTCAATTCCTTTGAAGAGGTATCTTTCCAACAGTTTCCCATCATCCGAAAACAGATCCATCATCTCTGGCATCGGACGTTCTGTGGAAAGATGCAGCATGGCGAGCCGGAGAATGTTATAGGCAAACTTCCGGATGAGCGCCAGGTTATTCTTTGAGCCTTTCGCCGGGGAACGGTCCTCCCGGAAGGTATCATCGAGGACATGGTGCAGGCGGTTCTCCACGGTCCAGTGTTCCCGCCTGCACCGTCCCATCTCCTCCGCCGTCATTTCCACGTCCGATATCAGCCCCACGGTCTGGATGTCTGACCTCTCATGGTCCCCCGCTTCCGGCTTCGGCTGCCGGAATGTCCCCTTTTCCCGGAATGTCTCCTCGTCCGGTGTGATGTCTGCCCCGTC
>CANQUA010000013.1 GCA_947626915.1 uncultured Lachnospiraceae bacterium
AGCTGCGGGCGCATATAAGATGAAGAGAGAGGAAGTTTTGGTATGTTAAGAATAGCAGTCAAAACGAAAGGAAGGGGGACAAAGCGGGATTTACAGGCGCTTCCCGCCCCGGGCAGGCGGAAAATGCGGAAATCCCCAAATTGTAAAGGATATGAGAGATTTGATGAGAATCGGTATATATTAAAGTTTCTCTAAAATTAAGATGCGCAGGACAAATTTTCCCCAGGTCCTGCAGCGTTTTCGCAAAGCCGCAAACGGACGGAACATATCGCAGGGGAAAAACATGGGGGTTTGGCGGTGCGGCTGGGTAAGCGATTCATATTTAAAGGAGAGGAGAGACAATGATGAAAAGAAAGATGAACAGATGGCTGGCGGGACTTTTAACCGTGGTTATGGTCCTCGCGAATGTGGGAGCGAACGTCACCGCCGCGTGGGCGGATGAACTGGATCTTGGCATTCATACAGATCTGGCGGAAGCCGGCGCGCAGGAGGACGAGTATGACTGCCGGATCGCCCTGAATCAGAACAGGGAGACGGGAGAATACGAGACATACGAAATTGATCTGAAAGAAGGACTGCCGGCAAAAGACGGCTGGAGCGCGGAGCTGCCCGGCGTCTGGTCCGGTGATAGCGACGATGTTCTGCAGGTAAATGAAGACGGTTCCGCAGAGGTGCTGAGCCCCGGCGAAGTGACCGTTACGTTTACGTACGTGACAACGGAAACAGAGGCGGAGCCCGGGACAACCGGTGAGCCGGAATCCTCGGAGACAGGCGGAGGGGTTCCGGAGCAGACGGAAGCGGAAACGGCAGCCGCGCCGGAAGAGACGGTGACGGAACCGGCCGCAGAGGCGACAACGACGGAAGCTGATGTGGAAACGGAAGAGCTGGGTCTGGCGACTCCCAACGACATGGACAAAGGGTCTGAGACGACGGGGTCAGAACCGACTGAGCCTGTGACGACGGAGGCGGAGAGCGAGACTGAAGCTGTTGGCGGGACGGCTGCGGCAGAAGACACATATGAAGGCGCGCAGACCTGGGAATGGTCGGTGCTGGTGTATGTGGAGAAGCCGATGCTGATGGCGGCGGAGACGGCAGAGGTGAGCAATTTTGAAGAGTTAGAGGCAGCGATTGAGAGCGGTGCGGAAAAAATAAATATAACGGCAAAAGAGCCTATTGAGGTTACGAAGACGTTGGAGATTAATCGTTCGGTAGCCATTACGGGTGGTACGCTGACGAGGACTGATGATATAACTATATTTAGGATCACTGCTGATGGAGATGTAACCCTTGAGGATATTACATTAGAGGCAGAGGAAGCAAATAAAACGAGTTCAACACCGCAGAAAAATTCGCCTGTTATCTGCGAGGGTAAGTTGACGCTGAAAAACAGTGCGGTTATTAAAGGTTTTGTTGCCAAATGCGGAGGCGGAGTATATGTCGGTAGTGGCGAATTAATCATTGATGATGGTGCGATGATTAATGGAAATAAAGTTTATACAAATACAGTATATTTAAATAAAGAAATAAATGCAGTTGGTGGTGGAGTATATGTCGGAAACGGCGGCAAGCTAACCATCAACAGTGGTGCGTCGATTAATGAAAATATAGCGTATACAAGTAATCGTGAAATAGCTGCGGTTGGAGGGGGTATTTATATTGATAATGGCGCAGAAGTCATAATGAATGGCGGTTCTGTAAGTAATAATAAGGCGACTGTTATCGATATACAAGATCAAGTAGCACAAGGGGGCGGAATTGCTGTTAAAGCGGGCGGAAAGTTTACTATGAAGGGCGGTACTATCAGCGGCAATATTGTGCATGGTTGTGCCGGAGCTTCTGAAGGCGGCGGAATATGCATAGGTAGTGCTCCATATCCTTTTGATTATTCTGGATTAGGTCATGTGACAGATGGAGATATACTGTTAAATGCCGGTGTTATCAGTAATAATATCGCGTGGAGGGGCGGCGGTATATATATACACAATGAGACGAGTCTTACATTAAAGAATGTTTGGCTTGCCGGTAATACTGCAGGTAAAGGCGCAGCCATTTGGTATTGTGAGAATGGTAATGGCAAATTTTATGCAACTAATGGGGCACTGATTACGGGAAATACTGCGGAAGAAGGAGGAGATGATTTTTATTCTGTTGGTCCATATTATAATCCAAAGCCGGATGAAATACATTTGCCCGTACGTTTGCCCGATGGGGCGTCTTTAAATTGGTATATTGATGGCGGAACGGTTGATGAAAAAGAATGCGAGCGATATAAGTCAGGAACGAGTATTATTATTTCTGAATTAAATGAATGGATAAAGGAGAGAAGTAAGAAAGACAATATCGCTTTGCATAGCGAAGCGGAGAGTGAGAAAGAAGAGTACACGTTATTCATCGAAAATAATCGTGCATATGGAGAAGTTAAAGGCTGGGGATGGAATAGCAGTGTGAGAGAAGAAGGCGGCGAAGGAGGCGGCATCGCCTGTAACGGAACATTGATCATAGGCGAATCTAAGGATACACAATTAACAGTCAAAAAAGAGTGGGTATATGCGGATGACACGACGACGCAACTTCCTGATTCTATTACTGTAGAATTATGGAATGCGACGTTGGAGAAAAAAGTTGATACTGCTGTTTTGAATGCCGCTAATGATTGGGAATATA
The DNA here is from genome assembly GCA_947626915.1 of uncultured Lachnospiraceae bacterium. Lineage (GTDB taxonomy): Bacteria > Bacillota > Clostridia > Lachnospirales > Lachnospiraceae > UBA3402. Next base: position 2,665 of record CANQUA010000013.1, read on the forward strand.
CATTCTATGATTTGCCAAGCGATCAGAAGTTTGAGGTCAAGGAAAGTCAAGTGCCTGATGGATGGCAGAGTACGGTGAAACCAAGCGAGGATGGAAAAGTTATTACCATTACAAATACAGAAGAGATTCCGACTACCAGCATCACGATAAATAAAAAATGGTTCGAGTCGGATGGGACGACGGAAGCAACGACTGATTTGCCGGAATCTATTACAGTGAAGCTGTATTATACAGATACGGCAGGAAATAAAACGCAGTACGGTTCAGAGTATACTATTAAGCGAGATAATAATTGGAGCCTGAAAGTGGAGAATCTGCCGGTGGGCTATACCTGGTCTGTTGAGGAAGGCGAGATCGACGGCTGGAAGCAAAAGGATGCTCCTAATATAACCGGGGATGATACAAACGGATATACCGTTACTTTGGAGAACCGCCGCGTAGAAGTGACTTTGGTCACGGTGAAGAAGACGTGGGTCGACAACAATTATTCCGGCAGGCCGGGCGATATTACGGTTTGTTTGATGGCAGGAAAAGATCCATATTTGGGTGAGGATGCCGAAAAGGTTCTCAAGGAAGAGAATGGCTGGACGGCGGAATGGACCGATCTGCCGACGGAGGATGCAGAAGGCAATAAGATCATTTATAGCGTCCAGGAGGTAAACGTTCCTGACGGGTATCAAGCGGAAGTAACCGGTTCTAACGGAAATTTTGAGATTACGAACACGCTGCTTACATCTCTTTTCGTGAAGAAAGTTTGGAAAGAGAGCGACGAAACAGAAATAACGGATACTGCGTCTCTGCCCGAAATTAAAGTAATTGTGACAGAAGTGACCTCAGATGGCGATGGTGATTCGTTGGAGAAAACGCAAACGCTCAGTGCCCCCGACTGGTCTGCAAAATTTGAAGACTTGAAAGTAGGCAGCCAGTATAAAGTGGAAGAAACCATAAAGATAGGCGATACGTATTATTCAGCTGAGGACGCGGGCTGGATCGGAAGCGCGGATCATACGGATTTGACGCTGGGTAACGGGGCCAACGTGGTTACGCTCACAAACAAGAGAATGCCGACGCAGCTCACGATTGAAAAAACGTGGGTACAGGCAGACGGCGCGGAGGCTGCGCTGCCCGACGCCATCAAGGTAACGGTACTGAAGGATGGCGAAGAGTACGGTTCTGTAGAACTTAATGCAGCCGGCGGATGGAAGCAAACAATTACGAATCTTCCTACCGGTCATAATTGGACGGTAAAAGAGGCGGCGGTAGACGGCTGGCAGCTGGCAGCTGAAAGCGGAGTTGTAGAGGGAGACGATGAAAGCGGTTATACCGTTGCCCTTGTCAATGAGCGCCTGGAGCCGGAAGTGAAAACCGTGTCGCTGGCGGTGACAAAAGTATGGAGAGAATCGAACGGCGGAAACGCGATAGAAAATCTTCCGGCATCGATCACGGTACATCTGTACCGGGTAAGCAGTGACGGCACGGAAACAGCAGTCGGCGATGCCGTTTTGACAGCGGAAGAAGACTGGCAGTATGTGTTTGATTCCCTGGCTCCTCTGGGAGAGGGAGAGAGCTGGAAAGTTACGGAAGAAAGTATCAGCGGCTGGAATGACAGCGTCAGCGCAGTCTCCGGAGATGCGGAAACAGGCTATGCCGTTACGGTTACGAATACCCGCAGACCGACCGAGACGACAACAGAGTCCCGGGAAGAAGAGACAACCGAGCCGACTGAACCGTCGACAAGCCCAACCGAACCGACTGAGCCGTCGACGAACCCGAGCGAGTCCAGCCCGGAGAACCCGACGAACCCGAGCGAGCCGAGCCCCGAGAACCCGACGAACCCGAATGAGCCGAGTCCTGAGAACCCGACAGAACCGAGCCCGGAGAATCCGACCGAGCCGGTGGTCGAGATAGAGGAAGAGGAAGTACCGCTGGCTGATTTCCCGCCGGTAGAGATTGTTGATGAGGCGGTTCCGCTGACCAGCACGCCGTCAGTGGAGATTTTCGATGAGGACGTACCGTTGGCGGCCACCGTACCGAAGACGGGTGACGAAGCCCATGCGGGATTGGCAGGAATGCTTGCTCTGGTGGCCCTGGGCATGATGGGCATGTTCGGAGCGCTGAGCGCCCGGAGGAAGGACGACGCCGAATAAAGCGAATGTCCGGTAAGTCGGATACCGCGGCGGGAAATGAAAATTTTTCCGCAAATAAATAATTGAATCACTGAAATATAAGCTGCCGGCGCGGATCCCGAGGGACCGCGCCGGTATTGCGCGGCGAGAAAAAGTCTCTTGATTTACAGATGCGATTGCCCTATAATGGTTTCAAGCCACATTCGATGGTTTTCCGGTATGTCTTAACTCCTCTGCCCCATGTGCGCCTGTGATCAGGAGGAACGTAGGAAGTGAAAAGGACTCTAGAAGAAGCCGATTCCTACAGGAGAGAAGCTCCGGAGGAGAACATTACAGAAGATAAAATGACAGAGGGCATATATAGCCTGGATGAAAATACGATAGAGGAAAGCGGTGTGGGTGGAAGTGTGGCCGATGAAAGCACCGTGAATGAAAGTGTGATCGATAAAAGAGCCGTGAACGGAAGTGCGACAGACAAAGAAGCTGCAGATGGAAAGACGGCCGATACAGACGGCGTGCAAATGACCGGTGATCCCTAGTTCCTGAGCTCGTCGCGGGAGTATGTGGACGAGATCTACGAAGGGACGCCGGAGGACATCCGAGCGGTTTACCGTGAGATCCTGTGGTCGCTGTTCCAGAAAATGCATGTGCCGGTAGAGGAGGCCAGGGAGAAGCTGGCGGAAATGGAGGAAAGCGGTATGGGATATCTGTTTGAGAATGCAAATTTTGACAGCATGGACATCCAGGCAGAACGTCGGAACACGGCGGAGGCGAGAGCGCAGCTGGCGGAGGCGCGGCAGAAACTGGAGACTGTGCGGCAGAGACTGGAAGCAACGGAGCAGGAAGCAGATACTGCGAGACAGGAAGCAGAAAAAGCAAAACAGGAAGTAAAAACTGCAAAGCAGGAAGTAAAAACTGTAAAACAGGAAGCGAAAACTGCAAAGCAAAAAGCGGAGACCGCAGAGCGCATACAGGAAGAAACAGGCCGGGCGCTGAAGAAAACGGCGGGTACGCTCATTCACGTTTTGGAACAGCTGGTCGCTATCTGCAGGAGCGAGAAACTATCCCGGGAAAAAACGATCGAATGCCTGCAGGAGCGGTACGGCCTGGACGCCGGGGACGCCGTCTCTGCGGTGGAACAATTTTGGATGAAAGAATAGAAAACGGCGCATAACGGGAAAGAAGAGAGAAAAACGGACGGTTCCGGAACGGTCTTTGTGGCAAATATGTGGGGAGAACCTACAGAAAAGTCCTTTTGAGGGGAGTGAGTCGTCTCAAAAGGACTTTTCCGATACAAGGGGAAACGTTTTGGCGTTCAACTGTGGATTTTCTACCGCACCCAGACTCCGTCGATATTGACATAATAACCGTCCGGCGTCATGGCGTCGGTGAGCAGGCGGCCGTCCGCGCCGAAATAATACCAAAGTCCCGTAGAAGGAGATTGGAGCCAGGCGGAAGAAAGCATATAACCTTCCTCGTCCAGATAGTACCACGTCCCGTCTGCCGGGTCCTGATACCAGGAATCTGTCAGATAAGAGCCGTCCGCGCATTGGACCCACCAGCCCTGCCGGTCGGAACGCCAGACGCAGCCGGAATCTTCATTGCCGGAGAATGCGAGGATGGAATAGGGTGCTTCCCAGTCGCTGTCCAGCTGGTACAGGAGGGACCAGCTGGCGTCCTGCTCCAGGACCTGGATCAAAAGCCAGATCAGCGCGTCTTCGCCTGCCTGCAGCGGAAGTGAGTCAGGACAGACGGGATAAGGTTTCCCGTATTCCAGAAGCTCCGCGTGAGCAGCCTCCAGCGTATATTGGGTGGCACTGTAGGTAACGGCGGGCCTTCCGTCCGGTAGGATCGTGTACCCGGCGTAATCGTCCGGATTTCGCGTATTGTCCGGCTCCTGCGGAATGACCACCCAGCATAGGTACGCGGTCTGCTGCTCCGGATCGATGGTGGAAGCGCCCTTTTCAAAGAAAATCACGTCCGTCCAGGGAACGACGGCGTATTGCGCTCCCATGTCTGCGTATCCGTCGCCCCCGCCGGCAACGGAGCTGTGGGTACCCCGGTACAGCTCCGGCATTTCCGCGTACGGTTCCCCGTAGAGCAGTTCAGTGCCGAAAACGGGATAGGGCGGCACGGCGGCAAAGGCGGACAGCCCCGCCTGGAGCGCGAAAACGGCGGCCAGGGCGGCTGAAAAATGATTTCTAAACTTCATGCTGGATCCTCTTTTAAAAAATCAGGCAATTATTCGGTCATCAGCTTCTGGTAGGTGACATGCTGCTGCAGGGCGGCGGTCAGCCTGGCCATTTCGGACAGATCGCCAAGCAGAATGACGCCGCACAGACGGTTGTTCAGGAAGAAATACTTCTTGTACTGGCCCTTGCCCATGTCGCGGAATTCCACGGTCTTGTAGAGCAGGTTCGGGTTCTTGCCGTTGTCCCCGGCGGCGAACAGCGCGGTATTCATGCCGTGGAATGTCAGGGCGGCGGACACCGGCGTATATTCCGTTTCTTCTCCGGCAGCGTTGGCACCGGCAATCTTTCCCTGTTCCGACGCTTCCGGCCAGATGCCCAGATTCAGTCCCTGGTATTCGGCGCAGTCTCCGCAGGCGTAGATGCCCGGAAGATTGGTCTCCATGCGGGCGTTGACCTGCACGGCGCGGCCGGTTGCCAGACCCATGGCGGATGCCAGGGTGATATTGGCGCGGATGCCGGTGGAAATGACCGCCATCTGCGCTTCAAAGAATTGTCCGTCGCCTAAGCGGACGCCGGAAACATGGCCGGATTCTTCGGTGATCTCCTGGATATTGGCTCCGGTCAGGATCCGGATGCCCTGTTTCGAGGCCAGCCCCTTCAGGATCTCAGCGGCGCTTTCGTCTAACTGGCGTCCCATCAGCACGGGGGCCGCTTCCAGTACGGTCACGTTCAGACCGGCTTTTTTCAGCTCCCACGCGGCTTCCAGGCCCAGCACGCCGCCGCCGATGACCACGGCGGACCGGGACTGCTTCATCAGCCCTTCGACCTTGTGTACGTCGTCGAGGCGGCGGATGGAAACCGCCTCCGGCAGTTTTGTTCCTTTGATGGGCGGAATGAAGCATTCGCTTCCCAGGGCGTAGATCAGGCGGGTGTAATGGATCTTCGCGCCGTCGTCGAGGATCACATTTTTCTCCGCGGTATCCACGGAAACGATCTTCCGGCCCAGGATCTGGTAGATCTGGTTCGTTTCATACCAGCTTCCGTCTTCTATGGCGATCTGGTCCGCTTCCAGTCCGGCGACCAGGGCTTTGGTCAGCATCGGCCGGTTGTAAGCGGCGTACTGCTCGTTGGAGATCATGACCACGGTGCCGGTCTTGTCGCGTTCCCGGATGGCTTTGGCCGCATTGAAGCCGGCGGTCCCATTGCCCAGGATCACATAATATTCTTTCGTGTTGTTGACGAAGCCGCTCTCCTCGACCTCCACGGGAACGAAGTTCTCCTTGCCTACGCCGCAGACCGGGCAGACCTCGATGGAGGAATCGAAAATTTCTCCGCAGACCAGGCATTTCACCAGCTGGCGGGCGCCCTTTTTCTTCGGCAGGGTCACTTCTTTGTTCTGGACGCGGCAGCCGAACTGATAGCCGAATTCATAGGCGGTGACCAGGTCGGCCTCGCTGGGTTTGAAGCGGATCTTCAGGCCGTCGGAGACCTTCATTTTCAGCTGCTTCAGGCGGTCGATGATATTGGGCACGCCCTCGCCGCTCCAGCCGTAGCTGCCGAACGCGCTGGCGTATTTGCCGCCGTGAGTGCCGGGGAACATGGAGATCACCAGGTCCCAGATGGGCTGCAGGGCGTCGCCCACGATGGTGGGAGTGCCGAACAGCAGGCCGTCCGCGAAGAGCATGTCTTCGTTGACTTTGGCTTTGTCGGCGGTAACCATATCGTAGATGCGCACATCCACGTCGCCGCTGTCCTTTACGCCCTCCGCGATCTTTTCTGCCAGCATCCCGGTGTAGCCGTAGGCGCTGACGTAGGGGATCACGACGGTTTTCTTCGTATTCGGATTGACGACAGTGGACCATTCGCGGTAAGTTTTCATGACCTGGGCGATGCGGCCGCCGACCAGCACGGGGCCGTGGCCGGTGGCGATCATGGAAATGTCCATGCTTTCCACGCGGTTCAGGGCCTTGAGCATGAACGGTTTGAAGGGGCCGATGATGCAGTCATAGTAATAGCGGAGAGCGCTCTGGTAATCGTCCTCATTTTTGATCGCGGTGGAGACCACCTCCGGCAGGCAGTAATGGGAGCCGAACGAATCGCAGGTCACCAGGATCTGTTCCTCCTCGATAAAGGTATACATGGTGTCCGGCCAGTGGAGGTTGGGGACGACCATGAACCGCAGCGTGCGGCCGCCGATGGTCATTTTCTGATTGTCTTTGACGGCCAGGCTCACGAAATCGCGGTTGACGATCTCTTTCAGGAAACCGATGGCGGTGGCGGTGGCCAGGATCTTCATCTGGGGGCTGTAATCCAGCAGCTTTTCCACGCTGCCAGCGTGATCCGGCTCTGTATGGCTGACCACCAGGTAATCGATTTTCGTGACGTCGATGACTTCCTGGAGCTTGGACAGGTATTCATCGAAGAATTTGGCTTTTGCGGTCTCAAACAGCACCGTTTTTCCCTCCGTTTTCAGAACGTAGGAATTGTAGGTGGTGCCGAATTCCGTATACATGATGATGTCGAAGACCCGGAGCTGGTCGTCGATGATGCCGGTCCAGTAAAAATCTTCGCGTAATTGGATGGATTTCATATGTTAAATCTCCTTTCATTTGGAAAAGTTTGATAAAACGTTCGAAGCAGTTATTTCCGTTCCAGTTCCAGATACCCCCATTTCCCGTTTTCCAGGAACGGGATCCGGTTTTCCGACAGAGCCCCCAGCCGGTCGTAAACGGTTTCCGGAAGCGTATGGTCCATATCCATCAGGCACATGCCGGAAGCGTTGTAGGAATACGTTTCTTCGTCATAATCAATCCGGGAGGCGGTCAGGTAGAGACCGTCCGTCACCAGGGAAGCGGCGGCGACGGAATTCTCCAGTACGCGGTCTGCGGCGTCCGTGAGCGTGACGGAAGTATCAGCTTCCTCACTGGTATCGTACCACAGGAGCACGCCCAGGATGCGGCTGGCGTCATTTTCCTCCAATACGACAGGTTCCGAAAGCTGATTGGGGTTTTCCTGTTCGGTCAGCGTCCATTGACCGTTTTCCTGATACAGTTCATAGAAACGCTGTGGATCGCTGCCGTCATAGGTATACAGATGGAGAATGCTCCCGTCTTCCGATGGTTCCTGCGGATAGGCGTAAGGATAAGGCAGCTCCATGACTTCATTTCCTGCCGTGTCGATCAGCGCGGCGCAGGAGTTTCCGTCATTTAAAATAAGAAGCTCGTCGGAGAGAAACCAAACGTCATAGTTTCCGGCCGGAGTCCGGCAGACGGGCGTCCCGAAATTGTCGAACAGCACAAGAGCGGTCCCTTCATTCGTGCTCGTATGTCCGACGATCCATTGCCGTTTGTAACCGTGCCGGGAATCGGACAGCTCCGACACCCAGTCAAAATCTCCTTCGATTTGCCCGATGGTCTGCAGCTTATCATCCAGAATGTCCCAGGAAGTATCGCTGGTCTGGAACAGGTACCCGCCTGTGCCCAGCTGGCTGATATTCCTGGAGAAGTCGGTGAGCGGCTGCAGATTCTGGTCGCAGAGGCGGTAGCTGCAGGCGTCCCAGCCGTTTTCGTCCGGCGAAATCATATATTCCGTGAGATAGATTCCGTCGAGATTGGCATAAAACTGGCCGTCCCGAACAAAATTGAAATCCCGGTCGTATACGGAGTAGGAGGTGTCGCAGGTTTCCTTGTTGTAAACCGAGACGGAATAATAAGAATCGTTCATCTCATAGGCCTGTCCCGGGATACGGGCGAGAATGGTATTGTCCGGCCCGATCTGGTAGGAGGAGTTGTCGTCGTAAACGATCTGCGTCGTCTGCGCCTTTCCGTTGTAGTGGTTCTGCATCCAGCCGCTGTAAAAATAATAATTTTCGAGGGCAGGGAAGGTCCATTCCAGCTCAAGCAGGCGGTAGTCGTCTATGCCGCCGTCGTAGCCGAAATCGCCGAACGGAACGGCGTCGAAATCGTAGAGGCGGTTTCCCTGCCGGTCGATCACATTATAATAAACCTGATAATAGGAAACGCCCCCGGTTTCTTTGGGGAGATAATAGTCAACCTCGGCGTAACTGTCGTAAAAATACAGGGGATGCGTATAGCGGCTTCCCATATATTCCGCGGGGATCACCCATTTTCCGGCGGTGTCAAGGCAGCCGAATTTGTAATAGGTTTCGTAGGCGGTGATATTTTCGGCAGCCGGCGTCTCAAAACCGGCGCAGGCGAGGCCGCTGCAGAACGGAAACGCCATATCGACCCATTCATCCAGCAGATAGTGACCGTCCCGGTCGATGTAATTGTATTTCATCACGCCGTCCAGTTCCTGCCCCACCACCGCAAAGCCCTCGGAATAGGGGCCTGCTTCGTCGTACTGGGGCTCCAGGACCTGACGGAGGCTCATTGCGGCCGCGGCAGTCTGGGAGGACGGGGCAGTGGCTTCCGTTTGAGCGGTTCCGGCCTGCTCATTGGAGGCTGTTTCGTTGGGAGAGCCTTCCGACGCGGTTGTTTCGGCGCCCTGTGCGGCTGCAGGTTTTTCCGACTGCGTGCTTTCGGAGGCGGATGTTTCTGACGTCTGCCGGGCGGCATCGCTCGGACCGGAGCAGCCGGCGAGGCCGGCGCACAGCAGCAGGCTCAAGGCCGCCGATGAAAAACGGCGGAATTGTTTAGAACGGTGTGCTGGCTGAAGGTAAAAAAGGCGCATGTTCGTTTCTCCCTGTTGTTTGGAAACTCTGAAAACATATTTTACTATAAATGCCGGGAAAATGCAAATTGTTTCGGCGCGCTTGGGTATTTGGAGGGTAGCGTTTTGATTATTATTTTTGTATAATAGACTGGATCATGGCAATTCCGAAAACAGAACCGGGAGGCGTATCATATGAAGGTGACTGTGGCGATCGATTCTTTCAAGGGGAGTTTGTCCTCGATGGAGGCCGGACAGGCCGCCGCAGAGGGTGTAAAGCGTGTCTATCCGGATGCGGAGATCTGCGTGCGGCCGCTGGCGGACGGCGGAGAAGGTACGGTAGAGGCTCTGACTGTCGGTATGGGCGGCGAGCTGCAGTGCGTGAGCGTGACGGGGCCGCTGGGCGAGCCGGTGGACTGCCGGTACGGGATCGTAACGGACGGGACCGGCAGAACCGCCGTCATCGAAATGGCCGGCGCGGCAGGGATCACCCAGGTGCCGGATGCGCTGCGCAATCCGCTGAATACCACGACTTATGGCGTCGGCGAGGTGATTCGCGACGCAATTCGGAAAGGCTGCCGCCGGTTTATCGTGGGGATCGGAGGAAGCGCGACCAACGACGGAGGAATCGGGATGCTGCAGGCGCTGGGCTACGGGATCCTGGACCAGGATGGAAATCCGGTGTCCCGTTATGGGCGCGGGCTGAAAGATGTCGCGCGGATTACCGGCGAGAATGTGATCCCGGAGCTTGGGAAATGTACGTTCAGGATCGCCTGCGACGTGACCAATCCGCTCTGCGGCGGGAACGGATGCAGCGCTGTCTACGGGCCGCAGAAAGGCGCGACGCCGGAAATGATCCGGGAAATGGACGGCTGGCTGGCGCATTATGCGGCGGTGGCGGCGGAGTATTGCGCGGCAGCCGGGAGGGGCGGCGCGGGCAGCGCGGGAACGAGTGCTGCTGGGTCATCTGCGGAAACGGTTCGCGCGGACGCGGAATATCCCGGCGCGGGAGCGGCGGGCGGCCTGGGGTTCGCGTTTCTGGCCTTTACGAACGCGGTGCTGGAATCCGGCGTCAGGATCGTGCTGGAAGAGACGAAGCTGGCGGATTATGTGAAAGGTGCGGACGTCGTGGTGACCGGCGAGGGGCGGCTGGACGGACAGACGGTGATGGGAAAAGCGCCGATCGGCGCGGCGCAGACGGCGAAGCGGTTCGGCAAGCCGGTGCTGGGCTTTTCCGGCTGTGTGACGAAAGACGCGGCTGCCTGCAACGAGGGCGGCATCGACGCTTTTTTCCCGATCCTTCGGACCGTGGTGCCGCTGGAGGAGGCCATGGATCGAGAGAACGCCGCGGATAATATGGCGGCTGCTGTGGAGCAGGCGTTCCGGATGATAAAAACCTTCGGTTCCATTCGGTAGACCGGCCGGTTCCCGCGCGGCCTGCGTCACACATTTCAGAAGAGGTTATTCTCTGAATAAAATGCGGTCATATGACCGCATTTTCTATTGACAAAAGGAAAAATCCGGCTATAATAGAAAGTAAGATACGGGAGGTGAGGGTGATCGGACAAGCGGACAGCGCGGATATCCTGGCTTTTCTCGAGAGAGCGAAGGCTCTGGTATCCGCTGGAAGATACGATTTTGTACCGAGGAGAAAAAACATGCTGGCGCTGGCGCGGCGCGGACTTACGATCAGAGATGCAAAAGAGGAGATTCTGGGGCTTGTTGCCGATGATTATTATAAGGGACCGAAGAAGGATTTTGATTCTGACCGGCCGGGTGATATTTGGGAGTTTAAAAAGGAGATCGCCGGTATCCAGTTCTATGTAAAGATCAAGATTGCGCGGGAAAACGGAGAGGAGATTCTCAGGTGTATCGGATTTCATGAGGATGCTTTTACATAGGATATAGGAGGTGGTGTCGATGAGAAAATATTGCGAAGCATGTGGGAAAGAAGTTGAGACAAAGATCATTGCGAAGCGGGAGCGCTACGACGTATGCGGCGAAGAGATCGAGACGGACGCGCAGGTGCTGGTGTGCGCGGAGTGCGGCGAAGAGTTCTACTGCGAGGAACTGGATGAGGCGACGCTTCTGCGGGCGTATAATATTTACCGCCGCAGGCATAAGCTGCTGCTGCCGGAGGAGATCCGGCAGATCCGGGAACAGTATGGCCTGAGCCAGAGGAGCTTTTCGAAGCTGCTGAACTGGGGCGATAAAACGATCCGCCGTTATGAAAACGGTTCGATCCAGGACAAAGCTCACAACAGTCTGCTTTTGTTTCTGCGGGAACCGGAGAACATGCTGGTTTACCTGACGGAGAATGAGACGCCTCTGGAAGGGCGGCAGAGACAGAGACTGATGGAGACAGTCGAAAAGCTCCGGCAGGACGGGGATTACCGCGCCGGAAGGAAGCTGGCCGGGCTTTTCTTCGCGCATCCGCCTTCCGTGGAAAACGGATTTAAGCTCTTTGATTATGAGAAGCTCTGCGCGATGGTCCTGTTTTTTGCCCACAGAAGCGCCGGGTTGCTGAAAACCAAACTGCTGAAGCTTTTGAATTACGCCGATATGATCTTCTATCAGGAGCACGGGGTCTCGATGTCCGGCCTGTGCTATGTGCATCTGCCGTATGGTCCTGTGCCGCAGGATTTTGACCTGCTTTTCGGTATGCTCGCGTCGGACCATGTGGCGCATATCGAAGTGGTGTTTGAGGACGGTTATGAGCGGCACCAGGTCATACCGGAGCGCGGTCTGCCGGAGGACGTTTTGTCGCCGGAGGAGCGGGAGGTGCTGGAGCGGATCTGCGAAAGGTTCGCAGGCTTCGGTTCCGTGGAGATCTCGAATTATTCTCACCAGGAAAAGGGCTACCGCGCGACGCGGCAGGGGGAGATTATACCTTATTCTTATGCGAAAGAGATTCGATTGTATTGACGGGAAGAGATGGGTTCTTGTTGCAGCCGTATTATGTATTAGTGACAGTCTTCAGCCGGATGTTCTGACGGGAGAAACGATTCTTTGCTGCTGTTATATCAATCGTCTTCATATTATAAAGCAGCGGTGTTTATAGACCCTCTCCAAGGTCTGTGTGCTATACTGTTTAAGATACTGTGGATTGTTTTTTTCTTTCTGTGACAGGTTCCGGCTGCCCTGACGGGGAAGATGGTCCCTGGCTGCTGTTATATCGATTGAGTTTGTGACAAACTTTAGCTCTGGCCGCTCTGACGGGGAGAACGGGACGGTTTGAGAATTGCAAAATTAGAAATCTGTAATTTACCAGCGGAGGACAATGTGATATAATAGAGGGCGCGGTTATTGACACGTTTGAGCGGATTGTGATAAATTGGCAGAAAGGATTGCATTTACATTTAATCCCGAAGGAGCAGAAGATGGATCAGGAATATTGTATTTATTGTATGAATCCCTCGTCAGAGGATACGTGCCCTCATTGCGGAAGAAAACGGAGCGAATATACGGCGGATCCGCACCATTTAGCGCCGGGGACCCTGCTGAGCGGCAAATATGAAGTCGGCGCTGTGTTGGGAGAGGGCGGCTTTGGCATCACTTACATAGGCAGGGACCGGAATCTGGAGCTTCGGATCGCCATCAAGGAGTATTTCCCCTCCGGCATGGTGAATCGTAATAATACCGCTTCGGCGGAGATCACGGCGAGCGTAGGGAAGGCGCAGGAGTTTTTCGAAAAAGGGAAAACCAGTTTCCTGGAAGAGGCCAGGACGCTGGCAAAGTTTTCAAACCATCCGAATATCGTGTCGGTCCGTGATTTTTTTGCTGAGAATAATACGGCGTATATCGTGATGGAATATCTGGAGGGCACGAACCTGAAGGATTATCTGGCGCAGAGAGGCCCCATGTCTTTTGAGCAGGCCTTTGAACTGCTCTCGCCTGTGATGAGCGCGCTGGCAAAAGTACATGAGCGGGGACTGATCCATCGGGATATCAGTCCGGCGAATATTATGGTGCTGGAGGACGGGACCGTAAAGCTGTTGGATTTCGGGGCGGCCCGCGATGTCAGCGGCGCGGATGAGAAAAGCCTTTCCGTGATGCTGAAGCCGGGCTACGCGCCGGAAGAGCAGTACAGGAGCAAAGGGAATCAGGGTCCGTGGACGGATGTGTACGCGTTGTCCGCGACGCTTTACAAGATGGTGACGGGGATTACGCCCGAGGACGCCATGAACCGGATCTATCAGGATGAGCTGGCCCGGCCGTCTTCCGTCAACGGTGATATTACGGAAGAGCAGGAGAGAGTGATCCTGAAAGGGATGGCGGTTTACCAGGAGGATCGTTTTCAGTCGGTAGCGGAACTGCAGAGCGCCTGCCGGACCGGCATTCCATATGAGGAGGACAGCCCGGCTCCTGTGTTTGACGACGAAGCGACCGTTACGGAAGAACAGTATCTGGCGCGCCGGAAAGAGAGCAGGGAAGCTTCGCCGGAAGAGGAGCGGCGGGAGAAAGAGACGCCGGACCGCCGCACGAAGTCCCAGGCGGTTATTCAGGAAAAACTGACATCCAGTCAGGGAAACGGTCAGGAAAAACAGCCATCCGACCATGGAAACCGGAAATCCGGTCAGGAAGCCCGTCAGGAGAAACAGCCATCCGGCCGTGAAAAACGGATGTCTGCTCAGGAAAAGCCGGCAGCCGCGCAGGAGAAAAAGCCGAATCGAATCTGCTTTTTGCTTTCCCTTGCGGCCGGTATCGTATTTTTTGCGTGTCTGGCGACTTTTGCGGCTTCCGCGGCCAGCGAAGCGGAAACCGGAGTGCTGGTGGAGCTGGGGATATTCTGTGTGATGAGCGCGGCCGCTGCGGTTGGACTGGGATATTTTTATTATCCGCGTCTTCATAACAGTGAGCGGAAACCCAACCGCCTCTGTCTGGCCGGAAGTATCCTGGTATCGGTGCTGACCATGATATGGGTGTGGTTCGTCTATCAGATGTACGTATCCAATTCTTACAAAGAAGGAACGCTGGAGGGCTCGATCATACTGATCCTGGCGCTGATGGCGCTGGCGCTTCTCTTCGGATATTTTTATTATCCGCGTCTGGAACGGAAAAAACGGGAGAAAGCGGTGTGGATCCACGGCGGCGTATTGGGAGGCTGCCTGGCGATTTTTGTTGCGTATGTTGTGATTTTCAGTCTTAGCCACATTACGATCGGGGATACCCGCGTCAGCAGGGGAGAAACGAGACTGTCCCTTATGGCGGACATTATCAACAATCATGATATTGAGAAGCTGAGGGATCTGAAAAAACTTGAGCGGCTTTCGATCGTTGGATGTTTTATGGACGATGAGGACGTAAGGGTCATCGGAGAGCTGACCTGGCTGAAAGAGCTTTCTCTGGAAAACAATATGGATATTACCGATGTATCGCCGCTGAGCCAGCTGAAGAACCTTACGAGCCTGAACCTGTCGCTGACGGGCACAGAAGATATTTCCTGTCTGAAAGATCTGACCGCTCTGCAGGAGTTAAGAATCAGCGGGACGAACGTTTCGGATGTAAGCGTTCTGAGCTCCTATACCGAACTTAAAACGCTGTATATGTCCCAGCTGTCGAAGCTGGACAGGGAAACGATCTCGCTGCCGGCGTCGGTACAGAATCTTTACTGTTCGGGGGATGGTTTGGAAACGCTTGATTTTACGGCGAGTGTGGATAACCTGCTGATGCTGGAGGCCGATGGAAACGATTTATCGGACATTTCTCCCCTGAGGAAGTTTGAAAATCTCAGCAGAGTGAATCTTTCAAACAACCGCATCGAAGATATTTCGCCTGCTTGCGGGAAGAACCTGTCGGAACTGAAATTCAACAATAACCGGGTCAGCGATATTTCCGCGTTTGCCGGGCTCAGACTTTCCAGGCTGGAGGGGGCCGGCAATCAGATCGCGGACATATCGGCGCTGGCGGATAATTCGCAGCTCCGTTTCGTAGTTCTGAACCATAATCAGATCAAGGATATATCGGCGTTAAAGGACTGCTTCCACATTTATTCCCTGGATTTGTCTTATAATGCCATCGAGGATATTTCGGCGCTGGCGACGGTAGACGATCTGGAGACCGTGAATCTGAGGTCGAATAAGATCCGGGACATTTCCCCGCTGGGGCAGGCTAAGAAACTGCCGGATTCTTCGTCGCTTCTGGATCTGCGTGACAATGAGATCGAGAGCGTGGAGGCGCTGGCGAAGTTTACAAAGGTCAGCGATATGTATCTGAGCGATAATCGGATTCAGGATGTTTCTCCGCTGGCTTCCTGCGCGTCGCTGGTCTATCTGAGACTGAACCGCAACCAGGTCAGCGACATTTCTCCGCTGGCGGCTCTGAAGCAGCTGAATATGCTGGAGATTGTGGGGAATCCGGTCACGGATCTGTCGACGCTCGCGCTGAATCCGTCGAGCAATCTGTTTGCCAGCAAGGGTATTTTGCGGATCAGCTATAACGACGCCATCGACTGGCAGAGCCTGAGATCGATTGAAAATCTGAATGTGATTATCTATGACGTTACAGACCGGCAGAAAGCGAACCTGCAGGAGATTGGCTTCAATACGTTTGCAGTGTCGGATGGTTTGGATGCGCAGAATTAACGCGGCGCGGAAAGGGAGAAAAAGATGGCAGATACGATCCTATACAAAGCGTTTCCGTCCCGGGAGGCGACGCTGCATTTATTCGATGAAACAGGCCTGATCCAGTCGATTCCGCTGAGAGGCCGGATGCTGGTCGGCAGAAATTCTTCCGGTCATGTGTGCGATATTGCCTTGAATCCGCAGTATATTTCGAGACGGCACGGAGAGATTGATCAGTCTGAGGATCAGTATTTTTATACGGATCTGCTCAGTATGAACGGGACCGGCATAAACGGGAAGATATTGTGCAGCCGCACGGAATATCTGCGCGAGGAGCTGCATAACGGGGATGTGATTACGTTCGGTGTGCAGTATATGAAAGGCAAGCCGCAGAACCGGGTCATCGGATTGTTCACGCAGACGGAAACGCCGATTTGCTGGCAGAGTCTTCCGCTGACGGAGGATATTGCGGAGCTGCAGATCGGCAGGGCGGTTTCGGAGGGGATCGAGATGAAAGATGCGGCGGTCTCTGAAAAGCACGCGTCCTTTTTCCGCTCCAGCGGCGGCTGGGCGATCATTGACCATAACAGCACCAACGGAGTCAGTCTGAACGGGAAAAAGGTATTGTACCCGCAGTATCTGTCGCCGTTCGATGTGGTTCGGATCGCGGACGCGTATTTTGTGTTTTTCGGCGACTGGCTGATTTATTCCGCGGGACGCAGGGTAGAGGGGCCGGATGAAGCGGATTCCGGGCGGCCGGTGCGCGGCAAGCAGCTTTGCATCCATATTGTTCAGCGCAGCGTATTCCAGCGTTTCAAAAAGATGATGCTTCTGCAGGACATCGACGTGACGGTCAGCGACGGAGAAATGGTCCTGATCCTCGGCGGGTCCGGCGCGGGCAAGACGACCTTTGTAAACGCCGTGATGGGATATGAGAAAGCGAAGGGCAAAATCACCTACGGCGACACGGATATTTATGAAGAGTATGAGAGGATGAAGTATGAGATCGGTTTCGTGCCGCAGCAGGATCTTCTGCGGGGCAGCGACACCGTGTATGATACGCTGGCCAACGCGGCGGAGATGAAGCTTCCCAGGGGAATGTCCGGAGAAAAGCGCGAGGATCGGATCCGGGAGGTGCTGGAAGACCTTGGACTGACGCCGGAGAAGGATTCGCTGGTATCCAAACTGAGCGGCGGGCAGAGGAAGAGACTGAGCATCGCCGTGGAATATATTTCCGATCCGAGCCTGTTTTTTCTGGATGAGCCGGATTCCGGACTGGACGATATCATAGGAGAGGGCCTGATGGAGAATCTGCGCGGCATCGCGGACAAGGGAAAGATCGTGATGATCATTACGCACAGTCCGGAACGCGCCCGCAAATTCCTGGACAAGGTGATCGTACTGGCGAAAAGCACCGAGGACAACTGCGGACATCTGGCATTTTTCGGGAGCGTGCAGGAAGCGTTCGATTTCTTTGAGACGGACACGTTCCGCGGGATCATAAAAAGGATCAACCGGAAAGATGAGAACGGAGAGGGCCTGGCGGATTATTATATTGAGAAATATAATGCGGGGAACAGGAGGAAATAGAGCGATGGGAGAATCTCGTTTGGGACGGATGGGACAGATCCGGGTATACACGGGGAAATGCTTCCGTATCTTTTTTCATGAAAAAGGCTGGAAATCCCTGGTCAGTACGCTTCTGATCTCCGTGATTTTGGCGTGGGTCATCGGCGATAATACGTTTATTGTCAATGAGAGCACCAAAACCGGGATTTTCGCGATGGTCTGCGGGGCCGTGTGGACGGGGCTGTTCAATTCGATCCAGTCGGTCTGCCGGGAGAGGGCGATCATTAAGCGGGAGCACAGGACGGGACTGCATATATCCTCGTACATCATTGCCCATATGCTCTATGAGTTTGTCCTCTGTGTGGCGGAAGCGGTCATCTTTACAGTAGTTTTCGGAATCATCCGGAGTTTCCCGAGCCACGGCGTGCTCTTTGAATGGATCGGGATCGAGTTCTTTGTCGCATTTACGCTGACCATATTCTGCTCGGATGCGCTGGGACTGATGGTATCGTGTATCGTGAAAACGGAGAACGCCGCCATGACGGTGATGCCGTTTGTGCTGATCATTCAGCTGGTCATGTCCGGCGTGATGTTTACGCTTCCCGAGGACGCGGAGTTTGTCAAGGAACTGACCATCAGCAAATGGAGTCTGTCCGCGTTCTGCAGCTCCGCGGATCTGAATGAGCTCCCAACGAAGGATACGCTGGAGAAATTCAAGGAAGCTATGCTGTCGGACACGAGTATCCACAGCTGGAAGGACCTGAATCTGACCCAGACCTATGATATGGAGTATGATGCTTCCGTGCAGCATGTGGTGTTGACCTGGCTGGTGCTGATCGCATACAGCGCGGTCTATGGATTCATAGGGATCCTGTTTTTGAAGCTGGTGGATCTGGACAAGCGGTAGCCGTTTTACGGAATAGGCTCGGAAAATGTGGGGATTCCAATGATTCAATATGCGTATATAACCGATAAAGGCGGCCGCGCCGTGAAT
This sequence comes from uncultured Lachnospiraceae bacterium, assembly GCA_947626915.1. Taxonomy (GTDB): domain Bacteria; phylum Bacillota; class Clostridia; order Lachnospirales; family Lachnospiraceae; genus UBA3402. The sequence goes on from CANQUA010000013.1 coordinate 20,780, forward strand.
GAGGACGCAGTCGCGGCCGTGACGCGGGACGGCGCTTGTGGTTTTATCGTATGCGACGGTCTCGGCGGCCACGGCAGCGGGGATCTGGCGTCCGCGAGGACGGCGGAGAGGTTCCGGGATATTTTTGCGCGGGTAGGTTCTCCGGACGGGTCTTTCCTGAAGCTCTTTTTTACGGAGGCGCAGGAGGGGCTGCTGTCGGATCAGGCCAGAATGAAGGCCGCGAACCGGATGAGGACGACGGCGGCCGCGCTGGTGATCGAGGGAGGAACGGTCTGGATCGGCCACATCGGGGATTCCCGCGTATACGGGTTCGCGGACGGAGCGGTCGTCCTGCAGACGCGCGATCACAGTGTGCCGGAAGCGCTTTTTCGGGCAGGCCGGATCCGGGAAGAAGAGATCCGCTTTCACCCGGACAGAAATAAACTGCTGAACGTTCTGGGCGCGCAGAAAGAACGATTCCGCTTTTCGGCGGCGGGACCGATGGATCTGCGGCGGTTTCAGGCCTTTTTGCTCTGTTCGGACGGTTTTTGGGAATATGTGGATGAGGCGGCCATGTGCCGCTGCCTGCACGGAGCGAAAAGCGCGCAGGATTGGCTGGACAGCATGGTGTCGGAGCTGGTCCGCGCGGGCAGAAGTCACGAGATGGACAATTATTCGGCGGTCGCGGTCTGGAACCGGTAGGACCGCCTTATCATTTCCGGAAGAAATCGCAGATTGGAGGAGCGGCGACCAGGCCGGACAGAAGCCAGGCGGCCTGCGGGGCGGCGACTAGCCCGGACAGAAGCCCGGCGGCCGGCGGCGCTCAGAAACCGGCGCTGAAAAAGAGAACAGGGGCGGATCAGGCGTCCCCGGAATCAGGGAAAACCACAGTAATAGCCGTCCCCTCGCCCTCCGCACTGTGCAGTTCGATTTTCGCATGGTGCAGCCTTGCGGCGTGTTTAACGATAGACAGTCCCAGCCCCGTGCCGCCCAGTTCTTTGGAACGGCTCTTGTCCACCCGGTAAAAACGCTCGAAAATGCGCTCCTGGTGTTCCGGCAGGATACCGATCCCCGTATCGGCTACGCAAAGGCGGACGGTCCCCGCGCAGCGGTTCACCGATACCGTTACCGTGCCGCCGGGCCGGTTATATTTGACCGCGTTATCCGCCAGATTGTATACGATGCTCTCGAGAAGCTGCGGCACGCCGTCCAGCACAGCGTGTTCTCCATCGACGCTTATGGAAACCTCGGCGGTTTCCGCTTCGCCAGAGAGCGAACGGACCGTCTCGGCCGCCACCGCGTAGAGATCGACGTTTTCCCGCTTCAGATCGCCCGCGCCCTCGTCCAGATGGGAGAGCCGGATGATATCTTCCACCAGCCGGATCATGCGCTGGGCCTCTCCCTGGATCCGGGTATAGAACCCCATGCGGTCCTCTTCCCTGACGATGCCGTTGGACAAAAGCTCCGCCGATCCGGCGATGATCTGCAGGGGCGTTTTCAGTTCGTGGGAAACGTTCGCCGTAAATTCCCGCCGCATCTGTTCCGCCTGCGCTTTTTCCGTCACGTCGAGCGCGAGAAGCACCGCGCCGGTTACCGCGCCGTCCTCGGATACGGGGCTTAGATCCAGCTGATAGTTCCTGCCTTTTAATTCGACGTTTCTTTCCGCCCGGACGCCCGTTTCCATCGCGGAGAGGAGATCGGATATCTCCATGCTCCGGTTGACGGACAGCATATGCCGTCCGATGCAGTCCCGGCCTGTATCGAACAATTCCGCCGCCGCGCGATTGATCTCCAGGATGATCCCCTTGGTATTCAGGGCAATGATCCCCTCCGTCATATTTTCCGTGACGGTCTCAAATTCCTCTTGCTTTTTCCGCAGTTTCTCCGTTTGGATCCGAATCTGCCGCTGCTGGGCGTCGATCCGGCGCAAAAGCGGCGAAAGTTCGTCGTAACCCTCGTTGTTCAGGGGGTCGTCCAGATTCAGACGGTTCAGCGGCTCGGTGATATGCCTGGAAAGCCGGTATGCCAGAAAGAGCGACAGACCGACCGCGATCACAATAATCACGGCGATGGGCTGCGCCATTCCGAGCAGCAGCGTCAGCAGCGTATTCTGGGCGACGGAGAGGCGCACGACGGTTCCGTCCGACAGACGCCGGGCGCTGTAGAGGGTGCGTTCCATCAGGGTCACCGAATAGCGCGAACTTTCCCCGTATCCGGTCGATAAGGCTTCTTTCATTTCCTCGCGCTCCAGATGGTTCTCCATTTCCGAGGCCTGCGCTTCGCTGTCGAAAAGCACCGCGCCGTCCGCGCCGATCCACGTGACGCGGTATCCCCGGGCGTCCAGCCCATCGAAATACGCCGCGCCCGCACATTCAGCGCCCTGCGCGGCCAGCTCCGTCTGCGTCCTTAATTGGTTCCGCTGAACATTTCCGAAGTAATTATAAAGGATTCCGAGAAACAGCGCCGCGGAAGCGAGGAAAACCGCGATCGTCACAAGGCAGATCGATTGGAAGATTCGTTTGGTCATCGGTCGGCCTCCAATCGGTAACCGACGCCGCGGACGGTTTTGATATGTTCGCCGCACCGGCCCAGTTTGGTGCGCAGCGTGCCGACGTGGACGTCCACGGTGCGCGTCTCGCTCGCGTAATCGTCCCCCCAGACGCTGAGCCGGAGCTGGTCCCGCGTGAACGCTTTTCCGGGGCTTTCCATGAATTTGCGGAGCAGTTCGTATTCCTTAAAGGTAAGTTCCACGCGCTTCCCGCCGGAGAGTACGATATGCTGCGCCGTGTCCATCTGGATCCCGCCGAGCGAGAGAACTTCGCGCTCCCCGGCCGGACGCGCGCGCCGCAAAAGCGCCTTTACCCGCGATACCAGCTCCATCATGCCGAAAGGCTTGGCCAGATAATCGTCGGCCCCGAGATCGAGGCCGATCACTTTGTCATATTCGGAGCCTTTGGCCGTCGCCATGATGACCGGCACCGTGTTTCCGCCTGCCCGCAGCCGTTTCAGGATATGGATGCCATCCTCTCCGGGCAGCATGATGTCCAGAAGAACCAGTTCGGGATCGTGCTCGGAGAGGGCCTCATAAAAGGACTCGCCGTCCGGAAAGCCTTTTGCCTCAAATCCCGCGGAATTTAAGGTATATATCATCAGATCGCGGATACCGCTGTCGTCCTCTACGCAGAAGATCATGGGAAACACTTCCTTTCAGAACCTATTATAGCATGGTCCGCGGTTTTTTCAATCGGCCCCCTGGGGCGAGTTTTTCTCCCCGGTAACGGAAAACAGCACCCATTCGGCAATGTTTACGGCGTGATCGCCGATGCGCTCGAAATATTTGGCGACCATCAAAAGGTCGAGGGCGTATTCTCCATCGGTGGGGGATTGCGCGATCAGGGAGATCAGGCTGTTTTTGATCGTCATAAAATAATCGTCCACGATATCGTCGGAAGCGATGACCGCTTCGGCGGTGGAAGTATCCTGCTTCACATAGGCGTCCACGCTGTCCGTGACCATTTTGCTGGCCGCTTTTGCCATCTCCCGGATCCCGATATGCTCCGGGAGCGTTCTGCCGTTCAGAAAAGGCAGGATTTCCGCGATGTCCTCCGCCTGGTCTCCGATCCGCTCCATATCCGTGATCATTTTCAAGGCGGCGGATATCTGCCGCAGGTCCCGCGCCACCGGCTGCTGCTGCAGGAAAAGCCGCAGGCAGATGGATTCGATCTGCCGTTCCTTTTCGTCGATCTCGTGATCGAGCGGAGCGATCTTCGCCGCTAATGCGTCGTCCTTTTGGATCAGCGCGGAAGCCGCGAGGGAAATCACTTCTTCGCACAGCGCCCCCATCCGGATCAGCTCCTGTCCCAGCGTGTTAAGCTGCTCGTCAAACCGTTTCCTCATCATCCAAACCTCCCCGTGATATAGTCCTCGGTCCGCCTGTCCTCCGGCTGGGAGAACATTTTCTCCGTATCCCCGTATTCGATCAGTTCCCCTAAAAGGAAAAACGCCGTCCGGTCCGAGATCCGCACCGCCTGCTGCATATTGTGCGTGACGATGACGATCGTATACTCCTTTTTGAGCTCCGTCGCCAGGTCTTCAATCTTTGAGGTAGAGATCGGGTCCAGGGCCGAGGTGGACTCGTCCATCAGGAGAACGTCCGGCCTGACCGCCAGGGCGCGGGCGATGCAGAGGCGCTGCTGCTGGCCGCCGGAGAGGCCCAGCGCGTTCTTTTTCAGCCGGTCTTTTACTTCCTCCCAAATCGCGGCGTCCCGCAGGGAATGTTCCACGATGTCGTCGAGTTTCGCTTTCGCGCGGATCCCGTGGGTGCGGGGACCGTAGGCTACGTTGTCGTAGATCGACATCGGAAATGGGTTCGGCTTCTGGAATACCATGCCGATGTTTTTGCGCAGAGCCGTCACATCGCGTCCGGGCGCGTAGATCTCTTCCCCGCGGTAGGTCAGCGAACCGGTCACTTTCACGCCCTCGATCAGATCGTTCATGCGGTTGATCGTCCGCAGAAATGTGGATTTCCCGCAGCCGGACGGCCCGATGAGCGCCGTGATATGATGTTCGGGGATGTCGAGACAGATGTTTTTCAGCGCGTGTGTTTCACCGTAATAAAAGTCCAGGTTTTTGGCAGAAATGATCGTATCGGTCATAGGTCAGCTCCTTCCTAATTTTTTGCCCAGGAAACCAGCGGAAAAATTGACGGCCACCGTGAGGATCAGCAGGATGGACGCGATGGAAAAGGCAGTCGAAAAATCCGCGTTTTCTTTGGCGTAATGGTAGAGCGCGACGGTGAGCGTAGCGCCTGACGCTTTTGCCAGCCGGTCCGGGGAGAAACTCTGCATCGCCATGCTCATACCGGCGGTATACATGAGCACCGCGCTTTCTCCTGTCACCCGGCCGGCGGCAAGAATACATCCCGTGACGATGCCGTCGATGGAGGATGGCAGCACGACCGTGCGGATCATGTGCCATTTCCCGCTTCCCAGGCCCAGCGCACCCTCCCGGTAAGACATCGGCACCGTTTTCAGACTCTCCTGCGTCGACCTCATGATGGTGGGCAGGATCATGACCGCCAGCGTCAGGGAACCGGCCAGCAGCGTTTTCTGCAGTTTTAACGCCGTGCAGAATACAATGACGCCGACGAGGGCGTAAATGATGGACGGGATTCCGGCCAGCGTTTCCGACGCGAACTCGATCGCCGTCACGAACCGTTTGTTTCGGGCGTATTCCGTCAGGTAGATGGCCGCGCCCACTCCCAGCGGAAGCGCGGCGGTCAGGGAAACAATGATCACAAAAAGCGTGTTTTTGATCGCCGGCAGGATGCCCACCGTACCGTGGATGACGCTTTCGGCGGTGGACAAAAAACGCCAGCTGATGCCGCCGGTCCCCCGGAGAAGGATGTACCCGATGAGAAACAAAAGCAGGCAGGCGGTGACCGCCGCACATCCGTACAAGAGGGTCCAGCCCGCGATCGCGTAAAGTTTTCGTCTCATGTCAGTCCTCTTTCTCCCGTTTCAAAACGAGGTTTAATAAGGCGTTGATCAGCATGATGAAGAGAAACAGGACAAGTCCGATGGAAAATAACGCCTGGCGCTGCAGGCTCCCGTCCTGCGAGTAGTTCAGCTCAATGGAGATGCCGGTGGTAAGAAACCGTACGGACCGGGTCAGGGCCGGCATATTGGCGACGTTTCCCGCTACCATCATAATGGCCATGGCTTCCCCGACGGCCCGTCCGATCCCCAGCACCACCGCGGCCGCGATGCCGCTTCTGGCCGCTGGGGCGGAGACGCGGAAATACGTTTCCAGTTCAGTCGCGCCGAGAGCCAGGGACGCCTCTTCATATTCTTTCGGCACCGCCTCCAGCGCCGTCTCCGAAAGGGAGATGATGGAGGGCAGGATCATGACCGCCAGTACGAGGATGGCGGCCAGAAGACTGTCCCCGGCAGGCAGGTCCAGCAGACTGCGCAGCATCGGGACCAGGACGCACATTCCCACGAGGCCGTAGACGACCGACGGGATGCCCGCCAGCAGGCTTACGGCCGGACGAAGGATGGCGGCGGCCTTTTTCGGCGCGGCCTTAGCCAGAAACACTGCCGTAAAGAATCCGACCGGCACGCCGATCACGATGGCTCCGGCAGTGCCGTACACAGAGGTAAGGATCAGAGGGAGGATGCCGTACTGGTCCCGTCCGGCCGCCCAGGTCTTTCCGAACAGAAAATCGGCAAGACCTATTTTTCGGATGGCCGGAATCCCTGAAAGGATGAGGTAAACGGTGATGAGCAGCACAAACCCCACCGCCGCAAGTCCGCACAGGGTGAAGAGGAGCTGCATGGCTCTCTCCACGGTTTTCCATTTCGCCGTCTTCATATCAGTTCGGATAGACGGCGCCTGCCGCCGCAATATATTCTGCAGCTTCCTCGCTTACCGCAAAATCGAGGAACGCCTGCGCTGCTGCGGAAAGGGTCACATCTTTTTTGGTGACCATCACAAAGGGACGCTGGATCGTGTAGCTTCCGTCCTTGACGGTGGCCTCGCTGGGAGCGACGCCGTTCACCTTGACAGCGGCGACGCTGCTGTCCACAGCGGAGAGAGAAGCGTATCCGATGGCGTTTTCATTGGAAGCCACATTGCCGATGACATCGCCGGTGAAGCCGTATTCGTTGGTATAGGCGCAGGCATTTTCCACGCCCACGATCTCTTCGAAAGCGCTGCGCGTTCCGGAACCGTCCTCGCGTCCGTAGACCGCGATAGGCGCGTCTGCGCCGCCGAGTTCGGACCAGTTGGCGATCTTTCCGGTGAAAATGTCCGCGATCTGTTCCGTGGTCAGGTCCGCGACAGCGTTTTGGGGATTTACGACGACGGCGACGCCGTCCAGAGCGACCACATGAGCGACCGCGCCTTTCTCCGTCTCTTCCTGCGTAAGCTCCCGGCTGGAAAGCCCGATGTCGCAGGTCCCGTCCAGGACGCCGCTGATGCCGGAGCCGGAACCGGTGCCGGAGTAATTGACGGTGATGTCCGGATCCTTTGCCTTAAACGCCTCGGTCAGCGCCCCCATCACGTCCGCCATGGAGGTGGAGCCGTCGGTGTTGACGGTGCCGCCTTTCTGATTTCCGGAGCAGCCGGCCAGCATCGAGACCGCCAGGACCGCTCCGAGCGCGAATGAAACTGCTTTCTTCATTTCGTGATTCTCCTTTTTCTGTTTTTTGTTTTTCTTATCACAAGTCTAGGATAGTCCCGGAACGTCAAATCCTCTATCGCGGTTCTGTAAAATGAATGTAAAATCGGTACGCCGCGGCCGCGGATCGCTCTCTGAAACTGTCCATACCGCCATCATAACGGCGGCCCTGTCCGGGTACTGCCGGCACAGTGTCTCCAATTATCGGAAAGGAGCTGCATGACGGCCCAAATGAAGAACCAGGCGTGCGCCTGCCGCTTCTGCCGCCTTTTAGAGTGAGAAAATGTCTCTTGCTTTAGGGATGCGTTTGTTTTATAATGAATTACAAGCCATATTCGACGGTTTTCCGGTATGTCTTGACTCCTCCGCCCCCATGTGCGCCCACAATCAGGAGGAACGTAGGAAGTGAAAAAGACTTTAGACAAAACCATTTCCTGCATAAGAGAAACTCCAGAGGAGAAAAATACAGAAGATAAAATGACAGAGGGCCGGTATAGCCCGGATGAAAGTACGATAGAGGAAGAAACCGTAAATGAGAGCGCAGCTGATAGGGACGGCGCGAGGGAAGAGGATGATTCGTATTCCCCGGCCGCGCACGTCCGGGACGCCAACAGCCGGACCATTTTCCGCAGCCGCCAGCTCACCTGTCAGTTTTTGCGGGATTACAGCGGCCTCTCGATATTCTCCGACCTGCAGCCGGAGGACATCGAGGACGTGACGGACCATTACCGGGCGTTTCTGGGTGTTGAGTTTGAAGCGGATACAGTAAAAAAGGTGCGGATCCGGGTACCGGGCGGCGAGCGGGAGGTCTTCGTACTCCCCTTGATCGAACATAAGTCCAGCGTGGACTACGATGTTGCCATGCAGCTGCTCCGGTATATGGCCGTGATCTGGTACGATTACAAAAAGCAGCAGGACGGCCTTAAGAAAGGCAGCAGCGGCCGCAAAGGATTTCGTTATCCACCGATCATCCCGATCGTGTACTATGAGGGACGGGCGGAATGGACTGCGGACATGCGGCTGTCGGACCGGATCGATCTAAGCGATGGAATCAAAGAGTACATACCGGACTTCACCTACAAAGTGGTGCGGGTACACGGCTATGGGAACGAAGAACTGAAAAAGAAACACAACGAGATGTCCCTGGTGATGATGATCAACCGGATCCAGGGTCCGGAAGATTACACAGAGTTTTGGGAAACGTCGCGTGATTACGTGGACGAGATCTACGACGGGACGCCGGAGGAGATCCGCGGTATTTACCGTGAGATCCTGTGGTCGCTGTTCCAAAAGATGAATGTGCCGGTGGAAGAGGCCAGGGAGAAGCTGGCGGAAATGGAGGAAAGCGGTATGGGATATCTGTTTGAGAATGCAAATTTTGACGGCATGAACATACAGGCGGAACGCAGGAACAGGGCGGAACTGGCGGCTGCGAAGCAGGAGTTAAATGATGCGAAGCAGGAGTTAAATGATGCGAAGCAGGAGTTGGAGGCTGAAAAACGCATGCGGGAAGCAGCGAACCGAAGACTGGAAGCAGCGGGCCGGGAGCTGAAGCAAACGTCGGTTACGCTTACCCATGTTTTGGGTCAGCTGGTCGCCATCTGCCGGGGTGAAAAATTATCCCGGGAAGAAACGATCGAGTGCCTGCAGGAGCGGTACGGCCTGGATGCCGGAAACGCCGTTTCTGCAGTGGAACAGTTTTGGGAGAAAGAATAACGGCGCACAGCGGGGGAGAGGAGTGAAAGACCGGCAGCTCCGGAGCTGCTTATATGGCGGATCTATGTACGGGGAGAGATACAGAAAAGTCCTTTTGAGGAGAGCGGATCAGTTCAAAAGGACTTTTCTTTGTTCAGGGGGGCCGAAGCCCAGTTGTAATTGAGCGTTGTAAGGGGCGCAGAACGATGGTGAAAGAAACTCTTTATTATATGCACGTTCTGTTCCATATTGGATCAGAGCATGATCAGACCATGATCAGACCATGATCAGACCGTGCTCAGGCCATGATAAAATCATGACAAAACCTCCTACACGCCCTGCAATTTACGTATTTCTCTGCGCGCCCACTCTACGGTTTCGCTGTCATAGTCATTAAAATCCGATGCCAGCGTGTTTGTGATGAGCTGCCATGCTTCGATCGCCTCGGCGTTTCTTCCCAGCTTTGTGTAAAGGAAAGCAAGAGAAAAGACGGAGTCGAGAGGTCTGGGCGGAACGGCGGCCCGAAACGCTTTCTGAAAGCACTCGATTGCCCGTTCATATTCATGGATCCGGTTGAACCGTTCCCCGATCTCATATTGCCCCATACTGTCGTCCTCGGATACGGTGTTCCAGATTGCCTTGGCGCGTGCTGCATTTCCTTTTGCCAGTTCCAGGTCGCCTGAGAGTACCTGGCGCAGATATTCCTCGCCGCTGCCGGGCTGCATCCGGCGAATAGATTCCTCCGCTTTCTCAAAATACCGCTGGCGGATCATCGCTTCGATCAGGTGGACCATAAGTCCGAGATTTTGAGGATATTTTTTCGCATAGGGCTCGCATACGCGAATCAGCCAGTCGTCGTCGCTGTGGGCCTTATAAACGCCGCCTCCGCGCACCTGGGAATACAGATGAAAAATTTCCTCATCGAGCGGGGCATGTTCCATGGCCCGCTCCAGCATTCTTCCCGCCTCCAGCAGATCGTTATTGGTCCTGGACAAATGTAAGCGGGCGTATAATTTCAAAGCGCGGATATTATCCGGATCATCCTGCAAAGAAGCGTCCAGTATTCGTCTGGCGTAGAGGTAGCTTTGTTCAGACAATCTGTGGGACAGGCTCTCTTCCACGCGCTTCAGTTCATCTTCATGATCGACGGAAAACAGATCGTCGATCCGGACGCCGAAAAACTCCGCGATCTTCGGCAGCAGGGCGATGTCCGGCATGGTCGTTCCAGTCTCCCATTTACTGACCGCCTGAAAGGAAATGCCTAAATATTCAGCGACCTCCTCCTGCGTGATCCCCATGTCCGTCCGCAGCTTTTTGATTGTGCCTCCGATATCCATATTCATGGTTGATTCCTCCGATCGTAATGTTTTTTGTGTCGGCCGATACATAGATCTTATACGATAGGGCGCGTTATTTCAATAACTGCGCGCTTTAACGGACTCGCCGGACAGTTGAATTGTTCTTATGAAAATATCATAGCGCCGGAACAAGGGAAAGAAACCGTCAGAACGAATATTGTTCACGGCCTGAAAATATGCTATACTTTCCTTGTTCAGAAGGGAATGTGCTTTTCTGCAAATCCGGCTTTGCGCTGAGGGGGAGATATGGAAATACGAAATATGCAGCTAAAGGATTATGATCAGGTCTATGCTTTATGGCTTAGTTGTCCGGGCATGGGATTGAATAACCTGGATGATTCGCGGGAAGGCATTTCCAGGTATCTTGTTCGGAATCCGGATACCTGCTTCGTTGCTGTGGAGCAGGGACGCATCGTCGGGGCAATTTTAGCCGGGCACGATGGCCGCCGCGGTTATATCAGTCATACGGCCGTATCGCCCGCACATCAGCGACAGGGAATTGGCAGGCAGCTGGTAGAAACCGCTCTGAAAGCATTCGGACAGCAAGGCATCCATAAGGTTAATCTGGTTGTTTTTTCTTACAACGAAAACGGGAATGCTTTCTGGGAGAAAATGGGGTTTACAACGCGTCCGGATTTGATCTATCGAAACCGTGCCCTGACGGATATGGTACGTATCGATACGTAACAAACGGGAAACAGGAGGTGAGGACTTGTTAGATAAAACAGGTTTTGACTTGTGGGCGGATGATTATGACAAAGCGGTCGGCATTTCCGACGAAGAAAAAACATATCCCTTTGCCGGGTACAAGGATGTGCTGGGACGCATCTTTCAAATCATTATGGAAAAGGAAAATGCAGCTGTACTTGACATAGGGTTCGGTACCGGTACGCTTACGACAAAATTATATGAGCACGGTTGTACTGTTTATGGACAGGATTTCTCGTCCGGAATGATCGAATTGGCAAGCAGGAAAATGCCGGATGCGAAGCTCTGTCAGGGAGATTTTACACAGGGCTTAGCGGAACCGTTGTATCATCAGAGCTATGATTTTATTGTGGCGACGTACTCTCTGCATCATTTGACGGATGAACAAAGGCCAGCGTTTCTCCGCGCTTTGCAGAACTGTCTGAAAGAGAACGGGCGAATTTTGATTGGCGACGTTGCGTTTGAGACCCGTGAGAAGCTGAAGCAATGCCGGGAGGCGGCCGGCGATGAATGGGATGATGAAGAAAGCTATTTTGTTGCGGATGAACTGAAAAGCGCTTTCCCGAATCTCTCTTTTACGCAGGTTTCATACTGCGCAGGGATACTGGCTTTGGGGCGGCCGGTTCCCGTCTGCCGCTCTGAAAGCTCCAAAATCTGAATACCGGAATACACGGGCGGTCTTGTGCGTCGGCACGAGGCCGCCTTCCGCGTCCTGCATATTCATTTTACATCCATGATGACGGCTTATTGCTTGCATAACCGGTTAGAATCTTCCGCGTTCTAAGCAGCTGAAGCGCCGCTTAACTTCGCTTTAGAGCGCGCTCATTGTGATCAAGCGGCGCTTGTACTATAATAGGAGCAACGTTATACTAGGAGGGCGAATCATGAGTTATTCGATCGTTGGCGAGCAGATATTAAAATTCAGAAAAGAAAAGGGACTCACGCAAAAGGAACTGGGCGAGGCGATCGGCGTCAGCAGCTCCGCAGTCTCTCAGTGGGAGAGCGGAGGGACGCCGGATATCTCGCTGCTGCCGGCATTGTCCGACGTCCTGGGCGTGACGGTGGACGCGCTGTTCGGAAGAACCGAGGCGCGGCGGGAGGACATAGGGGAGACCATCAGGCAATATCTCGCTTCCCTGCCGGAAGAAAAGCTTATGGAGCGGATCGTCTCGCTCATGCGCGAGATGGCGCTTTACGGGTGCCTGGACAAGGTGGCAGGCATTATGGACTTTAACAGCATTCAGGAAGGCTCAGGGGAAACGGTCCTGATCACCAAAGAAGGGTTTATCGCGGCGATCCTGTCCGAGGAGCAGTCGTTTTTATCCGCCGCGTGGGGCGGGCAGGGCGATCTCGCCGGCCTCCTTTCTCCCGGCGAGGATGCGGCCGGACTGTTCGGCCTGTTGTCGTCGCCCCATGCGCTGACGATGCTTATAACGCTGTACCGCGAAGCGCCCAGGCACCGCACCGCCGGCGTGCTGGCGAAGCTCTCCGGTATCCCGCAGAGCGAGGCGGAAGAGATCCTGCAGAAGCTCACCGAACACCAGCTGGCGGAGGATCTGATGCTTGAAACAGAGGACGGAACCACCATGGCCTACGCCGTCAAAATGAACCGGACCATCATGCCGATCCTGGCGGCGGCGCATTTTACGGCCGGGCAGACGGACGGCATCTGGATCCTCACCGATAAAAGGAACCTCGGCAAGGGAGGGAAATAAATGCTTCGCTATTTTAAAAAACACATGGTACTGGCCTCCGCGGCGCTTCTGCTGGGGATCCTGACCCAGCTTTTGACGCCTTTGTCCGCGGTTTTGGAGCAGCGGCTGATCGACCTCATCGTATCGGGAAATATTTCCGGCTTTCTGCGCTTTTTATGGGTCGCGGGCATCGGGGTTCTGGCGATCGCGATGGGTTATTTTCTGAACGGCATCGCCGAGAAATGGTTCACCGCCGTGTTTTGGGAGGATTTGCGGAACGACCTTTATGACGGCATTATGAAACGGAGCGCCGCCCGTTTTGCGGAGAAAGACACGGCGGTCTATATGTCCTACGTAGACAGCGCCGTCGGAACCGTGGTCCAAAACCTGACGAGACCGGTATTTTATCTCATCAGCTGCGGCGTCTCCGCCCTCGCCGTGCTGGGAATCATGATCCGGTACAGTCCGTTTCTGGCGGTCCTGTCCGTCCTTTGCGGCGGCATTTCGATGATCCTGCCGCTTTTGTTCAATCAAACGTTCGCCAAACTGCTGACCGAACAGAGGAAGCTCAGCGCCGCCATGAGCGTTCAGCTCAAGGAGTCCTTCGGCGGCCATGAGGTCATCGCTTCCTACGGAGTCTTCCCCCATCTGCGCAGCCGGTTCATAAAGGCCAGCGCGGACGTGGCGCGTCTGGATAAAAAGATGGGCGTCGCCGTCGCGGAGCTTGAAAATACCGGGCGATTCATGGACTGGCTGGCGTGGGTCGTCACATTTTTTGCGGCCGGCGCCATGGCCGCGCGGGGAGAAATCACCGTCGGGACGCTGGTGCTGTTCATCACGCTGTTCGGCTTTTTCAGCAGCTGCCTCACGATATACGCCGAAATGCTGCCGCTTCTTTTGGGGAACCGGAAGAACAGCCGGCTGCTGCTGGACATCATCGACGACGACCGGAATGAATTTACCGGCACCGCGCCCGCGCGCCTTGAAAACGCCTTAGAGATTCGCGGTCTGTCGTTCCGGTATAAGGAAGAGGTCCCGGTCATTGAAAATCTCAGCATGACGATCCGCAAGAACGAAAAGGTAGCGCTGACCGGCCAGAGCGGCTGCGGGAAATCCACGCTGATCCGGCTTCTGACCGGCCGTTACGCGGACTACCGGGGCGCTATCCGCTATGACGGCGCGGAGCTTCACGATATCGATCCGGAGGAACTCCGGAAGCTGGTCGCCGTCATTCATCAGAACACGTTCATCTTTAACGATACGCTGAGATTCAACATTTGTCTCGGAGAAAACTTTACGGAGGAGGCCCTTGCACGCGCGGTCCGGCTCTCGGGCGTAGAGCGCTTTCTAAGCAATATTCCGGGCGGGCTGGACGGAGACTGCGGTGAAAACGGCTCGAAACTGTCCGGCGGAGAGCGCCAGCGCGTGGCGCTTGCGAGGGCGCTGATCCGCGATGTGCATGTGCTGATCCTGGACGAGGGCGTTTCGGCGATCGATGTAGCCGCCGCCAACGAGATCGAGCAGGAGCTTTTGGATAGGAAGGATCTGACGCTTCTGACCGTGACTCACCGGATCCGGGACGGGCTTACGCAGCAGTACGACCGGATCCTGACAATGGAGGACGGTACGGTGAAAGAGAAGAAAGAACGATTCGGATAGAGATTTTTTTCCGTCCGGGCGCTGCGTGTTCAGGCTTTTCCGTCCGGGCGTTCCCCATTTTTACGACTACAGGAAATTCACAGGAATTACTTTGTCCTCTCCCCGCAAAGTTATGAACTTATCGTACAGGCAGACCACTCCGCCCGGACCGCGCTTGACGTCCGGAATCTTATCCAGCAGAGCGAACGCTTCCACATCTTTCTTTCGCGGATCGGCGTGCTTTTTTATTTCGATTGGATACAGAATACCGTTTTCTTCCATCAGCAGATCGATTTCATTCCCATCCTTGTCGCGGTAAAAGTACAGCGGAAGCTCCAAAATTCCCCGATTGTAATAACTCTTTACGATCTCAGACAATACAAAGCTTTCAAAAAACGCTCCCGCCATCGCGCCGTTTTTCAGGACGTCCGGCGTGTTCCATCTGGTCAGATAGGCGGCCAGTCCCGTGTCAAGGAAATACAGCTTCGGCGTTTTGACCGCTCTCTTTGTGATATTGTTAGAATAGGGCGGAAGCAGATATACAAGGTTGGACGCTGCGAGGATCGAAAGCCACCGTTCGGCGGTAGGCTGACTGACGCCGACATCCCTTGCCAGAGACGACAGATTCAGGAGCTGTCCCGTGGAAGCTGCCGCCGCTACCATGAATTTTGTAAATTTTACGGTATCCCCGATCTCCGACAGTTCCCGCACATCACGGTCGATATAGGTACGCACATATGCGCCGTAAAACATCTGCCAGTTGAAATCGGGATTGTCATGCAGTTCGGGCATGGAACCCCGTTGAATCGTATTCCATATCTCATCGTAGGAAATGTCCGCGGTATGCTGTTTTCGCTGTGAAAAATAATCCTCCGTGGGCAGGAACGGAACATCGAACGAAATCCCGTGGGACTCACGCAGAGAGAACCCAAGCAGTGTGACGAGCCCGATGCGCCCGGCAAGGGATTCGCTGACTCCTTTCATCATTCTAAACTGCTGAGAGCCGCACAGAAAAAACTGCCCTTTTTTCCGCTCCCGGTCGAGAAGCATTTTGATCTGTTCAAATAAAGCCGGCGCTTTTTGAATTTCATCCACAAACACAGGAGGCGGATTATCCTTAAAAAAGGTCCCGCTCTCCTCCTCGGCGCTCGTCCGAAGCAAGGGATCGTCCAACGTGGCGTAATTCATTCCGCCGGTCAGTCTTTCCAGCATAGTGGCCTTGCCGACCTGCCTCGGCCCGGCGACAAGGACAGCCCCAAACATCCGCGCCAGTTCCTGCACGGTTCTTTCAGCGTGTCTATCGATATACACAATGCAGCGCTCCTTTCGGCTGATTTAATATCTAATATTATTATAGACGAAACGGGCGTATTTATCAACTTGTTTCATAAGAAAATTTCAGGGAATGCGGATACCCTTTCTGATATTTCTTCTTGCAGCTCAGGGGATGAACCGGCAAGCTCGGCAGGGAATCCGCTAGGGTGTTTGAATCGGCCTCTGCACTGCTTTTGCCTCGTTTTTTCCGCAGACCGGGGGATTAGGCGGCAATCCCCGGGCGGACGTTTTGATGTTTTCGGAAGTTGCTGTCAAAAGTGCTTGAAGACCGGCTGGCGGTATGTTAAGACCCAAGTTTGCCGCTTACAGATAGGAAATGGAGCCGGTTAGGCTCCATTTCTTTCAGTAAATATGCGGTTTTTTCAGTATTTATGCGCTCTTGAGAATTTTGAGATAAGCTGCTTTGTCAGTTCATCTTCTGTACGATTGGGAGCCTGTTTGGGATGGCGGTGGGAGCGACCGGTTTCGTCCTGTACCGGCTGCTTGTTCTCCTGGGCGTTGAAATAACGGACCAGCTTATATTCGTTCTGCTGTGCTGCCCGCCGGTCATCGCTTTTCTCTGGTGCTGCGCAATGTATCAGATCAGCTGCCGGATCTTTGCGAGGCAGGAGCTTTGACGGCAGCAAAAGCGCCGCCGCCCATGGCCATAGCAGGCCGCAGGCATACGGCGGTTCAACATAATTTCAAAGCGTAACATCCCTGCTCCTGCTGAAAACTTGAGTAATAACGCCCATAAGTTTCCATTATATACTTGACTTATATGCTGATAATGTAATATACTATTTTGGAAAGTAAGGAAAAAATGCCCATAAGTTTCCAGCTGATATTGGGAGGACTGTTATGCAGGATATGATTAAGCGCGATGAATACCTTAAAAAACTGATTGACCGGCGCGGAAACGGACTTATTAAAGTCATCACCGGGATCAGGCGGTGCGGTAAAAGCTTCCTGTTGTTTCGGCTGTTCTACGATTATCTGATAGAAAGCGGCGTCCGCGAAGAGCAGATCATCATGATCGCTCTCGATGACGATACCTTTGTGAAGTACCGCGATCCCGCCGAATTGTCAAAATATATTCGCGGAAAGATTGTAAATGACGATATGTACTACGTTCTCATAGATGAAGTGCAGTACGCCATTGCCAGGGACGAATTGAAAAATTCCGAAAACATTCATCTTTACAACATCCTGAACGGTCTTATGCGGCTTCGGAATGTGGATATCTACGTTACCGGGAGCAATTCAAAGCTGCTCACCAAAGACGTCCTGACCGCATTCCGCGGCAGGGGCGATGAAGTCAGGGTTTATCCTATTTCGTTTAAGGAATACCATGCGTTTGCGGGCGGGGACAAATCAGACGCTTATGAAGAATACGCATTGTATGGCGGAATGCCCCTTGTGTTCTTCAAAAAAGGCGACGCAGAAAAAATGAGTTATCTGAAAGGCCTGTTCACGGAGGTCTACTTCAGGGATATCATTGAACGTTATGACATCGGGCTGCCGGACATTCTTGAGGAACTGACGGATGACTTGTGTTCATCGGTCGGATCGCTTACGAACGCAAATAAAATAAAGAATACGCTGCAGTCGGTCAAGAATATCCAGGTTTCGAATACGACGATCGCGAATTACCTGAATTATCTGACAGAGTCCTTTCTATTCAGCAGCGCGAAACGATATGATGTGAAAGGGAAAAAATACTTTGAATACCCGTCCAAGTATTACTGCGTGGACGTCGGCCTGCGGAACGCCCGACTGGGATTCCGGCAGCAGGAAGAAACGCACATCATGGAGAACATCATTTACAATGAACTTTTGTGCCGCGGTTATTCGGTCGACGTCGGTGTTGTGGAGATCGTAGAATACAGCAATGGAACGAAATCAAAAAAGCAGTGCGAAATTGACTTTGTTGTAAACCGGGGCGCAAAGAAATACTATATCCAATCCGTTCTTAACGTAAATGATCCGTCAAAGCTGGAGACGGAACTGCGCCCGCTGCGAAATACAAATGACTTTTTCAAAAGGATCCTAATCAGCAAGAGCTCCATGAAGTCGTGGACCGATGACGAAGGCATTCTTCATCTCGGGCTCTATGAGTTTCTCTTAAACGAAAATTCGTTGGAATTATAATACGGGCAAAGTAAATCCGGTTGAAAGCCACACGTTTATTTTTTTGCATCCCGGAGGGAGCAAGTCCCCCTAATTTGAAAAGGAACAGTTCGCGCAGATCCCGATGGCGGCGGACGATGGCTACGGAGAATTTGTGCTGGAGGATTTTGCTCAGTACTGGAGGCTGGGAGAAATGGAAGAGCCGGATAATTATGGCAGCTATCTGAGATTGGAGGCCGCCAGAGCGGAACAGGTTACGATCAATGTATCCATGCGCGAAATTGTCGGAATAGAAGAATGGGATGATGAGGAGGATGCGAAGCTGGCGGAGCCTGCGCCGGAGCCGGTTCCCACGGAAGTAATACTTGTTACCGTGAAGCCCGGCACGGAGATAGAGGCGATGGGGCCGGCCGGCGGCGTCTGGTGTTTCCCGTTTCTGGAAACGGAATACGGCTATGACTGTGTGGCGCGGCCGAGGATGCCCCAACGGTTGTATTATGGCGATACGACGGAACTGCTGACAAAGTCTTACCGGGGGATCCCGGCCGCGATGCTGGGGGTCGTGGTCGAGGACGGTACGATTTACTGCTTTGCCCTGGAGGGGACGGAGATCCATACGCTGGAGTCTGCGGATGCGCCTGCGGCGGGCGGACAGTGGAAGTCTGCGGGCGGCAAATGGTATTATTACGGGGCGGACGGCAGTTTGGAGCTTGGATGGCAGCAGATCGGCGGCGTCTGGTATCATCTGGACGAGACGACCGGCGCGATGAGCGAGGGCTGGTATCAGAGCGCCTCTGACGGACAATGGTACTATCTGACTCCGGCCAGCGGAGCGATGGTTACAGGCTGGCTGGAGCTGGGCGGCAAATGGTATTATCTGGACCCGGCCAGCGGAGCGATGTACGCCAATAGGTATACGCCGGATTACTGCTGGGTGAACGGTTCCGGAGAGTGGGTTCCGTAGAGCGGATAACGAGGTGTTTGTATGAAAAGACTGGCGGCCTGCGAGGCGGTGATCCTGCGGTACGGAGGGGATATCCTTTTTTCCGCCAATATGCAGTCGGAGAAATTATATATGCAGCACGGCCAGATCAGCGTGTTTGAACATTCGGTGCTGGTGGCCTGCGTCTGCCTGATGATCGTGGGCTACCTGCGGATCCGCGTGGATCTGCGGGCGCTGGTCCGCGGCGCGCTGCTGCATGATTATTTTCTCTATGACTGGCATGTGCCGGATAAGAGCCACCGGCTCCACGGGTTTCATCACGCGCAGACCGCCCTTGACAACGCCTCGCGGGACTTTGCGCTGGGCGATATCGAGAAAGACATGATCCGGACCCATATGTTTCCGCTGAACCTCCGGCCGCCGCAGTACCGGGAAAGCGTAATCATCTGCGTCGCGGATAAGATCTGCGCCACGGGCGAGACGTTTTCGGTCCCGGCCTGTATGGAAGCGGTCCGGCGGCTGCGCGTTTTGTGAGCCGGGTGAAAGTGTGCCGGGATGCGGTCCGGCGGTAATCAGAGATCCAAAATACAAGACCAAACGCCCGATTCCGGGGGCTGGAACGTGTCAGCCGTATCGGAGACGGGTGTTTTGTTTTGACTGGCTTATAAATAATGATTTTACATTTTGGACAGATCCCGGAATTATTTTGACTTTATGGAAGATGGAAGATCGACGAAAAAAGAGTTGACACAGGCAGGAAAGGAACGTATAATCGTTTTATCAGACGCCGGCAGAAGCCGGCGAAGCGCCGGATGAACCGGACGCGGTGGTTTTTCAGAGACAGAATATGTGGTTTTATAAGTTGCCAGGAAGGCAGCTGCATCCCCAAGGGATGTGCTGTTTCTGGTATTTTTTTGTTGTATGAGAAGGCCTTCGGGCTATTCCATACGGCGGCTGCGCGGGCGAGGAGAAGCCCGGCGAAAATTTTTTCAGACAGGAGAGGATGAATTTATGGAAAGAACTGCGAAAGTATCCGTTAGTAAACCGGCAAAGGGAGCGGCGTCCACCGTGAATATGGTGGTGGCGGCGTTTTTCCTGGCGCTCTGTATGGTTCTGCCGTTTTTGACGGGTCAGATCCCGGCCATTGGCAGCAAGATCAGTCCCATGCACATCCCGGTGCTGCTCTGCGGCTTCGTATGCGGCTGGCAATGGGGGCTGATCGTCGGGCTGGTTGCGCCGGTTCTGCGGAGCATGATCTTCGGTATGCCGCCCATGCTGCCGACGGCTGTTGGCATGGCGTTTGAGATGGCGGCTTACGGCGCGGTGAGCGGCCTGTTATACGCGAAGCTTCCGAAAACGACGGTTTCCATTTACGTAAGCCTGATCGTGGCGATGCTGGCGGGACGCGTTGTCTGGGGGCTGGTCAGCCTGGTCCTGTACGGGGTCATGGGCAATACGTTTACGTTCCAGGCGTTTCTGGCGGGGGCGTTTCTGAACGCGGTGCCGGCCATTATCCTGCATATTGCGCTGATCCCTGTGATCGTGATGGCGTTGCGGAAAGCGAAAGTAATGAGGTAACGGATGAGGGAGATTTTGCTGGAGCATGGGAAGCGTTATCCGCTAATGCAGGCGCAGGACGCGGTGAAGCTTCTGTATCAGAGCGAATTTGGCGGCGGCCATATGATCGCGGATCCGGCCAGGAGTCTGGAACGGCTGCGCGGCGAATGGCAGCCGCAGGTTCGCTGTGCGGACGGACCGTCTTTCGAGAGAATCGGAGGCGGTCTTTGCCGTATCGATCTGCGGGCGCTGGACGAGGGCCTTTCCTGCGAGACGCTGAACCGGATGTTTGTCCTGACGGCGGAGCGAAAGACGGGAACCATCGAGTCGTTTGAGAAAAAGCTGGAGATACTGAGGCAGTGCTGTGCGCGCGGAGAGATGCCGTTTTCTCTGGAAGAACTGGACCGGTACCTGGAGGATTACAGGGCGCAGGGCTATCCTGCCGTGAGCCACAGCGAGATCTACCGCCAGAATTACCGTCCGGCCTACCGGGTGGCGGCGGACTGCTATACCAGGTACCTGGATGTGTTTGTGCGGATCGATCGGATGCTGACAGAGGGGAAAGCGAACGGCGGGACGTTCGTGGTCGCAATCGACGGCATGAGCGGCAGCGGCAAGAGCACGATGGCCCGGGTCCTGCGGGAGGTCTACGACTGCCGCCTGTTTCATATGGACGATTATTTTTTGCAGAGCTTCCAGAGAACGGAAGAACGCTATGCCCAGCCGGGCGGGAACGTGGACTACGAACGGTTCCGGAAGGAGATCCTGGATCACGTCAGGGAACGGGCGGGGCTGCGATACAGGCCGTTCCATTGCGGTACGCTGGAGCTGGGACCGGCTGTGGAGACCGCCTGGGACCGGCTGAACATCGTCGAGGGTTCCTACAGCCAGCACCCGTATTTCGGGGACGCGTACGATCTGCGGTTTTTCTGCCGTATCCCGCGGGAGGAGCAGATCTGCCGGATCCGGGAGCGGAACGGGGAGGAAATGCTGAAAACGTTTCAGGAGTTGTGGATCCCCATGGAGAACCGGTATTTTGAAGCGTACGGAATCCGGGAGAAGAGCGTCGAAGTGGCGGGGGCGTGGTGATGGCGGAGTCTGCGGCGGCGGAGCGCAGCGCAGATGGGTATGTGCGTGGATGCCGTTTGCGGTATGGCGGTGCGCGGCGTTTATAACATGGAGCTGACCTTTTCGCATACCTCCCGGATGTATTCGCCCAGTCCGGCTTCCCGGCTGCCTGCGATGTAGTGATTGCAGCGGTTGACGGGGATCAGGATCTTGAACGCCGGGCTGGAGCTGACGGCTACGGCGATGGCGGGCGTGATCTCCCCCAGGAGAGAATCGGCGAGGACGATGCCGATGGGGCCGATGATGATGTCGGAATCCCTGGAATTGACGATGCAGGGATTTTCTCCCGTGGCTCCGTAGTCTGCTCCGGCTTTCAGCATGGCTGCGGTCGCGATGCCGTTGGTTCCGATGGCGTAGATCTCCTGTTCCGGGTGGGATTTTTTCAGCTGTTCGATGACGCTTTTCCCGATTCGTCCGCCTTGTCCGTCGATGACTGTGATCTTCATGACCGATCATTCCTTTCTATAAGCAATTTCTGATTTTTCCCTGAACAAAGCATATCGTTTATTTTTCTGACTGTCAAGGATATTCTGGAACTATGAGAAACGCCTTGCGCGAAAATTTTGAGAGGAAGCGGCGTTTATAAAACCGTGTTTATAAAATCACCGTGCGGAAAGATATTATTATGAAAAATATCGTGACGGCGCTGTTTCTTTATGATATACTTACGGAAGATTCTGCGGCAGATATCAATGGCTGCGCGGCGCGGGGAGATCTGGCGGAAATAAGGCTGGTCTCAGGCCTGAATAAGGGATGTGCCGAAAATAGGGCTGGCCCCGCGCCCGGGTGAGAGATGTGCTGAAAATAAGGCTGGCCCCAGGCTTGAATAAGGAATGTGCCGAAAAAAAGACTGGTCCCAGGCTCGGGTGAGGGAAGCAAAATGCGCGGCGAAAGGAACGTTCCTGCCGGCGCATGAAGAAAAGAACTGCCGCGCCGTTGCCGGTTGTCCGGGCTGAAAATGTCGGTTCCGGGCGGGAGAGGAGAACAGATCATGAAAAAGCTGATTTCATGGAACGTAAACGGCCTGCGCGCCTGCGTGGGCAAAGGATTCCTGGAGTATGTAAAGGAAGCGGACGCGGATGTATTCTGCATCCAGGAGAGCAAACTGCAGGCGGGGCAGATCGACCTGCCGCTGGACGGGTATCATCAATATTGGAACTACGCGGAGAAGAAAGGCTATTCGGGGACTGCGCTTTTTTCCAAAGAGGAGCCGCTGTCTGTGAGTTACGGCATTGGGATCGGGGAGCACGATCATGAGGGCCGCGTGATCACGGCGGAGTATGAGGAATATTATGTAGTGACCTGCTATACGCCCAATTCCCAGGACGGCCTGACCCGGCTTCCCTACCGGATGGAGTGGGAGGACGCGTTTTTGGGATATCTGAAAGGGCTGGAGCAGAAAAAGCCGGTGATCTTCTGCGGGGACCTCAATGTGGCCCACCGGGAGATCGATCTGAAGAATCCGAAGAGCAACCGCAATAACGCCGGGTTCACGGACCAGGAACGGGAGAAATTCACCCGGCTTCTGGAGGCGGGCTTTATCGATACGTACCGCTATTTTTATCCGGATCAGACAGGTATTTATTCCTGGTGGTCCTACCGTTTTAAGGCCAGGGAGAAGAACGCCGGGTGGCGCATCGATTATTTCTGCGTGTCGGAGAGCCTGAAGGACCGGCTGGTCAGCGCCGCGATCCATACGGAGGTCATGGGTTCCGACCACTGTCCGGTGGAGTTGGTGATCCGGTGACGGACGGAACTGGAAAATCGAACCGGGGACGGACGCCGGGAGAGAAGCGTGGGCGCAGGTGAAGCTTGGCGCAGGTTGGAACCCGCAGCCGTGAAAGGTTGGCGAAATGAGGACTCTGTGGCCGTGAAAGATTGGCACAGGCCAGTCCGGAAGATCCGCAAGAAGCGGCACGGGCCAGAAGGCAGCCTGCAAAAGATAAAAAGAGCAGCGCCCGCAGGAAACATTTGCGCGGCGCAGCAGCGATCAGGAGGGATCGGACCATGAAACATTACGATTACGTCATCATCGGGGCGGGACTGTTCGCCGGCGTGTGGGCTTACAAGGCCAGGCAGCGGGGGAAGACCTGCCTGGTGATCGAGAAGCGCGGCCATATGGGCGGCAATATTTACTGCGAGGAGGCGGAGGGCATCCACGTCCACAAATACGGCGCGCACATTTTCCATACCAGCGACCGCCGCGTGTGGGAGTTCGTCAATTCATTGGCTGAGTTCAACCGCTATACCAACAGCCCGGTGGCCAATTATAAGGGCGAGATGTATAACATGCCGTTCAACATGAACACGTTCAGCAAGATGTGGGGCATTTCCACGCCGCAGCAGGCTAAGGAGATCATCGAGGCGCAGCGGGGCAGCGTGTCCGGGGAGCCGAAGAACCTGGAGGAGCAGGCCATCCGCCTGGTGGGCCGGGACATTTATGAAAAGCTGGTCAAAGGCTACACGGAGAAGCAGTGGGGCCGCGACTGCCGGGACCTGCCCGCTTTTATCATCAAGCGTCTGCCGGTCCGCTACACGTACGACAATAATTATTTCAACGACCTGTACCAGGGCATTCCCATCGGCGGCTACAATGTGATCGTGGACAAGCTGTTTGCGGGCTGCGATGTGGAGCTGGGCGCGGATTATCTGGAGAACCGGGAGAAATACGACGCGATGGGAGATACGGTCGTCTATACCGGAACCATTGATTCCTATTATGATTACCGTTTTGGCAGGCTGGAGTACCGGAGTCTGCGGTTCGAGTCGGAGATCCTGGATACGGAGAATTATCAGGGGGTGGCCGTGGTCAATTATACCGACCGGGAGACGCCCTATACCCGCGTCATCGAGCACAAGCATTTCGAGTTTGGGACGCAGCCGAAGACGGTTATTACCCGCGAGTATCCGGCCGCCTGGCGGGAGGGGATGGAACCTTATTATCCGGTCAACGACGCCCGCAACCAGGAATTATACGCGAAATACGCCGCCCTGGCCGCGGAGGAAGAGCGGGTGGTCTTCGGCGGCCGCCTGGCGGAATATAAATATTACGATATGGACAAGGTGATCGGGTCGGCGCTGAGCCGGGCGGAGGCCTGCGGGCTGTAGCGCGCGGCTGCAGGCGGAATTTGCGGATATCAGTAAGTTCGGAGGGCTGACATGAATATTGTGTATGCGTCCAATGATGGATATGTCCGCCATCTGGCGGTGTCCATGCTTTCCCTGTTTGACCGGAACCGCCGGGCCAGAGAGATCCTGGTTTACGTGATTTCCATGGGGATCAGCGGGGAAAATCAGGAAAAGCTTCAGTCCATTGCCGCGCAGTATGGCCGGACGCTTCGGTTTGTGGAGCTGGAGAATGTGGAAGGTCAGTTTGACTATAAGATTCACACCGGCGGATTCGATGTCAGCACCATGGCGCGGCTGTTCCTTGGCAGTTTTTTGCCGCCGGGCGTTGACCGGGTTTTGTATCTGGACTGTGATACGGTAGTGGCGCAGCCTCTCTGGGCGCTGTGGCGGACCGATCTGCAGGGGCATATGCTGGGGGCGGTCATGGAGCCTACGATTTATGAGGCGGTAAAGCAGGAGATCGGGCTGCGGCCGAAGGATTTTTACGTAAACGCCGGCGTGCTTCTGATTGATCTGAAACGCTGGCGCAGGTCCGGCGCGGAGGAACGTTTCCTGGATTTTTACAGGGAAAAGGGAGGCAATTTGTTTGCCTGCGACCAGGATATCCTGAACGGCGTGCTGCGGGGGGACATTCTGCCGCTGCCGCCGAAGTATAATTTCTTCCCCAATTACCGGTATTTCGGTTACCGGGATCTGGTCAAACATGCGCCATCGTACGCGGCGGTCAGCGAAACAGAGTTTCAGGAGTCCAAACGGCATCCGGTCATTATTCACTATGCCGGGGACGAGAGACCCTGGATCGCCGGCAGCCGGAACCATTACCGGAAGCCCTATGAACATTATCTGGCCATGACGCCCTGGGCCGGTACGCCGAAGGAGAAAGGCCGGGAAAAATATATGTTCCTGTACCATATGATGGAGTATGCGACCGTGGTCTGCCCGGGGTTCCGGTGGCTGATCAGCCGGCATTTCGGCATGAGGGCCGTAAACGCCCGGGGGAAAAAATCGAAATAGGGAGCCGGGCGGCGGAGGTGAAACGGATGGAGCAGATAACCGTGCTTTTGGCGGCGTATAACGGGGAAAATTATATCGCGGAGCAGCTGGATTCCATATTGGAGCAGAGCGTGCCGGAAGTCCAAATCCTGGTGTCGGACGACGGTTCCACGGACAGGACCCCGGAAATCCTGCAGGAGTACCAGGAGAGGTATCCGGAGCGGATCCGGCGGCGGGACCGGGAGAAGGGGCGGGCCGGGGAGCCGCAAACCGGAGACGGGAGCCGGGAGAGGGAGCGAACCGGAGAATCGCAAACTGGAAACGGAGTCCGGGAGAGGGAACGAACCGGGGAGCCGCAAACCGGAGACGGGAGCCGGGAAAGGGAGCGAACCGGGTTGCCGCAAACCGGAATCGAAAGCCGGAGCGCCGCCCGCCCGGCCATGGTCCGGGAACCGGACATGCCGGCCGCGGCCCGGAATTTTTTCTGGCTGCTGTCCCAGGCGGAAGGGGATTATCTGCTGTTCAGCGACCAGGACGATGTGTGGAAGCAGGACAAGGTGGAAAAACTCCTGGAGCGGATGAAAGAGACCGAGGGAAACGGCCCCTGCCTGGTCTTTTCCGATATGGAAGTGACGGACCGGGAACTGCGGCAGATTTCTCCCAGCTTTTTTGCGTACAGCCGCTGCAATCCGGACCGCCTGTCGCTGCCGGAGCTTTTGGTGGAGAATCCCGTGACCGGCGGGGCGCTGATGATGAACCGTGCGCTGGCCCGTGTGGCAGGGAGGACCCCGCGGATCTGCTTTATGCACGACTGGTGGGCCGCGCTCTGTGCGGTCTGTTTCGGACGGATCTCGTGCCTGCGGGAATCGCTGTCCCTCTACCGCCAGCATGAAAACAACGTGCTGGGAGCCATGCGGACAGGAGGGGCTGAAGATTTGGCCCGGAGACTGGCGCGCCAGCAGCAGGTCAGGGAGAATTACCGCCTGATGTTCGGGCAGGCCGGGGCGTTTCTGGAAATGTACGGGGATCGTCTGGAGGACGGGCAGCGGGCAGTGTTCGAGGCGTATCTGGCGCTGCCGTCGGAATCGCCTGCGGAACGGTTCGCAAATATCCGCCGGAACCATTTTTACAAGAGTTCCAGGCTGCAGACGCTGGCCCAGTGTTTGACGATTCCGGGAAGGATGGATGGAGAAAACGATGACGATTGCCTGCGTGATACTCAATTATAACGATGCGGAGACGACAGAGCGGCTGGTATCGGAGATCCGCGGCTACGCCTGCTTCAGCCGCATCCTGCTGGTGGACAATGCTTCGACCGACGATTCCCTTGTGCGGCTGAACCGGCTGCGGGGCGGGAACGTAGAGGTCCTGGCTGCGGAGAAAAACGGCGGCTACGGAGCCGGGAATAATCTGGGCGTCCGCTATGCGGTGGAGCGCTGCGGTGCGACGCATGTGCTGATCGCCAATCCGGACGTATCGTTTTCCGAGGCCTGCGTCAGAAAGCTGGCCCGTATTTTCAGGAATCATCCCCGGGTGGGAGTGGCTGCGGCCAGAATGGAGGATCCGGGATTTGGACCGTTCCCCAACGGATGGCGTCTCCACGGCCTGATCGGGGAACTGCTTTTCATGGGACCGGTCAGCCGGCGTTTATGGAAGCCGCTTTTGTATTACCCGGCGTCTTACCTGCGGGGGAAAAAGGCCGTGTCCGTGGGCGCGGTTCACGGGTCCATGCTGATGACGGCGGGGGAAGCGTTTCTGGCGTGCGGCGGTTACGATGAATCGATCTTCCTTTATCAGGAGGAGATGGTTCTCGGGCAGAGGATGAAGGCTGCCGGGTACGGGAGCGTCCTTCTGCTGACGGACTCCTATCGGCACCTGCATTCGGTCTCGATCAGCAAATCCATTCAGGACGAGATGGCGCGGCAGAGCCTGAGGGAGCAGAGCGTGCTTTATTATCTGGAGCATTATCTGGGGGCCGGAGCGCTCGGAAAAGGACTGGCGCGCGCCTGGTTTTTGGGGATACGCTTGGAGGTGCGGATCTTCCGGGGGCTGCGCGCGGGATATCATGCCCTGCGAAAAATGCGGAAAGCTCCGGCCGGCAGTTAGAAGAACCGGTGAAGAAAGAGAACGGGAAAAGTTATGGCGGCAGAAACAGAGATGAAGAAAAAGATCGTGAAAGGGCTCTTCTGGAAAATACTGGAGAACGGCGGGGCCCAGGGGATACAGTTCGTAGTGGCGATCCTGCTGGCGCGGCTTCTGTCCCCGGCGGAATACGGCCTGGTAGGCATCGTGATGATCTTTATCACCATCGCCAATGTGATCGTGCAGAACGGGTTCAGCACGGCGCTGATCCAGAAAAAGGATTCGGATGAGACGGATTTTTCATCGGTCTTTTATTTTGGTCTGGCTGCGGCCGCCGTGATGTATGGAGTTCTTTACGCGGCCGCCCCGGCAGTCGGGCGTTTTTATAACAATGGAGCCCTGATACCGGTTCTCCGGGCGCTGGGCTTCGTGCTGTTTCCCGGCTCCGTCATATCGGTGCAGACGGCGTATGTGTCCCGGAAAATGGAATTCGGCGGGCTTTTTGCCTCGACAATGGCGGCGGTGATCGTTTCCGGCGCCGTCAGCATTGCGATGGCGTACCGCGGGTTCGGCGCGTGGGCTATGGTGGGACAGCAGATCGCCTATTATCTGACGCTGATGGTCGTATTATTTCTGGCGGTCAGCTGGAAACCGCGCCTGCTGTTTTCCTTCCGCCGGATCCGCAGGCTGCTGGCCTTTGGCTGGAAGCTTTTGACGGCCGCGCTGATCGACACGCTGTTCAGCAATTTGTACGGCCTGATCATGGGCAAGATTTACAATGAAGAGCTTCTGGGCGCGTATAACCGGGGGGACCAGTTCCCGAAACTGATCGTCAATAATCTGGGCGCGGCGATCCAGGCCGTGCTGCTGCCGGCGTTTTCCTCCAGGCAGGAGGACATGGCCCAGGTGCGGGAAATGGTGCGCCAGGCAATTCGCATCAGTTCCTTCCTGGTGCTTCCGATGCTGTATGGACTGCTGGCGGTGGCGGATACCCTGGTGCTGGTGCTTCTGGGAGAAAAATGGCTGGTATGCGTGCCGTACCTGCGGATCATGTGCGTGGCGTATTCTTTCTGGCCGGTCCATATCACGAATCTCCAGGCGATCAACGCGCTGGGCCGGAGCGACGTGTTCCTGAAGCTGGAAATAATCAAAAAAACGATAAGTCTGCTGGGACTGGCGGTCGGCGTCCATTTCGGCCCCGTCATCATGGTATCGATCAAGGCGGGGATCGATTTCTGCTGCGTCTTCATCAACGCCTGGCCTAACCGGCAGCTGCTGGGCTACGGGATCCGCAGCCAGTGGGGCGATCTGCTGCCGCCCATGCTTTTGTCGATCGCCATGTGCGCGGCGGTCCGGACCCTGGCGTCTGTGCTGCCCGGCGGCGCGCTTTTGAGACTGGTTCTGCAGATCCTGGCGGGGGCGGCGATCTATACAGGCGGCGCGGCGCTGTTTCATATGGCCGGCTTCCGGTACCTGACCGGCGTTGTCCGGGAATGGAAACGGAGCAAGACCTCTTAATAAAAATATGTGTTGACAGGAAAGCGGGTACCGGCGTTCGCTTCATCAAATTTGCTTTATCAATGGTGAAAGTTTAGGTTGACGAAAGCGCGGGGGGGTATATACTAAAGCCATAAAATTTGGAAACAGACGTCGCATATGGATTTGCGTGGAACGACTGACAGATAGCCGTCTGGGAACCTGAAAGGAGCAAATACGATGAAGATGCGGGAAATGAAGAAACGTCTGGCCCTGCTGCTCAGCGTGGCGATGGTATTCTGGATGATGCCGTCATCGGCGTTTACGGCGCTGGCGGATTGGGCCGGGTCGTGGGGGCAAGCGGGCCCTTGGCTGAAGGATGTGAAGATGGAGCCGACAGAAAAAACGATCCAGATTGGAGAGACGACGACGATAACGGTTAGCGCGAATCCGGAGCTTGCGTCGCCGGCGGACGCGCAGGAGGTGGCTACGCCGTCGAATGTGAGCGACGTATTGGCGAAGCTGGAGACGTCGGATGTGAGGCAGAATGGCGATGGAAGCGTCTCGATTACAGGTGTTAGTGCAGAGCAGAATGCCGTGCAGATTACCGTGAAGGGTGAGACAGCCGGGACGGTTACGCTTATGCTGAACGGGATTAGTGATCCTTCCTGCAAGTGCGAAATTACCGTGAGCGACTCGGATCAGAAGGCGGTTGAGGCTGCTAAGGAAGCCATTCAGGAGCAATCATATACTTTTGAGCAGGAAACTGTCAACGATAAAGAAAAGCTGAAAACAGAACTTGAAAATAAGATCAAGGCTTTGACTCAGGTGAAGGCTCCAAACAATATAGAAGTGGAAGTTACTGTGGTGGATCCTTTTACTGCGGCGGTTCCTGGCGATGCGGACAATACAAAAGGTACCGATGGTAGCTTCATATTTAATGTATCCATTACTAAAGGTTTCAGCAGTGAGACGATTAGGAACTTATCGGGAAAAATTACGGCTACATTATATACATACGACAGCAATGCCCAGTTAGCTGTAAATGCCATACAAGCTCATGGTCCATATACCGTGGAGCAGGCTGCCATACAGGATGAGCAGGGTACAATACAAGAAGGGAAGCTGAAGGATGCCCTTGTCACAGAGATCAATACAGTGCTCGGCCAGGGTTCTACGGGGGCAACAGTAAATTCCGAGGATATTACTATAACGCAACCCGTTGAGAATTTGGTGTCCGGGGGCCCGGATAATAAGAAGGGTACTAACGGCAACTTTAAATTTACAGTAAAGGTCACCAAGGGAAAAGAAACTGCTACGACAGATTCCTTAGATGGCACTGTCGAAGCGACAGAGTACCCAGGCTATAGCAATGCAGAGATAGCCAAGAAGGCGATAGATGCTCAAAAAACATTTACTGTGACGCAGGAGAATGCGGAAACGAATCTTGAGGAAGCCGTCGCTGAAGAGATCAATAAACTGCTCGCCCAAGGTGAGACAGGAGCAACCGTAAGTGCTGAGAATATCTCTGTGGTGAAACCTATTACGAAAGAGGCGGTAAAGGGAGATGCGGATGACAAGGATGGCACCGATGGCAGCTTTAAATTTACAGTAACGGTTACTAAGGGGCAGGAGACCGCCACGACTGATACCCTAGACGGCATCATCAAAGCGACAGAATATCCGGGTGATAGCAATGCAGAGATAGCCAAGAAGGCGATAGATGCTCAAAAAACATTTACTGTGACGCAGGAGAATGCGGAAACGAATCTTGAGGAAGCCGTCGCTGAAGAGATCAATAAACTGCTCGCCCAAGGTGAGACAGGAGCAACCGTAAGTGCTGAGAATATCTCTGTGGTGAAACCTATTACGAAAGAGGCGGTAAAGGGAGATGCGGACGACAAGGATGGCACCGATGGCAGCTTTACATTTACAGTAACGGTTACTAAGGGGCAGGAAACCGCCACAACAGGCATCTTGGACGGCATCATTAAAGCGACAGAATATCCGGGTGATAGCAATGCAGAGATAGCCAAGCAGGCGATAGATGCTCAAAAAACATTTACCGTGACGCAGGAGAATGCGGAAACGAATCTTGAGGAAGCCGTCGCCGAAGAGATCAATAAACTGCTCACCGAAGGTGGGACAGGAGCAACCGTAAGTGCTGAGGATATCACTGTGGTGAAACCTATTACGAAAGAGGCGGTAAAGGGAGATGCGGACGACAAGGATGGCACCGATGGAAGCTTTACATTTACAGTAAAGGTTACTAAGGGGCAGGAGACTGCCACAACAGGCAACTTGGACGGCATCATTAAAGCGACAGAATATACGGGTGATAGCAATGCAGAGATAGCCAAGAAGGCGATAGATGCTCAAAAAACATTTACCGTGACGCAGGAGAATGCGGAAACGAATCTTGAGGAAGCCGTCGCCGAA
>CANQUA010000014.1 GCA_947626915.1 uncultured Lachnospiraceae bacterium
AGGCCGCTCTCGTTGTGCTTCAGCGCCTCGCGGGCGTAGGCACGGGCGCGCCCCAGGTCGCCGCGGCGGTATTCGCGCAGTTCCGGTCCCAGGGTGGGTTCGGCCAGCCAGGGATTGTTCAGTTCCATGGCGTTGCGCAGGTGCTCCAGGTCCAGCAGCGCGTCGGCCCGGTCTGTGATCTGAGGCCGGACAATGGCCCGGAAGGGCGTGCGGATGCGTCCCGTAAAGGAAAATAATCCGAAGCAGTCCCGCACGGTATAGCGCACGGCCCCGATGTCGTAGGCCCCGGCGTAGAGGCAGACAAGTTCCGGGGAAAACTCCAGCCTTTCTCCGGGTCCCAGAGAAAGGACGGCGCTGTCGTCGAAGCCTTTGACCAGACAGCGGTCTTTTTCCAGATGAAGACGGAGGCGGACAATGGGGAACGGGCCTGCGTTTTCCAGAACCAGCGGAAACGGGACTCCTTCGCTTTTGGTCAGCAGATGCGCGGGCAGTCCCTGGTAAAACTGGAACGCATGGCATACATAGAGCAGATAGACGGCGGCCGCGGCCGGAATCAGGAGCAGCGTGTAGACCGCGGCGTAGGGAAGCAGGCCGCCCCGGAAGCTGAACCAGACCAGGGAAGCCGCCAGAGCCGCGATGTAGAGCAGAAGCCGCCGGCGGCGTTTCACGAAACGGGAGAATCGCCGGGGACGGGAGGTCCGCCCGGCGCCGGCAGACTGGGAGCCGGATGGGCGCGCGGCTTTGGGTCCGGCGCTTTTTGAGAATGGTCTGCGTGGGGCCGGAGTCCTGCCGGGAAAGGAGCCTGCGGCGGAAGCCTGAGCGCCGGAAGGGGGATCCCCCGGGGCGGGGGAGGAAAACGGATGGTATTTCTTCATAAGTTCTCCTGCAGCGCTTCAGCGGCTGATGCGGGGAACCGGCACGGCGTTTACGGCCTTGTCCGCCACCTGCCTGCCGGTGTATCGGGTCATCCTGGCCTCCGCGGTCAGCACCAGACGGTGGGGCAGGACGACGGCGGCCATGGCAATGATGTCTTCGGGAATCACGTAATCTCTCCCGTCCAGGTACGCGCAGGCCTGGGAGGCGCGGAGCATGACCAGAACGGACCTGGGGCTGGCTCCCCAGCGGGTCTCCGGCTGCCGCCTGGTTTCCTGGATAATGGCTGTGATATAACGGATCAGATCTTCGTGAACGGAAACGCGGGCCGTCTCTTCCTTCATCTGCAGCAGCTCTGCGGCGCCAAGCACCGGCTCCAGTGGCACGGAGAGGCTGCCGTCGAGAAAGCGGCGGGCCATTTCCACGGAATCCTGGTCGGATGGGTAGCCCACGGACAGCTTCATCATGAAACGGTCCAGCTGGGCCTCCGGCAGAGGATACGTCCCGATGGCGTCCATGGGATTTTCGGTGGCGATGACCATAAACGGTTCCGGTATGGGGAGAGAGACTCCGTCTACCGTGACCTGCCGTTCCTCCATGGCCTCCAGCAGGCTGGCCTGGGTCTTGGGAGAGGTGCGGTTGATCTCGTCGGCCAGGAAGATCTGGTGCATGACGGCTCCCCGGACCAGTTCGAACGTCCCGGAAGCGGCATTGTAAATGTTCATGCCTGTGACGTCGCCGGGCAGGGTGTCCGGAGTGAACTGGAGCCGGGCGAAGCTCAGATCCAGGGACGCGGCCAGGGCTTTGGCCAGAGTGGTCTTGCCGACGCCGGGCACGTCTTCCAGGAGCACGTGTCCGCCAGCCAGCAGGGCGGTAATGATATGGTCTATGAGCTGGTCCTTGCCGACGATATGGCGGCGAAGGTTCTGCTTCAGCTCGTCCAGTTTTTCCCGATTCATAAAATCCTCCCGATCCGTTGAAAGTTTGGCGGACCCGCCCGGCACAGCGGAAGAAAGGGCCGGGCAGACAAAGCAGCGCTCCGCCGCCTCAGGATACGTCTATTATACTATGAAACGGAAGGAATGTTAAGAAAAAATTGGAGGATTCCCGGTCCGGCCGGTTGGGCAGGCGGAAGGGAGAATACGCAGCCGCCTGTCGGTTCCCGGCCTACGGTTCCGCCTCTTCCTTTAAATACGCCCGCAGCTGCCGGATGCCCTGCTGCTGCGTGACGACGATTTTCTGCAGGACAGGGACCAGCGCGGGACAGACGGCAGAGCGGAGCGTATTGCCGCACATGAGAATCGCGCCCTCGTGATGGGGGATCATTTCCCGTATGAACGAGAGATTGAGATTGCCGGCAGGTTCGGCATAGGTCATTTGGGAGAACATGGTTTCCATGACCGGATTCAGACGCACCTGATAAAGGCAAAGCTGCCGGGGAGTGCTGTCTGCGCTGCTGCAGTCCGGCAGGATGCGCTCCAGCCTGGCGGTCTCCCCGGTCTGTTCCTCGATGATCTGCTCCGCAATGGCCCGGAGCCGGGGATCATAACGGAAGCGCAGCAGATTCCGGCACATTTCGACGGCCGCCCGGCAGTGGGGGATCATCCGGACAATGAAGTTGTGCGAAATGCTTTCCGTCAGTTCCGCGGATGTCATGTTCCGGATCATGTTGTAAAGAATGACGCGGTAGGCGCTTAAATATTCGCTGAGGTCGGAGGGCGCCTGGCTGGCGGTGTTCTGGACGGGCGTGCTGCAGCCGGCCGCCGTCCGGATACCGGTATACGGCAGGCCGGCAGCCCGGGAACTGTTGTCCTGCGGAGCGGCTGGCTGGGAAGGGGCGGCTTGCGGAGCGGTTATCTGAGAAGGAGCAGCTGTCGGAGCGGCTGGCTGTGAAGGAGCAGTTTGCGGAGTGGTTATTTGGGGAGCAGCTATCAGAGTGTCCGCCTGAGAAAGAACAGCTTGCGGAGCGGCTGGCTGTGAAGCGGCAGTTTGAGAAGCAGCTGCCTGAGAAGGAGCAGTTTGCGGAACGGTCGTCCGGAAAGCGGCAGCTGTCAGAGCGTCCGTTTGGGACGCGGCCGGGGCATGGCCGGTCTGCGTGCGGTCATTTGGGGCAAAAAGGGGCCGGGGAGAGCCGGTGAGCTGGGAATGTGTCTGGGTCATAAAGTCTCCTTGGGGGCGCGGCCGTTCGGCAGCGTGTTTACAGATAGTATATGCCGGGAAAAGATGAGGGTGCCTGGCAGGCTTATTGAGAAAAAAAGATAAAAATAAGGGTTGCAATATACCCCCATAGGGTATATAATAGCATCTGAAATCGAACGGAGGGTTCCCTGACGGATGCAGAGGGGATCCGCCGGAAGCGATGGAAGCGGCGGAAGGAGGTGCAGGCCTGTGGAAGAAACGAATTGCTGCTGCCATAAGACAAAGGAGCGTACCGAGAAGGAATATAAGGATCTGATCCACCGTTTAAACCGGATCGAGGGACAGGTGCGCGGCATTAAAGGGATGGTGGAAAAAGACGCCTATTGTACCGATATACTGGTGCAGGTGGCCGCGGTGACCGCCGCCCTGAACAGTTTTAATAAGGTGCTTCTGGAGAATCACCTTCGGACCTGTGTGGTCAGGGATATCCGGGAGGGGAAGGAAGAGACCCTGGATGAACTGGTGTCGACGCTGCACAAGCTGATGCGGTAGACCCAGGAGACCATGTGCAGGCAGAGGCCGGCCCCGTTTCGTCAGAACGGAGAACGGGGGATTTTCGCGGCCGGATGCTGACAGAGGAGGGAGAGAATATGGGAAATCTGATCATTTTGGCGGTAGTTGCAGTGGGATTGTTTTTTGCGGTCCGGGGCATGATAAAGCGGGGAAAGAACGGCTGCTGCGGCGGTTCCGTCCCGAAGGTGCCGGAGAAGAAGCTGGAAGGCGAAAAAATCGGCGAGAAAATTGTGACCATCGAGGGAATGCATTGTGAGAACTGCAAAAACAGCGTGGAGAGGCAGCTGAACCGGATCGACGGCGCGGCGGCCAGGGTGAATCTGAAAAAGAAGATCGCGGTGGTTTCCATGAGCCGGATGGTGGAAGATGAGGAACTGATCCGGGCCGTGGAGCGGGCAGATTTTAAGGTAGTAAAGATCGAGACGGTCTGACTGAGTGGGCGGAATTTTGACCGGAGACGGGGCCGGGATGCGGGAAAGGCGCGTTCTGTTCCGCCCAAAACTCCGGGCATTCCAGACATAAAAAACAGATATCATGATTAAGGAGATGATTTTCAGTGCGGCAGTATATTGTGACCGGAATGAGCTGCGCCGCCTGCAGCGCCAGAGTGGAAAAAGCGGTTTCTAAGGTAGAAGGCGTGACCGCCTGTTCGGTGAGCCTGCTGACCAATTCCATGGGCGTGGAGGGAAGCGCGGAGCCGGAGGCCGTCATCCGGGCGGTGGAGGAAGCCGGCTACGGAGCCTCCCTGAAGGGAAGCGGCGGAGGCGGAGAAAGAGGACGCGCCGGGGCGGGAAGCGGGGGCTTTTCGGAGGCGGAGGAGATGCTGAAGGACCGGGAAACGCCGGTTCTTAAGCGGCGGCTGATCGTGTCCCTGGGCTTTCTGATCGTCCTGATGTATGTGTCCATGGGACATATGATGTGGGGCTGGCCCCTGCCTGCGTTCTTTGCGGGCAATCATGTGGCGGCGGGACTTCTGCAGCTGCTTCTGACGGTCGCCGTCATGGTTATCAATCAGAAGTTTTTCATCAGCGGCTTCAAGAGCCTGTGGCATCGGGCCCCGAATATGGATACGCTGGTGGCCCTCGGCTCTTCCGCGGCCTTTGGCTACAGTACCTACGCGCTGTTTGCGATGACAGGCGCCCAGGCGAGAATGGACATGGACGGCGTCATGGCGTATATGGACGAGTTTTATTTTGAGTCGGCGGCTATGATCCTGACGCTGATCACCGTCGGGAAAATGCTGGAGGCCCGTTCCAAGGGACGGACGACGGACGCTTTGAAGAGCCTGATGAAGCTGGCCCCGAAGACAGCCGTCATTGAAAAGGACGGGAAGGAGACGGCGGTGTCCGTCGACCAGGTGCAGAAAGGCGATATTTTTGTGGTCCGCCCCGGCGAGAATATCCCGGTGGACGGCGTGGTCATAGACGGGGTCAGCGCGGTCAATGAATCGGCCCTGACCGGCGAGAGCATACCGGTGGACAAATCCGGCGGAGATCCGGTCTCCGCGGCGACGGTGAACCAGTCCGGCTTCCTGCGCTGCCGGGCGACCCGGGTAGGGGAGGATACGACCCTGTCCCAGATCATTCAGATGGTCAGCGACGCGGCCGCCACGAAAGCGCCGATTGCGAAGATCGCGGACCGGGTTTCGGGCGTTTTTGTGCCGGCGGTGATCACGGTGGCCGCGGTTACGACGCTGATCTGGCTGCTGGCAGGCGAAAGCGCGGGCTTTGCGTTGTCCATGGGCATTTCGGTGCTGGTCATCAGCTGTCCCTGCGCCCTGGGCCTGGCGACGCCGGTGGCGATCATGGTAGGCAACGGCATGGGCGCCAAAAACGGCATCCTGTTTAAGACCGCGGCCTCCCTGGAAGAGACGGGGCGGACGGAGATCGTGGCGTTAGATAAGACGGGGACCATCACCAGCGGGGAACCGAAGGTGACCGATCTGGCGCCGGCAAACGGCCTGACGGAGGAAGAACTGCTGAAACTGGCTTATACACTGGAACGGAAGAGCGAGCATCCTCTGGCACGGGCGATCTTGAGCCTGGCGGAGGAGAAAGGGATCCGCGCGGAGGAGGCGGAGAAGTTCGCGGCCCTTCCCGGAAACGGCCTGACGGCAGAATCTGGCGGCGAGACGCTCTGCGGCGGGAACCTGGCCTTTATCGAGAAGCAGATTTCCGGCCGGATCCCGGCGTATCTGAAAGACCGGGCGGAGCAGCTGGCGGCCGGGGGCAAGACGCCTCTGTTTTTCAGCCGCGGCGGCGTGCCGGCCGGCATCATCGCGGTGGCGGACGTGATCAAGGAGGACAGTCCCCGGGCGGTCAGGGAACTGCAGAACATGGGAATCCGGGTGGTCATGCTCACCGGCGACAATGAGCGCACGGCCCAGGCCATCGGCAGGCAGGCGGGCGTGGACGAGGTGATCGCCGGCGTATTGCCGGACGGCAAAGAAAGCGTGATCCGGCGGCTGAAGGAGCAAGGGAAAGTGGCGATGGTCGGCGACGGCATCAACGACGCCCCGGCGCTTACGCGGGCGGACGTGGGCATCGCCATCGGAGCCGGCACGGACATCGCCATCGACGCGGCGGACGTGGTCCTGATGAAGAGCCGCCTGAGCGATGTGCCTGCGGCGCTGCGCCTGAGCCGGGCGACGCTCCGGAATATTCACGAAAATCTCTTTTGGGCATTTTTTTATAACGTAATAGGTATTCCCCTGGCGGCCGGTTTGTGGTATCCTATATTTGGATTAAAGCTGAATCCCATGTTCGGGGCGGCGGCTATGAGCCTGTCCAGCTTCTGCGTCGTGACCAACGCATTGCGGCTGAATTTGTTTGACATGCACAGCGCGGCCAGAGACAGGAAGAGGCGGGCCGGGAGAAAGACCGGAGGACCGGCGCAGGGAAGCGTGACTTTTGAGAATCCGGAAAACCTGAGCGATCAGGCTGATTCTATCAATAAAAGTAAGGAGGATATTACGATGACGAAGACCATGAAGATCGAGGGAATGATGTGCGGACACTGCGAGGCCAGGGTGAAAAAGGCGCTGGAGGCGTTGGAGCAGGTCAGCGAGGCGGTTGTGAGCCATACGGAAGGAACCGCTGTGGTGACGCTTAAGGAAGCGGTGGACGATTCCGTTTTGAAGAAAGCGGTCGAGGATCAGGACTATACGGTCGTATCCGTAAGCTGACCGGATACAAAACACGGTAAAACAGAGGATCCGCAGGAGGGCGCACCCGTTCCCGGCGCAGTTTGAACGCCGGGGGAGGGACGCCTGTTTGCGGTTTTTCAGGAAGCGCGCCGGAAGGGCGGCTTGGGCGTCTGGAAGCGGAAAACGCGAAGCGGCCCGGCACGGCGCGGGCAGACGGGAGGGACGGCTGAGAAACGGCGCCGTCCGGAAAGCAGACAGATGGAGACGATTCGGATCAAATATTTTTCAGACAAGATCACGCCTCTGGCCTATGTTCCCGGGAAATCCGACTGGATCGATCTGCGGGCGGCGGAGGACGTGGAAATGAAGGCCGGGGAATTCAGGCTGATTCCCCTGGGCGTCGCGATGCAGCTGCCGAAAGGCTACGAGGCCCATGTGGTGCCGCGCAGCTCCACATTCCGCAGCTTTGGTATCCTGCAGACCAATCATTTCGGGATCATCGACGAGTCCTACTGCGGCGATGACGATCAGTGGTATTTTCCGGCCTACGCGGTGCGGGATACCCGGATCTGCCGCAACGACCGGATCTGCCAGTTCCGCATTATGGAACATCAGCCGGCGATCCGTTTTGAAGCGACGGAGCATCTGGAGGGAGAAAACCGCGGCGGGTTCGGAAGTACCGGGATACGGTAAAAAGAGATGAGAGAGGAAATATTTTCATGAGGCAGAAAGCGTGCGGGCGGAAACGGGACAGGCGGGCGGCATCGGCATTTTTGCTGTGGGTGACGGCGGCCTGTGTGCTGACCGGCTGCGGTTCGAAGGAAAAATATGAGCTGCGGGAGACCGCGATTCAGCAGATAGAGGCGGGCGATTATGAGGGAGCCATTGCGAGTCTGGACGATGCGCTGGCTCATTCTGACGGCGGCGTGGGAGAATTTGAGCTGGATGTGCTGAAATACCGGGCGGAGGCCGAGTACCGGGCCGGGGATTACGCGGCGGCCGCGGATACCTACGATGTGCTGCGCCAGGTAGACGGGGAGAAGCAGGAATATATCAGCCGGCTCTGCGGAATGTATATTCTGGCGGAGGATACGGACCGGGCCCTGGAGTATTATCAGAAACTGTATGAAATGGACGCGGACGGCCCGGATACGGCGGCGGCCCTGGCGGCGGTGGGGTCCCTGCTGGAAAAGGAGGGACGCCCGGACGATGCCCTGGAGCTTTTCCAAACGGCGCTGAACGACGGGGTCCGCAACGGAGTCGTCCTGAACCGGCTGGCTTTGCAGGCAATGGAGGAGGAGCGGTACGACGACGCCCTCGTTTACATAGAGGACGGCCTGACCCTCGGAGATGAGGGCCGGGGCTCGCTTTTGCTCAATCAGGCCGTGATCTATGAGCAGCGGCTGGATTTTGAAAAGGCGCAGGAGATCCTGGAGACCTATGTGCGGGAGTTCGGTTCCACGGAAGAAGTGGACACGGAGCTGGCTTTCCTGCGCAGCAGGACGGCGGCGGAGTGACGGCAAAAAGCGCTCCGTTTCCCGGCCGGAGAGTGCGGCGCGGGGCGGGCGGCGCAGGCTTTTTCTGCCGGACAGTTATCCTGGAAGTTAGAAGATTGGGAGAAGGACATTGGCGGAATTATACGAGAATAAAGAAATAGAAGAAAAGGTGATCCTGCTGGCGGTGGAGACCGGGCAGGATTCGGATACGGAGGCATGTCTGGATGAACTGGCGGAGCTGGTGAAGACCGCCGGAGGCACGGTGGCGGACCGGATCGTCCAGAACCGGGAACAGGTCCATCCGGGGACCTATCTGGGCAGGGGCAAGATCGACGAGGTGAAGGAGCGGCTCTGGGAGACGGGGGCCACCGGGGTGGTATGCGATGATGAACTGTCCCCGGCCCAGCTGCGCAATCTGGAGCGGGAGCTGGAGTGCAAGGTCATGGACCGGACCATGGTGATCCTGGATATTTTCGCGTCCAGGGCCAGGACCAGGGAGGGCAAGCTGCAGGTAGAGCTGGCCCAGCTCCGTTACCGGGCGGCCAGGCTGGTGGGCCTGCGCAATTCCTTGTCGCGGCTGGGCGGCGGCATCGGTACGAGAGGACCGGGCGAGTCCAGGCTGGAGATCGACCGGCGGCGGATCCACGAGCGGATCTCGGTGCTGAAGGAAGAATTGAAGGAAGTGGAGCGCCACAGGCAGGTCCAGAGGCAGCAGCGGGAGCGTTCCCACGTGACCCAGGCGGCTATCGTGGGCTATACCAACGCGGGCAAATCCACGCTTTTAAACCGGCTGACGGACGCGGGGATCCTGGCGGAGGACAAGCTGTTTGCGACGCTGGATCCGACCACCCGGCTCCTGAAACTGTCCGACGGCCAGCAGATCCTCCTGACGGATACGGTCGGCTTCATCCGCAAGCTGCCCCATCACCTGATCGAGGCGTTTAAGAGCACGCTGGAGGAGGCCCGTTACTGCGGCATCCTCCTTCATGTAGTGGACTGTTCCGCTCCTCAGATGGAGATGCAGATGCATGTTGTTTATGAGACGCTGCGGGACCTGCAGGTGACAGACAAGACGGTGGTCACCGTGTTTAATAAGATCGACCGGCTGGAGGAGGAGACGATTCTGAAGGATCTGTCGGCGGATTACCAGGTGAAGATTTCCGCGGAGACCGGAGAGAATCTGGAGGAGCTGAAGGCTCTGCTGGAGAAGATCCTCAGGAGCCGCAAGATCTATCTGGAGAAGCTCTATCCTTACCGGGAAGCCGGGCGGATCCAGGAGATACGGCGCTTCGGCGAGCTTCTGAGCGAAGAGTATACCGAGGCGGGAATCCGGATCAAAGCCTATGTGCCGGCTGAATTGTACGGGCGTCTGGTATAGCCCGGAGAGGCCGGTTCTCTGTAAAAATTTCTGAACCGGCGTTCCCGCCGTCTGCAGGAAAACAGGCCGAAAAGCGCGCCTGGGAGACAGCGCGGCAGCGGCTGCCTGCTTTGGGAACGGCGGCGAAAAAGTTATGCGAAAGTTTGTCCGCGGGACGGAAATTGCGCGCGGAACGGGGCCGGACAGCCGGGTTTGATAGAAATTTAACACAATATCTGGGATGGAAAAATTTCTTAAACTAGATATTGTGTTTTTGTTTGGGCTCTGCTATAATAAATTACATTGGCGCGTTTGAGACGGCGGGGGACGCATCTTCGGACGGCCCGCGGGCGCAGGGAGACGTGACAGGATATGCGCGGGCCGGAAGCCGGCGTCAGGAGCGGAAGCGGAAAGGAAAGGGGATCAGTATGATCAGTGTGGTGAAGCGCGACGGCGAGATCGCGGAGTTTAATCTCAGCAAGATCACGGAAGCGATTAAAAAAGCGTTTAAGGCGACGGAGAAAGAATACAATCAGGAGATTCTGGAGCTTCTGGCTCTCAGAGTCACCGCGGATTTTCAGAGCAAGATGCGCGGCGGGAAGATTTCGGTGGAGGAGATCCAGGACAGCGTGGAACATGTGCTGGAGCAGGCCGGCTACACCGACGTGGCGAAAGCGTACATATTGTACCGGAAGCAGCGGGAGAAGATCCGCAACATGAAGAATACGATCCTGGATTACCGGGACGTGGTCAACAGCTATGTGAAAGTCGAGGACTGGCGCGTAAAGGAAAATTCCACGGTCACCTATTCGGTAGGCGGTCTGATCCTGAGCAATTCCGGCGCGGTGACCGCCAATTACTGGCTGTCCGAGATTTATGACAATGAAATCGCCGAGGCCCACAGAAACGCCGATATCCATCTGCACGATCTGTCGATGCTGACCGGCTACTGCGCAGGCTGGTCCTTAAAGCAGCTGATCCAGGAGGGACTGGGCGGCATTCCCGGCAAGATCACCTCTTCGCCGGCCAAGCACCTGTCGGTCCTCTGCAACCAGATGGTGAATTTCCTGGGCATCATGCAGAACGAATGGGCCGGGGCGCAGGCATTTTCCTCTTTCGACACCTATCTGGCCCCGTTCGTGAAAGCGGACGGCCTGGATTACGAGGGCGTGAAGAAGTGCATCGAGTCCTTCGTCTACGGCGTGAATACGCCGAGCCGCTGGGGCACCCAGGCGCCGTTCTCCAACATTACGCTGGACTGGACCGTGCCGGACGACATGGCGGAGATGCCGGCCATCGTGGGCGGAAAGGAAATGCCGTTCAAGTATAAGGACTGCAAGAAAGAGATGGATATGGTCAATCGCGCGTTCATCGAGACCATGATCGAGGGCGACGCCAACGGCCGCGGCTTCCAGTATCCGATCCCGACCTACTCCATCACGAAGGATTTCGACTGGTCCGAGACGGAGAACAACCGCCTCCTGTTTGAGATGACCGCCAAATACGGCACGCCGTATTTTTCCAATTATATCAACAGCGATATGCAGCCCAGCGACGTCAGGAGCATGTGCTGCCGCCTGCGGCTGGATCTGCGGGAGCTGCGCCGCAAGACCGGAGGATTTTTCGGGGCGGGCGAGAGCACCGGTTCCGTGGGTGTCGTGACGATCAATATGCCGCGCATCGCCTATCTGTCCAAGGACGAGAACGAGTTTTACAAACGTCTGGACCGGATGATGGACATTTCCGCCAGATCCTTGAAGACGAAGAGGGAAGTCATTACCAAGCTGCTGAACAACGGCCTGTACCCGTATACGAAGCGGTATCTGGGGTCCTTTGACAATCATTTCTCCACCATCGGACTGGTGGGCATGAACGAGGTAGGCTTAAACGCCAGATGGCTGCGGGCGGATCTGACCCATCCGGAGACGCAGAAGTTTACGAAGGACGTGCTGAACCACATGCGGGAGCGCCTGTCCGATTACCAGGAGCTGTACGGCGATCTGTATAACCTGGAGGCGACGCCGGCGGAATCCACTTCCTACCGCCTGGCCAAGCATGACAAGGACCGCTATCCGGATATCATCACGGCGGGAGCGGAGGGAGACACGCCGTATTATACCAACAGTTCCCATCTGCCGGTGGACTATACGGCGGACATTTTCGACGCGCTGGATATCCAGGACGAGCTGCAGACCCTTTATACGTCCGGCACCGTGTTCCACGCGTTTTTGGGCGAGAAGCTGCCCAGCTGGAGATCGGCTTCGAAGCTGGTGCGGACCATTGCGGAAAATTACAAGCTGCCCTATTATACGCTGTCGCCGACCTATTCGATCTGCAAGGATCACGGCTATCTGATCGGCGAGCATTTTACCTGTCCGGTCTGCGGGCAGGAGGCCGAGGTATACAGCCGGATCACGGGTTATTACCGGCCGGTGAAGAACTGGAACGCCGGCAAGGCCCAGGAATACAAAAACCGTAAGACCTATGACGTGGCCCATTCGGCGCTGAAGCGCGGCGGAGAGGCGGCTGTCCGCGTGGCGGAAGCGGCCGTGGAGAAGAAAGCCCGGGCGGAGGCGGAGCGGATTTCCGGCGAGGCGGCGTCTCAGGAGAAAGCGGAGGGCGCTTATCTGTTCACGACCAAGACCTGTCCCAACTGCCGGATCGCTAAAGAATTCCTGAAGGGCGTGGATTACCAGGTCGTAGACGCGGAGGAAAATCCGGAGCTTTCGGAAGCGTTCGGGATCATGCAGGCGCCGACGCTGGTGATTGTGAAGGACGGGACCGTGGAGAAGTTCGTGAACGCCGGGAATATCAAGCGCTTTGCGGACGGGATGAAAGTCCGCGGGTGACGCAGGCCGATGCGCCGGCCATGGCGGATGGTATTCGTGTTCGCGGACGGGATGAAGTTCCGCGGGCGGCGGAACGGAGACCGGACGGAAATGCAGTTTCCGTCAGCCGTGCGGGGCCGGAGAGAAGAGGCCGCGGGCGGCGCACAGAGAGCATGGATTCAGATGTTTGGACGGAGCCGGGCTGACCGGTCGGGGGCTGCGGCGCCCGGCCGGATGAGTCCGGACCGCAGATTTTACGAAAGAGAAGGGGCGCTGCCCGCGGATGGATTTTTGCGCGGGCAGCGCTTCTGTGGTGCTGCGGGGAATCGCGCAGCCGGGCTGGAAAGCCGGGAATGTGCGGTGGGGCGGAAAGCGGGGAACGCGCAGCGGGGCTGGAAAGCCGGGAATGTGCGGTGGGGCGGAAAGCGGGGAACGTGCGTCCGGGCTGGAGAGCAGGGAATCGTGTGTTCAGGCTGGAAAGCAGGGAAACACGCGGCGGGGTTGGAGAGCAGGAAACGTGCGGCCGGGTTGGAGAGCAGGGCACGCGCAGCCGGGCTGGAAGACGCCCGGCGCGTGGAAGCTGCAGGGACCTGACGGCCGGCGGTTCTTCCGCGGCATCACGGACTGCGGCGGCCGCGGAGGAAACGGCACGGGACGAAAAATGCAGGATACAGGAGGAAGAGAGTTTGCCGGAATTTCATCCGTCTCAGCAGGAGGCGATCGATCATGACAAAGGGCCGATGATGGTCCTGGCGGGGCCCGGTTCCGGGAAAACCACGGTGATCACCCACCGGGTGAAGCATCTGATCCGGGAGT
The DNA here is from genome assembly GCA_947626915.1 of uncultured Lachnospiraceae bacterium. Classification (GTDB taxonomy): domain Bacteria; phylum Bacillota; class Clostridia; order Lachnospirales; family Lachnospiraceae; genus UBA3402. Next base: position 13,228 of record CANQUA010000014.1, read on the forward strand.
GCGGCGTGGACCCGTCCCATATCCTGGTGATTACGTTTACCAGGGCGGCGGCCCGGGAGATGCAGGAACGGTTTGAACGGCTGATGGAGGAGGGCGGAGCGGCCGGGAGCGGAGCCAGGGTCAGTTTCGGGACGTTCCATTCCATTTTTTTTACGATCCTGAAGTACGCCTACCGCTATCAGGCCTCCAACATCGTCCGGGAAGAGCAGCAGACGGCTTTTGTACGGGAAATGGTGGGGAATCTGAAGCTGGAGATCGAGGACGAGCATGATTTTATCGCGTCGGTGCTGGGAGAGATCAGCTTCGTGAAGAGTGAGATGGTGGACCTGGAGCATTATTATTCCCGGAACTGTTCGGAAGAGATGTTCAAGCAGATCTACCGTGGCTATGAGGAACGGATGCGGCGCAGGAACCTGCTGGATTTCGACGATATGCTGGTGATGTGCCACCAGCTCTTTACCCAGCGGCCGGATATTTTGTCGGCCTGGCAGCGGAAATTTCAGTATATCCTGGTGGACGAATTCCAGGATATCAATAAGGTGCAGTATGAGATCGTGCGGATGCTGGCCAGGCCGGAGGACAATCTGTTTATCGTCGGGGACGACGACCAGTCGGTGTACCGGTTCCGCGGATCGAAGCCCGAGATCATGCTGGGGTTCCCGCAGGATTATCCTCAGGCGAAAACCGTGCTTCTGGGCGTCAATTACCGTTCCACCATCGAGATCGTAGATACGGCCTGCCGCCTGATCGCCCACAACCGCAAGCGTTTTGAGAAGCAGCTTCAGGCCCATAAGGGGCACGGCCGGCCGGTGACCACCGCTGCGGCCGGGGACGCTTTGGAGGAGACGAAGCAGATCGTGGCGGAGATCCAGGGATACGTCCAGGCGGGATACAAGCTGGAGGACGTGGCGATCCTTTTTCGGACCAACATGAACCCGCGGCTGATGATCGAACGGCTGATGGAGTACAACATTCCCTTCACGATGAAGGATTCGCTGCCGAACCTTTACGAGCACTGGATCTCGAAGAATGTGCTGGCCTATATCCGTGCGGCAGAGGGAGACTTAAGCCGCGGGAACATTCTTCAGATCATCAACCGTCCCAACCGCTATATCAGCCGGGACGCCCTGGAAGATGCGAAGGTCTCCTGGGACCGGGTGGAGGCCTTTTACCGGGGCAAGGGCTGGATGGCGGAGCGGATCGGGCAGCTGAAATATGACCTGGCGATGCTGAAACCGATGGCTCCCGCGGCTGCGGTCAATTATATCCGTAAAGGCATCGGTTACGACGGCTATCTGCGGGAATACGCCCTCTACCGCCGGCTGAAGCCGGAGGAGCTTCTGGAGACCCTGGACCAGCTGCAGGAGAGCGCGGCGGGCTACAAGACCATGGAGGAATGGTTCGCCCACATGGAGGAGTATAAGAAGCGGCTGAAGGAGCAGGCCCAGGCCCAGCGCTCCCGGCACGAGGGCGTATCGCTGATGACCATGCACGGTTCCAAGGGGCTGGAATTTGCGGTCGTATATATCCTGGATGCCAACGAGGGGATCACGCCCCACCGGAAAGCGGTGCTGGACGCGGATCTGGAGGAGGAACGTCGGATGTTTTACGTGGCCATGACGCGGGCGAAGGAGAGGCTCCATGTATATTACGTCCGGGAACGGTACGGCAAGAAGCAGGAGATGTCCCGGTTTGTCAGGGAATATCTGGAGGATGCGGGAAAATGACGCCGCGTTTCCGCTAAAGAGGGGAGCGCGGCGGCGCCGGGGATCGAATTTGTAACGGGACCGGCGGAACGGTTGCCCGAATTTTGCGATTTCCGGAAAAAGTTCTTGCGTTTCCGGCCGCGGTCTGTTACAGTGAAAGCAGGCGGACACGCGGGGGATTGCCCGGGTCAGAGGGCGGTCCGGCGCCCGTCAGGGATGGAACAGGGGACAGAGTTACGCATAGTTTACGCGGACAGAATGGTCTGAAAAGACACAGGGAGGAAACATGGCGCAGAACGAGATGGATCATGGGGAAGAGATGACGGTTACGCTGACACTGGAGGACGGCACAGACCTGGAATGTGTTGTGCTGACGATCTTTGAAGCGGGCGGAAGAGATTATATCGCGCTTCTGCCTACGGAAGGCGAGGATGCGGACACCGGCGAGGTTTACCTGTATCGGTATTCGGAGAAAAACGGGGAGCCGGAGCTGGACAATATCGAGGACGACGAGGAGTATGAGATCGTCGCAGACGCGTTCGATGAACTGCTGGACGAGCAGGAGTATGACGAGCTGATCAGCGAGGAAGAGCTGGAGGAGTTCGGCGAGGAGTGAGGTCTGCTGAAACGGCGGAGATTCTGAAAAGGACAAAAGACAAAGGAGATGCTCCCGGGATCAGGTTTTGGCCGGGCGGTATCCCCTTTGTTTTTGCACTTTGCAGGAGGCGGAAAGCGCGGCCGGAGTCTTTACCGGCCGGAGGGTTTGGTCTGGGGCTCCCCGGCCAGCGCCAGACGGCTGTTCTGGTATTCGCCGGAGAACGTTACGTCCCGTCCGAACCAGGACGGGGGAACGAAGGCCAGCGCGGCTTCCTTTGTGGGGAATTCCACCTCCGCCAGGATCAGGCCCTCGTAAGCGCCCTCAAAAACGTCCAGCTCGATCGTGAGCCCCCTGCATATATTGCGGGAGATGCCGCGGTCCTCCGGACCGTCGTTCCGGGAGACGCTTTCCGGGGAAGCGCCGGCGCGGCCGGCATCCTCGGCGCGGGCCTCGTCCAGGGATTTCCGGTACCGCTTCTTCGTGAGGACGATGCCGTCGGTTTTGGCCAGCAGATGGGCATAGGCTTCTTTCGTCAGCGGAAGATTGTATTCCTCCCGGGCCAGCAGTCCCCTGGATTTGTAGGTCATATAATAGTCGTCGTCCTCCCGGCGGATGCGCACCGTGGGATCGGTGCAGAGATAGGCCTGTTCGATCTGGTGAAAAGGCCATTCCAGGTAGCCGGCAGGCGGTTCGTCGATCAGATATTTGCGTTCGATTTCCATGAAAAAACTCCTTTCGGTTCGGAAGCTGCCCCGCCGGCAGGACCGTTCTGAAAGCGGATTCCCTCCGGAAAACGGCGGAGCGTCTTTTTTCATATGGTATCACGAAAATCCCTTCTGCACAAGGCAGAAAACTTACAGAATCACTACTTGTTTTTACCAAAGACCTATGCTATAATGCTACTTTGAAGTGACACGCCCACAGGTGAAGGCGATTCACATATATTTCAAGGAGGAACCCATAGCATGAGTTTACAGGTAGAGAATTTGGAAAAGAACATGGCGAAGCTGACCATTGAAGTACCGGCCGAGCAGTTTGATGCGGCGGTCAAGACCGCTTTTGAGAGGAATAAGTACCGTTTCAATGTGCCGGGATTCCGCAGAGGCAAAGCTCCGCTTGCGATGGTAGAGAAGATGTACGGCCTGGAGGTGCTTTACGAGGACGCGGCCAATATTGTGCTGGATCAGACCTATCCCGGCGCGGCGGACGAGAGCGGGCTTGAGATCGTTTCCAGTCCGAAGATCGAGGTGGTGCAGCTGGAGAAGGGCAAGAACTTCATTTATACCGCTGCCGTAGCCGTGAAACCGGAAGTAACCCTGGGCGAATATAAAGGCATTGAAGTGGAGAAAGCTTCCGCCGAGGTGACCGAGGAGGACGTGGAAGCAGAGCTTAAGAAGGTGCAGAACCAGAATTCCCGTCTGGTGACGGTGGAGGACCGGCCGGTGGCGGACGGCGACCAGACCGTGATCGATTTTGAAGGCTCTGTGGACGGCGAAGCTTTTGAAGGCGGAAAGGGCGAGGACTACAATCTGACCATCGGTTCCCATTCGTTCATCGATACCTTTGAAGAGCAGCTGATCGGCAAAAACATCGGCGACGAGTGCGAGGTCAACGTCACGTTTCCGGAGAATTATCAGGCGAAAGAGCTGGCGGGAAAGCCTGCCGTGTTTAAGGTGAAGATCAAGGAGATCAAGGTCAAGGAGCTGCCGGAGCTGGACGACGAGTTCGCGGGAGAGGTTTCCGAATTTGAGACGCTGGAGGAATACAAGGCCGATCTGAAGGCAAAGCTTTCAGAGACGAAGGGCCGCCAGGCCGCTGCGGAGAATGAGAACCGCGTGGTAGCCAGGGCGGTGGCCAACGCGTCGATCGATATTCCGGAGCCGATGCTGGAGAGCGAGACCCGCGCCATGGTGAACGATTACGCCAGGAGGCTGCAGAGCCAGGGCCTGTCTTTCGATCAGTACCTGCAGTACATGGGCACGACGGCCGAGGATTTCCAGAAGCAGCTGAATCCTCAGGCGGAGCAGAGGATCCGCACCAGACTGGTCCTTGAGGCGATCGTAAAGGCGGAGAACATCCGGATCGAGGATGAGGCCGTGGAGAAAGAGATAGCCGCCATGGCTGCCAATTACAAGATGGAGCCGGACAAAGTGAAGGAGCAGCTGGGAGAGAAGGGCTTCGAGCAGGTCAGGGAGGACCTGGCGGTGCAGGAAGCTGTCGATTTCATTGTGGCGGAAGCAAAGCTGGTCTGAGCTGCGAACCGGCGCGGACAGAACCTGCATGATACATTTGACGATAACGGAGGATTTAAACCATGAGTTTGGTTCCATATGTAGTAAAGGCCACCAGCCGCGGGGAGCGTTCCTACGATATCTATTCCCGGCTGCTGGAGGACCGCATTATTTTCCTCGGCGAGGAAGTCAATGAAGTGACGGCCAGCCTGGTGGTGGCCCAGCTTCTGTTTCTGGAGTCCGAGGATCCGACGAAAGATATCAATCTGTATATCAACAGTCCCGGCGGCGTGGTCACGGCCGGGATGGCGATCTACGATACGATGAATTACATCAAGTGCGACGTCTCAACCGTGTGTATCGGCATGGCGGCCAGCATGGGGGCGTTCCTTCTGGCCGGCGGCGCGAAAGGCAAGCGCTATGCCCTGCCCAACGCCGAGATCATGATTCATCAGCCGTCCGGCGGGGCCCAGGGACAGGCCACGGATATCCGCATCGTAGCGGATCAGATCCTGAAGACCAAAAAGAAGATGAACGAGCTTCTGGCGGCCAATACGGGCCAGCCGCTGGAGGTCATTGAGAGAGATACGGAAAGGGACAATTATATGTCGGCCGAGGAGGCGAAGGCCTACGGCCTCATCGACGCCGTGATCGCCCGGCACTGAGGACGGAGCGGCGAAAAGGAGTAAGCAGGAAAGCGAGGTATGAGGATGCCGGGCAGAATGGAAGATAAGATCCGGTGCTCTTTCTGCGGCAAGACGCAGGACCAGGTGCGCAAGCTGATCGCAGGGACAAACAACGTCTTTATCTGCGACGAATGTATCGACCTGTGCGCCGAGATCCTGGAGGAGGAGATGGAGGACACAGACCGTCCGAGCGCGGATCTGGGTGACATCAACCTCTTAAAGCCGAAGGAGATCAAAGCATTTTTGGATGAGTATGTCATCGGGCAGGACGATGCCAAAAAAGTCCTGTCGGTGGCGGTCTACAATCATTACAAGAGAGTCACTTCCAGAAAAAATATGGAGGTGAATATACAGAAAAGCAATATTCTGATGCTGGGTCCCACCGGCTGCGGAAAGACTTATCTGGCCCAGACTCTGGCGAAGATACTGAACGTGCCCTTTGCCATCGCGGACGCTACGGCCCTGACGGAGGCCGGTTACGTGGGCGAGGACGTGGAGAATATTCTGCTGAAACTGATCCAGGCGGCGGATTACGATATTCACAGAGCCGAATACGGGATCGTGTATGTGGACGAGATCGACAAGATCGGCAAGAAGTCGGAGAATGTCTCGATCACCCGGGACGTGTCCGGCGAGGGCGTGCAGCAGGCGCTTTTGAAGATCCTGGAGGGGACCGTGGCCAATGTGCCTCCCCAGGGCGGCCGCAAGCATCCCCATCAGGAGGTGCTGCAGATCGATACGACCAATATCCTGTTTATCTGCGGCGGCGCGTTTGATGGCCTGGAAAAGATCATCGAGAACCGCTTGAATACCAGTTCCATCGGGTTTAATTCGGAGATCGTGGACCGCCATGATTCCGACATCGACAAGCTCTTGAAACAAGTCCAGGCCCAGGATCTGATCAAGTTCGGCCTGATTCCGGAGTTTATCGGCCGTATGCCGATCACGGTAGCGCTGGAGCTTCTGACCGAGGACGCGCTTCTGCGGATCCTGAAGGAGCCGAAAGACGCCCTGGTGAAGCAGTACCAGAAGCTGTTTGAGCTGGACGACGTGAAGCTGGAATTTAAGGACGACGCCCTGCGCGAGGTGGCCAGACTGGCCATGGAGCACAAGACCGGCGCCAGGGGCCTGCGGTCGATCCTGGAATCCGCGATGATGGATCTGATGTACGAGATCCCGTCAGACAACACGGTGGGCATCTGCACGATCACGAAAGAGATGATCGACGGCAGCGGCCGGCCGGAAATCGTGCGCAGGGACACGGAAGTGCCGAAGATGTCCTTTACCAGACGGCTGAGAAAGGACCGGCCGGGAGAGATCGCCTGACGGGAGACGGTCCGGAAGTTCCGGACGGAAGCGTCAGGCCCGCCGCGGAGACGTTTATGCGGATGCGGGCGGCCGGCGATGCAAATAAAATGCAGATGGGTGGGGGCGGTTTTGCCTCTGCCCTTTTGTTGATAGAACGAAGCCGCGGATGCGGACGAAGACGACATTCTACAGAATGAAGGATAAACATGGAAAATACGATTATGGAAATGCCCGTTATCGCGCTGCGGGGTCTGACCGTCCTGCCGACGATGATGGTTCATTTTGATATCAGCCGCAAGAAATCCGTTGCGGCTGTGGAAAAGGCTATGGTGAGCGATCAGAAGGTTTTTCTGGTCACGCAGAAATCGCCGGATGTGATGGAACCGTCCCAGTCGGATCTGTTCCACATAGGAACCATCTCCGTCGTGAAGCAGATGGTGAAAATGCCCGGCAATGTGGTCCGGGTCATGGTTGAGGGCCGTCAGATGGCGGAGCTTTTGTATCTGGATGAGTCGGATTTCCTGCTGCGGGGAGAAGTGGCCTGCCTGCCCTTTGTAAAAGGGGCGGAGGCGGATTTCGCGTCCAGGGAAGCCATGGCCAGGATCCTGAAGGAGAAGCTGCAGGAATACGGCGCCGAAAATCCGAAATTTGGCCGGGAGATCATTCCCAATCTGCTGCTTCTGCAGGACCTGGATGAGCTGATGCTGCAGATTGCGGTGCAGATGCCCTGGGATTATTCAGTGAGACAGGAATACCTGGAAGCCATTTTCCCCGCCAGCCGGTATGAAATACTGGTCGGTCATCTGATGACGGAGGTGGAAGTGATCCGCATCAAGCAGGAGTTCCAGGAGAAGGTGAAGGAGGCCATCGGCAGGAACCAGAAGGAATATGTGCTGCGGGAACAGATGCGCGTGATCCGGGAGGAGCTGGGAGAGAGCAGCCCCTCGACGGAAGCGGATCAATACAGGAAGAAGCTGGAGGAGCTGAAGGCCGATAAGGAGACGAAGGAGAAGCTGGGTCAGGAGATCGACCGGTTCCAGACCATGCCCGCCGCCAGCCAGGAGGCCAATGTGCTGCGCATGTATATTGACACGCTGCTTTCGCTGCCGTGGAAGAAGACCTCAAAGGATAACAACGATATCGTCCATGCGGAAGAGATCCTGAATGAAGATCATTACGGCCTGGAAAAGGTGAAGGAACGGGTGCTGGAATATCTGGCCGTCCGGGTCCTGACCAAAAAGGGCAACGGCCCCATTCTCTGTCTCGTGGGCCCGCCCGGCACAGGCAAGACCTCGATCGCCCGTTCCGTCGCCAGGGCCCTGAATAAAAAATACGTCCGCATCAGCCTGGGCGGCGTCCGGGATGAGGCGGAGATCCGCGGCCACCGGAAGACTTATGTGGGGGCCATGCCGGGACGGATCGTCGAAGGACTGCGGCAGGCCGGGGTCAGCAATCCCCTGCTGCTTTTGGACGAGATCGACAAGGCGGGAAGCGATTACAAGGGAGACACGGCCTCGGCGCTTCTGGAGGTGCTGGACGGGGAGCAGAATGTCCGCTTCGTCGACCATTATGTGGAGCTGCCCATCGATCTGTCCCAGGTGCTGTTTATCGCCACGGCCAACACGACCCAGACGATCCCGCGGGCGCTTCTGGACCGGATGGAAGTGATCGAGGTCAGCAGCTATACGGAAAATGAAAAATTCCATATCGCCAGGGATTATCTGGTGAATAAGCAGCTGGAACGGAACGGCCTGACGGACGGGCAGCTTTCCGTCAGCGACGGGGCGTTAAAGAAGATCATTCACAATTATACCCGCGAGGCCGGAGTCAGGAACCTGGAGCGCCGGATCGGGGATATCTGCCGGAAAGCGGCCAGGGAATATCTGGAGAGCCGGCGGAAAAACAGCGGGAACGGCCGGGCAAAGAAAGAGGACCGGCTCATGGTCCGCGTCACCGAGTCCAATCTGGAAAAATATCTCGGCAAGGAGAAGGTTTCGTTTGAGGACGCCAATGAGGAGGACCAGATCGGCATTGTCCGCGGCCTGGCCTGGACCAGCGTCGGCGGGGATACGCTGCAGATCGAGGTCAATGTGATGCCGGGCAAAGGGGAACTGAAGCTGACGGGCCAGATGGGCGACGTGATGAAGGAATCGGCCCAGATCGCCATGACCTATGTGCGGTCCGTTTGTCCCCGGTACGGCGTGGAAGACGATTATTTTGAGAAGCATAACCTGCATATTCATATCCCGGAGGGAGCGGTGCCCAAGGACGGCCCTTCCGCGGGCATCACGATGGCGACGGCCATGCTTTCCGCCGTTACGGAGCGGCCCGTGGACTGCAAGCTGGCGATGACCGGGGAGATCACGCTGCGGGGCCGGGTACTTCCCATCGGCGGCCTGAAAGAGAAGATCCTGGCGGCGAAGATGGCCCATATCCGGAGGGTGCTGGTTCCCGACAAGAACCGGCCCGACATCGCGGAACTTTCGAAGGAGATCACGAAGGGCCTGGAGATTCTGTATGTGAAGGATATGGAAGAGGTGCTTTCGGAGGCGCTGCGGGAAAAGGTGGTCCGGAGCGCGGGATAAGAACAGGGGCTGCATCAAGACATAGCGGCAGGCATGATTAGGAGAAGCCGGCCCGGCTGGAGCTTTCCATTTTGTTTTGGAGCCATAGCCGGCGGCGCCCGGAATGACCGGCGCTTTTGCGTGGCATACGGAAGCAGCACGTTCTGTTCCGGAGCCGGGGACCGGACGGACAAACGGCCGGGTCAGAGTAGTCTGCGCCGCCTTGCTCCGGCAGCCAGTCGGGAATCGGACAGGATGCGCCGGGAGTTCACGGAAAGAAGCGCGGCCGTTCAGATGAGATCTTGAGACGGCAGAAAGTTAAGACAGCGGAAAGGAACCATTTTATGACTATGATAATCAAAAAAGCGGAGCTGGAGACGGTATGCGGCGTCACCAGCCGTCTGCCGGTTCACGCTCAGCCGGAGTTCGCGTTCGCGGGGAAATCCAATGTAGGCAAGTCTTCCCTGATCAACGCGCTGATGAACCGGAAGTCTCTGGCCCGGACCTCTTCCCAGCCCGGCAAGACCCAGACCATTAATTTTTACCATGTAAACGATGAATTTTACTATGTGGATCTGCCGGGGTACGGCTATACCAGGATCGCGGCGGCGGTCAAGGAGACCTGGGGGAAGATGATCGAAGAGTATCTGCATACGTCGGAGAGTCTGCGCTGCGTGTTCCTGCTGGTGGATATCCGCCACGAACCGTCTGCCAACGACAGGACCATGTTCGACTGGATCGTTTACAATGGGTTCCGCCCGGCCGTCATCGCCACCAAGCTGGACAAAATCAACCGCAGCCAGCTTTCCGGGCAGCTGCAGACGATCCGCCGGGGACTGGGGATGGAGCCCGGGGATGTATTGATCCCGTTTTCCGCCATGACGAAGCAGGGACGGGAGGAGATCTGGGAGTACGTATCTCAGCTTAAGTAACTGCGCATGGCCCTTAAAGCGTTTTTTTCCAGGCGGCTGACCTGGGCCTGGCTGATATGGATCTCTTCGGCCACCTCGGTCTGGGTCTTCCCCTCGAAGAATCGCATGTCGATGATGTGCCGTTCCCGTTCCGGCAGCCGTTTCATGGCTTCGCTCAGAGAGATATCCTCCACCCAGTTTTCTTCCAGGTTCTTTTTGTCGCTGATCTGATCCATGACATACAGCGGATCGCCGCCCTCGGTGTAGACCGGCTCGTAGAGGCTTACGGGCGTCTGGATTGCGTCCAGGGCGTAGGTGATCTCTTCTTTGCTGACGCCGATCTCGTCGGCGATTTCCATGATCGTCGGCTCTTTGGCGTTTTTTCTCGTCAGGCCTTCGCGGGCGTAAATGGCTTTGTAGGCGGTGTCCCGCAGGGAACGGCTGACGCGGATCGAATTGTTGTCCCGCAGATAGCGGCGCACCTCGCCCAGGATCATGGGCACCGCATAGGTAGAGAATTTAACATTCTGGGAGATGTCGAAATTGTCGATGGCTTTGATCAGGCCGATGCAGCCGATCTGGAAGAGGTCGTCCACATTTTCTGCGTTGCCGGAAAACCGCTGGATGACGCTTAGGACCAGACGCAGGTTCCCCTTGATATACTGCTCGCGGGCCTCCGTGTCGCCATCTTTGATCTTTTTAAATAATTCTTCCTTCTCTTCATTGCTCAGTAACGGAAGTTTCGCCGTATTTACGCCGCAGATTTCCACCTTGTAGATTGACATGTCCATTACCTCCACACCCTCTGGTTTATCATGCCTGTTCCGGACAGAATCTCCCGCGCCGGAAAGCATTTCATAATGGAATGATGGACCTTTTGGAGGGGATTTATACGATGGGGCCTTTGAGAAAAATTTCCTGAAAGAAAACGGGAAAGCGGCCTTGACAGGGCGTTAATCCATATAATTATTACAAGCGATACAGAAAAGGACAGGGTGCTCTTATGATTGATAAACGTATAGGCAAGCGTGTAAAAGAATGCCGGGAACGACTGGGTTTGACGCAGGAACAATTTGCGGAGAAAACAGGTTTGACAACCAATTACATCTCTACAGTGGAACGGGGTGCTTCTTTTCCGCGCTGTGAAAAACTCATTACCGTTTTAAATGCCCTGCAGGTGCCGGCCGACGCGATTTTCTGCGATGTGCTCATCGGCGGCAGTGAGTATAAGGCGTCCCGGCTTTCGTCGGAATTATCTTCGCTGGAGCCTGAAGCGCAGGCCCGAATCCTGCAGATGGTGGAGCGGATGATCAGGCAGGAGAGGGAAAGAAGGAACTGAGCAGGTAACAACGACTACCGGTATTTATGACGGGGATATCATGATGAGAGATGTATGGGAGCTAATAGAATTGCAACATTGAGTGAATTGAGAAATCTGACGGAATTGAATTTATCGTAGGTAGGAACCATTATCTGCATCATCATTGGATACAGAAAAAAGAAAAGGCTCAAAGAGCATCTAAAAGAGTAGTACTGAGACCGGAATATAGAAATACATGGTCCGGCTGATATAGAGAACAGGAGCATATCCAAACCGCTAAACCGCGAAACTTAAACTCAAACGAAACAGCCGCTTGCTTTCCGGACACGCTTGCTTTATAATAATTTCAAGCCACATTCGGCAGTTTTCCGGTAGGTCTCGACTTCTCGCTTTGTGTGCGCCTGCGATCAGGAGGAATGTAGGAAGTGAAAAAGACGTTAGAGAAAGACGATTCCTACAGAAGAGAAGCTCCAGAGGAGAAAGTTACAAAAGAGAAAATTGCAGAAGGCAACGAAAGTGCAGCTGAAAATACGGCAGATAAAAACAGCGCAGGGAAAAGTACGGCACATAAAAACGGCGCAGGCGAAAGGGCGGCTGATGCAGACGGCACAGAGGACAAGGCAGCCGGCCCAGCCGATGCAGGCGAAAGCGGCGGCCCTTATTCCCCGGCCGCACACGTCCGGGACGCCAACAGCCGCACCATCTTCCGCAGCCGCAGGCTCACCTGCCAGTTTTTGCGGGATTACACCGATCTCTCCATCTTCTCCGACCTGCAGCCGGAGGATATCGAGGACGTGACGGACCATTACCGCGCGTTTCTGGGCGTTGAGTTCGAGGCGGATACCGTCAAAAAGGTGAAGATTCGGGTGCCGGACGGCGAGCGGGAGGTCTTCGTGCTCCCCTTGATCGAACATAAGTCCAGCGTGGACTACGATGTCGCCATGCAGCTGCTCCGGTATATGGACGTGATCTGGTACGATTACAAGAAACAGCAGGACGGCATTCGGAAGGGCAGCAGCGGCCGCAAAAGCTTCCGTTATCCTCCGATCATCCCGATCGTGTATTATGAGGGACGGGCGGAATGGACGGCGGACATGCGGCTGTCGGACCGGATCGATCCAAGCGGCGGGCTCAAAGAGTACATACCGGACTTCACCTACAAAGTGGTGCGGGTACACGGCTACGGGAACGAGGAGCTGAAAAAGAAACACAACGAGATGTCCCTGGTGATGATGATCAACCGGATCCAGAGTCCGGAGGATTACACGGAGTTCCTGAGCTCGTCGCGGGAGTATGTGGATGAGATCTACGAGGGGACGCCGGAAGAGATTCGTGGTGTTTACCGTGAGATTCTGTGGTCGCTGTTTCAGAAGATGCATGTGCCGGTGGAAGAAGCCAGGGAGAAGCTGGCGGAAGTGGAGGAAAGCGGTATGGGATATCTGTTTGAGAATGCAAATTTTGACAGCATGAACATCCAGGCAGAACGTCGGAACACGGCAGAAGCGAGGGCGCTGCTGGCGGAGGCGCGGCAAGAGCTGGCGGCCGCGGAGCAGGAAGCGGAAACCGTACGGCAAGAGCTGGCGGCCGCGGAGCAGGAAGCGGAAACCGTACGGCAAAAACTGGAGGCCGAAAAACGCATACGGGAAGAAACCGGCCAGGCGCTGAAGGAAACGTCGGGCAAGCTTTCCCATATTTGGGAGCAGCTGGTCGCCGTCTGCCGGAGTGAGAAGCTGTCCCGGGAGGAAACGATCAAATGTCTGCAGGAGCGGTACGGCCTGGACGCCGGAGACGCCGTTTCTGCAGCGGAACAATTTTGGACGGATAAATAACGGCGCATAATTGGGAAAGAGAAGCGAAAGACGGACAGTTCCGGAGCTGTTCATGCGGCGGATACAGAGCGGAAAACGCGCAGAGAAGTCCTTTTGAGGGGATCAGGTCGTCTCAAAAGGACTTTTCGGGCCTTATTGTTTCTTTATCCTGGGGGGCAAAGCAGCGGCGGCCGATGCAAAATCCCTGCCGAAACCGTATTTACAGGGGGAGCCGTATATGATAAAATCAGTTCGTGACGAAAGTTACCGCGGGCCGTGTCTTTTGGCCGCTTCCCGGAAAGGTTTGCCGGATCCGGAGGAGACAGGGCGAAGCGACGGCCGCGGTCCGCATACAGGAGGATCGTGCCATGCCGCCCATTACCGTTATGATTAAACCGGCCTCCGGAAACTGCAATATGCGGTGCCGGTACTGTTTTTATGCCGACGAGCAGGCAAACCGCCAAAATGGTTCTTACGGGATCATGACGCAGGATACTATGCGCTGTCTGGTGGAGCGGGCCGTCGATTACGCGGAGCGCGTCTGTACGTTCGTGTTTCAGGGCGGAGAGCCGACGCTGGCCGGCCTGGATTTTTTCCGGGCCTTTACCGGTTATGCGGCGGAACGGGCAGAGGGACGGCGGCTGGAGCTTCGTTATGCCCTGCAGACCAACGGGTATGCCCTGACGGAGGAATGGGCCCGCTTTTTTGCGGAGAACCGGTTCCTGATCGGGGTTTCCCTGGACGGGACGAAGGAGATTCGCGACGGGTACCGGCGGGATGCGGCGGGAAAAGGGACCCACCGGCGGGTGATGGCGTCCATCGGGCTTTTGGAAAAATATAAGGTGGAATACAATATTCTGACGGTGATCACGGGGCAGTCGGCGAGACGGGGACAGAAGATTTATTCCTATTTCAAACAGGAGGGCTTCCGCTATCATCAGTATATCGAATGCCTGGATCCCCTGAACGAAGCGCCCGGCGGGCATGAATATTCCCTGACGCCGGAGAAGCTGGAACAGTTTTTGAAAAGCACGTTCGACGCCTGGTACCGGGATATTTCCGCCGGCCGGTACATTTCCAACCGGTATTTTGATAACCTGCTGCTGATGCTTCACGGCTGTGAGCCGGAGAGCTGCAATATGCGCGGCGTCTGCGGAAATCAATGGGTCGCGGAGGCGGACGGGAGCATGTATCCCTGCGACTTCTATGCGCTGGATGCGTGGCGGCTGGGCAATGTGCGGGAAAATACGTTTGAAGAAATGGAGCGCAGGCGCGGCGAGCTGGGCTTTATCCGGCAGTCCATGGCGGTCCCGGACAGCTGCCGGACCTGCCGCTGGGGCGCGCTCTGCCGCAACGGCTGCCGGAGGCTGCGGAACCTGGACGGGGACGGGAAAAATTATTTCTGCTCCGCCTATCAGGGCTTTTTCGATTACGCGTATCCGAGACTGGCGGAGCTGGCCGGACGCGGCGCGGGGCGGCCGGCGTGACGGCCAGCGCCCGCAGCGGCTGCCGGAATGCCGCGTGAAAAAGGCCGGGGAAATCCCGGCAGGCCGGATGCGATGCGCGCGGCCAATGGGCTCCGAAAAAGAGGAAAACAAAATGATCCGAAATATTGTGTTCGATATGGGCGGGGTGCTGATCCGTTTCACCCCGGAAATCTACGTGCGCCGTCTGGGCGTCGGCCCGGAAGAAGAAAAGCTTTTGCTGCGGCAGGTGTTCCGCTCCCTGGAGTGGGCGCGGATGGACCGGGGATCGCTGACGGACGGACAGGCCTGGGAGAGCATCTGCGGCCGGCTGCCGGAACATCTGCACGAGGCGGCGCGGAAGCTGGTGCTGGAATGGGACCGTCCCATCTGCGCTGTGGAAGGAATGTACGAGCTGGCGGAAGATCTGAAACGGGCCGGTTATGGCCTGTATCTGCTTTCCAATGCCAGTCTGCGCCATTCGGAGTACTGGCAGAGAGTGCCGGTCAGCCGTTTCTTCGACGGCGTGCTGGTATCTTCTTCCGTCGGACTGGTGAAGCCCCAGCCGGAGATCTACCGCCTTTTGTGCGGGCGGTTCCGGCTGGATGCGGAAGAGTGCTTTTTCGTGGACGATCTGCCGGGAAACGTGGAGGGCGCGTATTTTTGCGGGATGCGCGGCGCGGTGTTCCACGGAGACGCGGCGGAACTGCGGGAAAGACTGCGGGAGAACGGCGTGAGCGTGTAAGGCAGGAAAGCAAACCATGAGAAGGTGCCCGCTGCGGAACCGTGAAGAGGCGGAAAACGTTCTCGGGAAGAGAAGAGGCGGCAGTTTGGGGCCGGCGTCCGGACAGGGACACGGCAAAACAGGATGGAGAGAGAAAGATGAATGGGAAAAAAGATAGATTGGTGATGAACGGTTTTCCGGTCAGGAACCTGGAGGAGCTGCAGGCATTTTTTTCGCCGGAAGCGGCGCTTCGGTATTTCAGAGACGGCAGTCTGGCGGCGTGGCTTTGGGAAAACGGATATGAGGAAAAGGCGGAGGCGGTCCGGTCCGCGGACGCCGCCCGGACGGAATGTGAGATCCTGAAAGATCTGGCGGCGGCGCTTGGCGTACCGCTGGAAGAAAAGGAGATCCGGCGGATGCTTGCGATCCTGCACGGCACGGCGTCTTCCCCGGGCTTATGGGCGGTTTCCCAAAATGGGTCTTTTGCCGGTTCCGGCTCCGGCAGCGGCGGCTACGGCCTGCATCTGATCTAGGACGGGAGAGGGCCTATGGAGGCGTTTCATTCGTTCTGGTCAAAGCCCAACCGGTACCGCAGCGGCGGCCCGGTCCGCTGGGAGGAGTTCGAACTGCTGGCCATGATCCTGTCGGCCCTGAAATGGCAGGAGCATAACGGCCCGGTCCGGATGCTCACGGATGAGGCCGGGGCGGAATTTTTTGAAAAAAAGGGACTGACCGGCCTGTGGGAGGGCGGCGTGGACACATGCCTGGAAAAGATACCCGCCCGGATCGATCCGGTGCTTTTCTGGGCGGCGGGGAAGCTCTGGGCCCTCAGGCAGATGAAAAGTCCCTGCGTGATGCTGGATACGGACCTGATCGTCTGGCGGGATGTCCGCAGTCTCTTAAACGGAGAGACCGTCGCGGCCCACAGGGAGGAGCTGACGCCGGAGGTGTATCCGGATCCCCGGTCTTTTCATATGCTTCCCGGCTATTCGTTCCCCGCGGAGTGGGATTTTTCGGTTCCGGCCGCCAACACCGCGTTTTTGTATCTGCCGGAAGAGGATTTTAAAAACTCTTATACGGAGGCGGCGTTCGATTTTATGGAAGGGATCAATCCGCGCCGGATGAATCCCATTGCGGCCATGTGCTTTGCGGAGCAGCGGATCCTGCCGATGCACGCGAAAGCCCGCGGAATGGGGCTCCGGTTTCTTCTGGAGGCCTCGCGGCTGGACGGACAGGATCTGGCGACCCATCTGTGGGGCTATAAGCGGCGGCTCAGGCAGTCGGAGCAGGAGCAGGCAGCCTTTTGCGCCCGGTGCGCGGGGCGGTTGTCGAGGGATTATCCGCAGAAAGCGTTTTTGTGGGAATCCGTACAGGGAAGATAAAGCGTGTCGGTCGAGAAAGCAAAAGAATCCTGCAGGGCGTACGGGAGCAAAGACCAGGTCCGGGAGCCGGAAGTTTCGGGCTCGGCGGCGGAAGACGGCGCGCGTGCCATGGTTTTTCGCGGCGGAAGCGCGGATTTCGGGAGGTACGGGATGTTTCATATACTGGTGGTAGACGATGATAAAAATACACGCAGGCTGATGCGGGCGGTGCTGGAATCGGACGGGTATACGGTCTCTGCGGCGGAAAACGGCGAAAAGGCCTTTGAGGTGATGGACAGGGAGCACATCGATCTGGTGGTGCTGGATATTATGATGCCAGTGATGGACGGCTATGAATTTACGAAGGCCCTGCGGGAATCCGGCAATGATCTGCCGGTCTTGATGGTCACGGCCAAACAGCTGCCGGACGACCGTTATAAAGCGTTTCTGGCGGGGACCGACGATTATATCACCAAGCCCATCGACAAAAAGGAGATGCTTCTGCGCATCCGGGCGCTGCTCCGCCGCTCGAAGATCGTCAGCGAGCACAGGATCGAGATCGGCGGCGTCGTGCTGAATTACGACGATTATACGGTGACAAAGAACGGTCAGACGCAGGAACTTCCGCAGAAGGAGTTTTTGCTGCTGTATAAGCTTTTGTCCTACCCGGGGAAAACGTTTACCAGGATCCAGCTGATGGACGAGATCTGGGGCGCCGACAGCGATACGGGCTGGGAGACGATCACCGTACACATTTCGCGCCTGCGGAAGCGTTTTGAGGGCTGGGAAGAATTTGAGATCCAGTCGGTCCACGGGCTGGGCTATAAAGCAGTGAGGAAAGCGGGAAAGGAACCGACGTGAAAAAGAACCCTAAACCAAGGATCGCGCTGATGATCCTGTTTTCAGCCGTGACATTTTTGTTTATTTTCATCACCTCCCTGATCGCCGCCGGGGTCCTGCTGTATCTGGTGAGCCACGATCTGCTGACGCCCGGCGAAGCGCGCCTGAGGCCGGAGGGCGTTATTTTCCGTATGGTGGTCTGGAGTTGTGCCCTGGGCACGCTGCTCAGCGTTCTGTTCGGCCGGATCTCCCTGTACCCGATCAACCGGGTCATAGACGCGATGAACCGTCTGGCCCACGGAGACTTTAAGACGAGGCTTGTGTTCCCCGCCGGCCTTGACCGGCATCCGACGGCCGTCGAGGTGTCGGACAGTTTCAATCATATGGCGGAAGAGCTGGAGAAGACCGAGATGCTTCGGTCGGATTTTGTCAATCATTTTTCCCATGAATTTAAAACGCCGATCGTTTCCATCGCAGGCTTCGCCGATCTTCTGCTGGAGGACGGTCGGATGACGGAGGAGGAGAGGCAGGAATATCTCCGGATCATTTCGGAGGAATCCCACCGATTGTCGGACATGGCCACCAACGTCCTGAATCTGACGAAGATCGAGAACCAGACGATTCTGACGGACGTGACCGTGTTCAATGTCTCTGAGCAGATCCGCAGCTGCCTGTTATTGCTGGAAAGCAAATGGACGGAAAAGGAGCTTTCCCTCGATGTGGATTTCGGCGAGTACCAGTACAGCGGAAACCGGGAGCTGCTGAAACAGGTGTGGCTGAATCTGATCGATAACGCCGTGAAATTTGCGGATCAGGGCGGGACGCTGAAGATCGGCATTACGGAAACGCCGGAAGATCTGATCGTTTCCGTCAGCGATACCGGAACGGAGATCCCCCGGGAGAGCGTCGGATTCATTTTCAATAAGTTTTATCAGGCGGACGAGTCGCATGCGACCCAGGGAAACGGCATAGGGCTTTCCATCGTGAAAGCGATCGTGGAGCTGCACGGCGGGAAGGTGATCCCTTCAAGCGGCGGCGGAACGACCGTGTTCGCCGTGGTTCTTCCCAAAAAATAGAACAGGACCCTGACAGGGGCGTCAGAAGGCCGTGGGCCGGCGGCGCTCCTTTTTCGCGTTTTGTTTCTTCCGCGTAAGATTTTGTTTAGAATTATCTGTTATTATAAAGAACAGAAACCAGAAACAGAGGAACGCTTATGCGAACGGAGGAAATATGAAACGCTTTTTTGAAAACCTTGGTTATAAGTTCCAGGCCTTTATGCAGGGACGGTACGGGACGGATGAATTATCCTATTTTCTGTCCATGGCAAGCCTGGTCATGCTTTTGCTGTCCTGTCTGATCCGCCCGCTGGGTATCCTGTATCTGCCGGCGCTGGCGCTGATGACGTGGTCCCTGTACCGGAGCATGTCTAAAAATATCTACAAGCGGCAGAAGGAGCGCACCGGATACCTGGAGTTCAGACGGAAAATCGAGAAAAAGACCGCGCTGCTGAAAAATATGTGGCGGGACCGCAATACGCACCGGTATTACAAGTGTCCCCACTGCAAGGCGATCGTCCGGATCCCCAAACCGGGGAAGGGCAGAAATATCGTCATTACCTGCCACAGGTGCCACGGTACCTTTAACAAGCGAACGTAAGGAGAAACACAATGGTTGACGATCCATACAAAGTGCTGGGGGTTTCCGGCAGCGCGTCCGCGGAGGAGATCAAAAAGGCCTACCGGAAGAAAGCGAAGGAATATCATCCGGACCTGCATCCGGACGATCCGGCCGCGGCGCAGAAAATGAATGAGATCAACGAGGCCTACGATATGCTCCAGCACCCGGAAAAATACAAGGCCCGCCGTCAGCAGGAGGCTAAGAGGCAGCAGGAGAGCGCCCGCTATTCCGGTTACGGGGGACAGGCCGGCTACGGCGGTTCCTCATACGGGAACGGTTACGGGCAGCAGAGCGGCGGTTCGCAGGAACGCGGCTATCAGAGCTACGGCGGCTGGACCAGCGATTTCGGCGGCTTCGATTTCGGCGATCTTTTCGGGTTCGGTTCCGTGCATTATAATACAGCGCCGCAGCCCCAGGCGGGCGATCCGCCGGAACTGGCGCGGGCGATCCGGGCCGTACAGAGCGGCCGTTTTGGGGAAGCGATCGATATTTTGACGAGGATGACAAGCCGGTACCGGAATGACCGCTGGTACTATGTCAGCGCCGCGGCCTACAAAGGGAACGGGGAAATGGCCCGCGCCCAGGATATGATCGAGCGCGCGATCCAGATGAATGCGGGGAACCAGATGTACCGGCAGTACCGCCAGGAGATCCTGCAGGAATCCAGAAGCGAGACGGGCGCCTACAGCTCCGGCAGGAGCGTCTCCCCGTTCGACTTTTTCTGGAAGCTCATGCTGGGCCTTCTGCTGTTCCGCATGGTCATGACGTTTTTGCAGCTCCTGCTGTTCGGACTGCCGTTTGGATTTTAAAGGAGGAAAATTATGAGCAAAACCATCGGAATCGATCTGGGAACCACCAACAGCTGCGTTTCTGTGGTGGAAGGGGGGAATCCGGTTATCATTCCCAATGAACGGGGAGGGAGGACCACGCCCAGCGTCGTCGCCTTTACGAAGGAGGGAGAGCGCCTCGTGGGGGACGTGGCGGTCAGACAGTACGTTACCAACAGCGCCCGGACGGTCAGTTCCGTGAAGCGCCACATGGGAACGGACTGGCGGTTTACCGTAGACGGGAAAGCCTATTCGGCCCAGGAGATCAGCGCGATCATTCTGGCGAAGCTGAAAAAAGACGCGGAAAATTATCTCGGCGAACCGGTCACGGACGCGGTCATTACGGTTCCCGCCTATTTTAATGATATCCAGCGGCAGGCGACCAAGGACGCCGGGCGGATCGCCGGTCTGAATGTGCTCCGCATCATCAACGAGCCCACGAGCGCGGCCCTTGCCTACGGGCTGGATAACGGCGCGCCCCAGAAAATCATGGTCTACGATCTGGGGGGCGGCACCTTCGACGTCTCGATCATCGAGATCGGCGAGGGCGTCATCGAGGTGCTTGCCACCAACGGCGACAATCATCTGGGCGGCGACGATTTCGACGAGCGGGTCACCGGTTACCTCGTTGATCTGATAAAAAAAGAATACCGCATCGATATAAAACGGGATCCGGCGGCGTACCAGCGCGTCCGGGAAGCGTCGGAGCAGGCGAAAAAGGAGCTCTCCTCATCGGAGACCGCCTATATTATGCTGCCGTATCTGTCGGTAAACGGCGCAGAGCCCGTAAATTTCGAATATACGCTGAC
Source organism: uncultured Lachnospiraceae bacterium (assembly GCA_947626915.1). Classification (GTDB taxonomy): domain Bacteria; phylum Bacillota; class Clostridia; order Lachnospirales; family Lachnospiraceae; genus UBA3402. The sequence continues at coordinate 34,062 of CANQUA010000014.1, forward strand.
GCGGGCGAAATTCAACGAACTGACCGGGGATCTGATCGACCGCACCGCGCTCCCCGTCAGAAACGCGCTGACCGACGCCGGCATCGCGGCGTCGGAGCTGGGCAGGGTGCTGCTGGTCGGCGGTTCCACGCGGATCCCGGCCGTCCAGGAGAAGGTGTATCAGCTTACCGGTATCGTCCCCTCCAAAAATATCAATCCGGATGAATGCGTCGCCCAGGGGGCGGCGGCCCAGGGAAGCACCCTGTCCGGCGGGGCGCTGACCGTATACGGCGGGGAAAGCGGCATTCTGCTTTTGGATGTGACGCCGCTCAGCCTGTCCATCGAGACCGTAGGCGGGGTGGCGACCAGGCTGGTAGAGCGCAATACCACGCTTCCGGTCCATTATTCCCAGATCTTCTCTACGGCCGCTCCGTATCAGCGCAATGTGGAGATCAATGTGCTGCAGGGCGAACGGCCGATGGCCCGGGATAACAAATCCATCGGAAAATTCCGGCTGAACGGCATCAAGAGGGCGCCTGCCGGCGTCCCGCAGATCGAAGTGACCTTTGACATCGACGCCAACGGCATCCTGACGGTTTCCGCGCGGGATCTGGACACGGGCCGGCAGCAGTCCATTACGATCACCGGCAACGAGCGCATGTCGGACGCCGAGATCGAGCAGGCCATCCGCGACGCGCAGCAGTACGCCGCCCGGGACGGCATCCGCCGGGGCCTGTTTGAGGTCAACGCCGAGGCGAAGCGGACGATCTCGGAGGCCCAGGGAATACTGGAAAACGGTAAGAAAACGATGCCGAAGGAAGAGAAAAAGCAGATCAAGGCGGACATTTCCGAGCTGCAGAGGCTGATCGCCGCGGAGAAACCGGACCGGATGACGGAAGGCGATCTGGAACAGCTCCGGGGCGCGGTCTCGCGGCTGAAGGCCCATACGGGGATGCGCGCCGGGTGACCGGGCGAAGGCGGGGAGATTCCGGAAAACAAAACAGGGGCGTTTCCGCGGGCAGGAGGGGAGCCGGCCGCGGAAACGCCTATTTCTGTAAAAAGGATACTTGATGAATCCGGAAAGATGCTGTAAAATAGACTGGCACCAGGAGAGAGGAAGCGTACGTTCAGATGGACGGAATGCCGGATGGGGCCGTTTGTCCGGCCGGTCAATGTCAGGAGGCAGCGTCATGGGTACCAAGGAAAAAGCGTCCGCAAAGGATATGACGACGGGAAATATTGTATTTTTGCTGGTTCAGTTCGCCGTTCCGCTGATCATCGGCAATCTGTTCCAGATGATGTATAATACGGTGGATTCCCTGGTGGTAGGCAATTTCGTGGGAAAAGAGGCCCTGGCGGCGGTGGGCTCCACCACGCAGATCGTCAATATGCTGGTCTTTTTCTTTAACGGCGTCTCCATCGGAGCGGGCGTGGTGATCAGCCGCTACTATGGGGCCAGACAGCCCGACAGCCTGCATAGGGCCGTGGAGACGACGATTTTTGTGACCTTCGTGTGCGGGATATTGTTTACGGTCATCGGAATCTGGCTGGTGCATCCGATGCTGCTGTTTATGTCCACGCCGGAGGATGTGATGGACGCGGCGACGGTGTACCTGCGGATCTATTTTATGGGGATGCTGGGACTTCTGGTATACAATATGGGGAGCGGGATCCTGCGGGCGGTCGGGGATACCGAAAGGCCGCTTTTGTTCCTGATTTTTACCAGTGTCGTGAACGCAGTCCTGGATCTTCTGTTCGTGATCGTGTTCCACGCCGGGATCGCGGGCGTGGCCTACGCGACGATCATCGCCCAGTTTATCTCGGCGGCCATGATCCTGGCGCTTCTGACCGGGACGAAAGAGGGTTACCGCCTGACCTGGCGCGATCTGCGCTGCGACATTGCGATCCTGCGGCAGATTTTTGTGATCGGCCTGCCTGCCGGGGTGCAGTCGGTGATCACGGCCTTTTCCAATGTGTTTGTGCAGTCCTACGTCAACAGTTTCGGCTCCGCCTGCATGGCCGGATGGAGCTGTTACAATAAGCTGGATACCTTTATCATGCTGCCGATGCAGAGCATGGCCCAGGCGGCCACGACGTTCGTGGGGCAGAATGTGGGCGCCGGAAAAAACGACCGCGTCAACCGGGGAACGGTCTGGTCGATGGCCCTGACCGTGAGCATCACGGCGGTGATCGCCCTGTTCCTGTTCATGTTTGCTGTGCCGGCTACGGGGATATTTACCAGCGATGCTGAGGTCGTGGAGTACGGGGCGCTGTTTTTGCAGACGAACATCTTTTTTATGCTCTTTAACTGCATCAACCATACGCTGGCGGGGGCCCTGCGCGGCCGCGGGGATTCCACCGGCCCCATGGCGATTATGCTTTTGAACTTCGTGGCCGTGCGGCAGGTGTATCTGTTCGTCGTGACGCGGTTCGTCAGCAATACGGCGCGTCTGGTGGGCTTCAGCTATCCGGTAGGCTGGACCGCCTGCTGCATCATGGAGGTGGCTTACTTCTATCTGCGGTGGGGAAGAAAGCAGAGCCGGGGAGCGCGGACGGCGGAAACGAAAGGATGAGGAGCCGGGAAGCGCGGACGGCGGAAACGAAAGGATGGGGAGCCGGGGAGCGCGGACGGCGGAAACGAAAGGATGAGGAGCCGGGAAGCGCGGACGGCGGAAACGAAAGGATGAGGAGCCGGGGAGCGCGGACGGCGGAAATAAAAAGATAAGGAGCCGGGATCGAAAGCGGCGGGCCGGGGCCGATGAAAATAACAGGCCGGACCGGCAGATAAGGAGGAAACGATGATCTTAACCATAGACATGGGAAATACGAATATCGTGATTGGAGGCATAGACGATACCCGCACCTATTTTGCGGAGCGGGTGACCACCAATCACGCCAAGACCGATATGGAATACGCGGCCAATATCAAGAGCATCCTGGAGCTGCACGGCGTGCCGGCATTGGAGATCGGCGGGGCGATCCTGTCCTCGGTGGTGCCGCCTTTAAACGCAACGGTTCTTTCTGCGGTAGAGAAGATCTGCGGGTTCCGGCCGATGCTGGTGGGGCCCGGCATGAAGACGGGGCTGAATATCCTGATGGACAATCCAAAAACGGTCGGCAGCGATATGATCGTGGATGCGGTGGCCGCGATCCAGGAATATCCCTGCCCGATCATTGTCATCGATATGGGAACGGCCACGACCATGTCCGTCATCAGCCGGACCGGCAATTATATCGGCGGCGTCATACTGCCGGGGCCCAAGGTATCGCTGGATTCCCTCAGCGGCAAGACGGCCCAGCTTCCCTACATCAGCCTGGAAACGCCCGGCAAAGTCATCGGCAAGAATACCATTGATTGTATGCGCTCCGGCATCATGTACGGCTCCGCGGCCATGATCGACGGCATGATCGACCGGATGGAGCAGGAGCTGGGGGAGAAAGCGTCCCTGGTGGCTACCGGCGGGCTGGCCGGATTTTTCACGCCTCTCTGCAGGCATAAGATCGTTTACGAGGACGACCTGCTGCTGAAGGGGCTCCTGATCATCTACAGGAAGAATACCGCGGATCGCTGACGTTTCGGCGTTTTCTGAGACTGCCGGGGAAAATGGACTGCCGGGTCCGCCGCGGCAGAGAACGCCGTTTTTTACCGGAACTGTTTTTTCTTTACAACTTTTTTCAGCCGTGATAGAATGAAAATGATTCTGGGAGACGGCAGGAGAGGAGGTTTTTATGCTGACCGGTAAAACAGTCGTGCTGGGCGTCAGCGGCAGCATCGCGGCTTATAAGGCCGCGTATCTGGCCAGCGCCCTGAAAAAGCTTCATGCCGACGTGCAGGTGATCCTGACGAAAAACGCGGAGCAGTTTATCGCGCCGCTGACGTTTGAGAGCCTGACAGGCAATAAATGTCTGGTGGATACCTTCGACCGGAATTTTCAGTACAGCGTGGAACATGTGGCCCTGGCGAAGCGGGCGGATCTTTTTATGCTGGCCCCCGCTACCGCCAATGTGATCGCGAAAGCGGCTCACGGTCTGGCGGACGACATGCTGACGACCACGTTTCTGGCCTGCAGATGTCCCAAATACATTTCCCCGGCCATGAATACCCAGATGTACGAGAATCCGGTCACCCAGGACAATCTGAAGCGCTGCGCCTCCTACGGGATCCATGTGATCGATCCGGCGGTGGGATATCTGGCCTGCGGGGACGTGGGAGCCGGGAAAATGCCGGAGCCGGAGACGCTTCTGGACTATATCCTGCAGGAGATCGCCTATCCCAAGGATCTGGCCGGAAAGAAGATCCTGGTGACGGCGGGGCCGACCCGGGAAGCGCTGGATCCGGTCCGGTATCTGACGAACCATTCCACCGGGAAGATGGGCTACGCGATCGCGAGGGCGGCCTCCCGGCGGGGCGCGGAGGTGACGCTGGTCACTGGGCCCACGGAACTTAAGCGGCCGCGTTTCGTGCATGTGACCGAGGTGAAGAGCGCCGGAGAGATGTTCGAGGCGGTGACGGCGGTGAGCGCCGAACAGGACGCGGTCATCAAGGCGGCGGCGGTGGCGGATTACCGTCCGGCGGAAACCGCGCAGGAGAAGCTGAAGAAAAAAGAGGGCGAGCTGACCCTGCAGCTGGAACGGACGGAGGATATCCTGAAATTTTTGGGAGAGCATAAACCGGAGGGACAGCTTCTGTGCGGATTTTCCATGGAAACGGAACATCTGATCGAACATTCCAGGCAAAAGCTGCTGAAAAAGAATCTGGATATGGTGGCGGCCAACAGCCTGAGGCAGGAGGGCGCCGGCTTCGGCACGGACACCAATGTGGTGACGCTGATCACGGCCCGCGGCGAGACGGCCCTGGAGAAGATGAGCAAGGATCAGGTGGCCCATCGTCTGCTGGACGCGCTGTTCGGGCTGAACCAGGAAACAAAAGAGAGTACCGCGGACGGCTGAGACGGCGGTTTCGCGGGATCAAACAGAAAGGGGTATGAGTATGAGGTACGAAAGCATTACGTTGGAGGCAGAGGGCCAGGTTACGGGACCGGCCCGGCTGGATGAGTATATTCTGGAGCCGGTCAGTGTGGAACCGAAGAGGAAACGGCCGGCGGTGCTGGTATGTCCCGGCGGCGGGTACCATTTCTGCAGCGATCGGGAAGCGGAGCCCATTGTCATGCGGTTTCTGAGCATGGGCTGCCACAGCTTCTGCCTGTATTACAGCGTGGCTCCCAGCCGTTTCCCGACGTCGCTTCTGGAAGTGGCGAAGGCGGTGGCGGAGATACGCGCCCACAGCGAGGAGTGGCTGGTGGATCCGGAACGGATCTATGTCTGCGGGTTCTCGGCCGGCGGCCATCTGGTCTGCAGCCTGGGAACGTTCTGGAACCGGGAGTTTGTCTACGGACCGCTGGGGCTGACGGCGGAGCAGATCCGGCCCAACGGGCTGATCCTGGGCTATCCGGTGATCACCAGCGGAGCATTCGCCCATCGGGGAAGCTTCAACCAGCTGCTGGGACCGGGAGAGGAATGGAAGACGGCGGCGAAGCGGGCGCATACGGACGCGCAGAGCCTGGAAGAGATGCTGGAGTTTGTTTCCCTGGAGAAGCAGGTGACGTCCGATATGCCCCGGGTCTTTCTGTGGCATACCTACGAGGACGCCGGCGTTCCGGTGGAGAACAGCCTGTTTTTGGCGTCGGCCCTGCGCAGGTGCGGCGTGAATCTGGAGCTGCATATTTTCCCGCGGGGCTGTCACGGACTGTCCCTGGCGGACGAGGAGACCTCCCGGCCGGGCGCCGGCATGGAGATCCCTGCGGTGCAGAGCTGGATCCCGCTGGTACGGCTGTGGATCAAGGAGTAAATTTCTATGAAAAATCAGAAAAAGTCCGGTCCGATTTAAACAGCAGAGGGGAGCAGCATGGGTCAGACCCCGCAGAACGCGGGTTCCTGTATAAATCGGAGGAGTTATCATGGCAGCAATAGAAGAAGAGATCAGAAAACGAAGAACCTTTGCGATCATTTCCCACCCGGATGCCGGCAAGACCACCTTGACCGAAAAATTCCTGCTTTACGGCGGGGCGATCAACCTGGCGGGCACGGTGAAAGGACGCAAAGCCGCGAAGCACGCGGTTTCCGACTGGATGGAGATCGAAAAAGAGAGAGGAATCTCCGTCACTTCGTCGGTCATGCAGTTTGAATATGACAATTATTGCATCAATATCCTGGATACGCCGGGACATCAGGATTTTTCTGAGGACACGTACCGGACCCTGATGGCCGCCGACAGCGCCGTCATGGTCATCGACGGCTCCAAGGGCGTGGAGGCGCAGACGATCAAGCTGTTCAAAGTCTGCGTTCTGCGCGGCATTCCCATTTTTACGTTTATCAATAAGCTGGACCGGGAGGCGAAGGACCCCTTCGAGCTGATGGACGATATTGAAAATGTCCTCGGCATCCGCACCTGTCCGGTCAACTGGCCCATCGGCTGCGGCAAGAATTTTAAGGGCGTTTACGACCGCAATACCCGGAAAGTCACGACCTTTACGGCGGCCATGGGCGGACAGAAGGAGGTGGCTTCCCGGACGTTCGACGTGGAGGGAACGGAGGTGGAGGCCGTCATCGGCCCCGATTATCACCGGCAGCTGCTGGAGGAGATCGAGCTGCTGGACGGAGCCGCGGATGAGTTTGATCTGGAGCGGGTGCAGAGAGGCGATCTGTCGCCGGTCTTTTTCGGGTCGGCGCTGACGAACTTCGGCGTGGAAACCTTTTTGAAGCATTTCCTGGCCATGACTACGTCGCCGCTTCCCAGGAAGACGACCACCGGCGAGATCGACCCGTTCAGGGAAAGTTTTTCCGCATTTGTGTTCAAGATCCAGGCGAACATGAACAAGGCCCACCGGGACCGGATCGCGTTCATGCGCATTGTTTCCGGCAAATTCGAGGCGGGCATGGAGGTCAACCATGTCCAGGGCGGCAAAAAACTCCGCCTGTCCCAGCCTCAGCAGCTGATGGCCCAGGACCGGAAGATCGTGGAAGAGGCCTACGCGGGCGACATCATCGGCGTGTTCGATCCGGGGATTTTTTCCATCGGGGACACGCTCTGCCTCTCCAATGAGAAGTTTGAATTTGAAGGGATCCCGACCTTCGCGCCGGAGCATTTCGCCAGGGTCCGACAGGTGGACACCATGAAGCGGAAACAGTTCTTGAAGGGCGTCAACCAGATCGCCCAGGAGGGCGCGATCCAGATTTTCCAGGAGTTCAACACCGGCATGGAGGAAATCATCGTCGGCGTGGTCGGAGAGCTGCAGTTCGAGGTGCTGACTTACCGCCTGGAGAACGAATACGGCGTGGAAGTGAAGCTGGACAAGCTGCCCTACGAGTACATCCGCTGGGTGGAAAACAAAGATTCCGTCGATGTGGAGAAGATCCAGGGGACCTCGGACATGAAACGGATCCGGGACCTGAAAGGAAATCCGCTCCTGCTTTTCGTGAACAGCTGGAGCGTGGGCATGGTCGAGGAACGGAACCCGAAGCTGAAGCTGAGCGAGTTCGGGCGGGATTGATCCGTCCGAACAGGAGACGGACCGTTTTTGGCCTGGGGAGTGTTTGGCACCGTTTGGATTCGGTGCGGCAGACCGGTTTCCGGCGGGACCGTTTAAAGAGCACGGCGGTATGCCAAAGACGCTGCCGTCCGGCAGGGCCGGCATTGTGTCATCGTCCGGAAAGCTCTTTCCGGATCATCATAAAAAGGAGGCGTTTGGTTATGCAGTATCAACAGGAGATCAGTTCCTATATCGACGCGCATACGCAGGAAATGATCGGGGATATTTTTACGCTTTGCCGCATCAACAGCGAGCGGATGCCGGCGAAGGAAGGGAAGCCCTACGGCGACGGACCGGCGGAGGCGCTGGCGGAGGCGCTTGGGATCGCGGCCTCCTATGGCTTTGCCGTAAAGAATTATGACAATTTCGTGGGAACCGTGGATCTGGGCGATCAGGAGAGGCAGCTGGATATCCTGGCCCACCTGGATGTGGTTCCGGCCGGGGAGGGCTGGCAGGTGACCGGGCCCTTTGAGCCGGTGCTGAAGGACGGGAAGCTGTTCGGACGCGGCACTTCCGACGACAAGGGACCGGCGGTGGCCGCGCTTTACGCCCTGCGCTGTGTGAAAGAGCTGGGGATTCCGCTGAAAAAGAGCGTCCGCCTGATTCTGGGGTGCGACGAGGAATGCGGCAGCTCCGATATCCGGCATTATTACAAGATCGAGAAAGAAGCGCCGATGACGTTTTCACCGGACGCGGATTTTCCGGTGACGAACATTGAAAAGGGCCGTCTGCCCGGAACGTTCGACGCGGACTTCGCCGCAAGCGAAGCGCTTCCGAGGCTGGTATCCGTGGAAGCCGGCGTGAAGGTGAATGTGGTTCCGGGCAAGGCCTACGCGGTGGTCGAGGGAATCAGCGCGGAAGAGATGGCGAAAGCGGCGGAAGCGGCGCAGGCGGAGACGGGCATTGAGTTCCTCCTGGAGGAATGCCCGGCGGACGGCGGCGCAGCCGCTGTGAAAATCACGGCTGTGGGCGAGGGCGCCCATGCGGCCAGCCCCCAGACCGGGAACAACGCGCTGACCGGGCTTCTGACCTACCTTCTGCGGCTGCCTCTGGCTCCCTGTCCCCAGGTGACGGCGCTCCGGAACCTGCTGAGCCTGATGCCTCACGGCGATGTGAACGGCCGGGCCATGGGGATCGCTCTGCACGACGAGATTTCCGGGGAATTGACCCTGGCGTTTACGATGCTGAACGTGACGAACAGCCGTCTGGAGGGCATGTTTGACAGCCGCTGCCCGGTCTGCGCGACCAACGGGAATATGCTGAATGTGGCGAAAGCCAGTATGGCCGCCGCCGGCATTACGCTGCATAACGATTCCTTTACGCCGCCTCATCATGTGGACGGGAACTCCCATTTCGTCCGGACGCTTCTGAAGGCGTATGAGGCGCACACCGGCCGGAAGGGCGAGTGCCAGTCCATGGGCGGCGGCACCTACGTCCATGACCTGAAAAACGGCGTGGCCTTCGGCGCTTCCATGCCCGGTACGGACAACCGGATGCACGGTGCGGACGAAAGGGCGGAGCTGGCGGATCTGGTGGCCAGCGCCAAGATTTTTGCCCAGGCGATCGTGGAACTGTGCGCATAACAACAGGACGGAACCGTTCCCGCGGAGAAACCGGTCCGCGCCCGCGTTGGGCGGCAGGGCCGGGAAACCGCGAGAAGCGGGGCGGCCGCATTGACTGACGCATTAGTCCCTCCTGGATCGGAGACGGAGCATATCCGGGGCCGTTCAGGAGGGATTTTTGGATGCGCGGAGAAGCGTTTGGCGGGTCAGAGGCCGCTGTAATGGGGCAGCGGGTAATCCAGTTCATAATTTCTGCAAAGTTCCAGGAAATCCCTGGCGGCCGACGTGAGATATTTTTCCCGGTGATAGATGATATGGAATTTCCTGCGCAGGTCCAGGGATTCCACGGAGACCGGGATTACCAGACCGCGCCGGATCGGGCCGGTGACCATGCGCCGGGGCAGGACGGAGATGCCCAGACCGTTTATGACGGCGTTGACCAGGGCGGTGGTGCTCATGGCCTCCCAGAGAGGCTGGATGGAGAATCCCAGGCTTTCCGCCGCATGGTCGACCATCTCGCGCGTACCGCTTCCCGGTTCCCGAAGCAGGAATTTCTGGCGGCGGAACTCATCGGCGGTCAGGCGGCGCTTCCGGCGGAAATACTCGTTGGCGGGGCAGATCACGGTCAGCTGGTCTTCCATATATTCTTCGGAATACAGGGACGGATTGTGGACGGCGCCTTCGATCAGCGCAAAGTCCAGTTCATTTTCCAGGATGCGGCGCTCCAGGATCTCGGAAGAGGCTACCAGGGCGCGCACTTCCGTATCGGCGTGGCGGCTTCGGAAGGCCTGCACATAGTAGGGCAGGAACTGGGAGCCGATGGTGATGCTGGCTCCTACCCGAAGCAGGCCGCAGGCGTCCCAGCCGCGCATTCCCTTTTCCATATCGTCGAAAAGCATGCAGATGTGGGAAGCGTAGTCTTTGAACCGCATCCCGGCCTCCGTGATCCGCAGCCGCCGCCCGATCCGATCGAAGAGCACGACGCCGTAATAGGCCTCCAGTTCTTTAACTGCCAGGCTGACCGCGGGCTGGGTCATCAGAAGGGCCTGGGCCGCTTTGGTGGTGTTGCACTGATTGTCTGTGATGGCCAAAAATATTTTCATGTGTCTGACTGTCATGGGACCTCCGATGATTTTTTATATAGAATAACTTATTGTTTTGATAAAATTATATTATTTCCATTATTGAAAGTCAAGCGCTATAATATCCCCGAAAAGACAAAGGAGGGTAAAGAGTTGGACAATCAGAAGCCGGATTACTGGAAATTGTTTATTTCGACCTTTGAACTGAGCGCCTGCACCTTTGGCGGCGGGTTTGTGATCATACCGCTGATGCGGAAAAAATTTGTGGATGAGCTGCACTGGATCGAGGAGCAGGAGATGCTGGATCTGACGGCCATCGCCCAGTCTTCGCCGGGAGCCATCGCGGTCAACGCCTCGATTTTGGTCGGCTACCGGGTGGGCGGCGCTTTAGGCGCGCTGACTACGGTGTTAGGGACGGTGCTTCCGCCTCTGGTCATCATTTCCCTGATTTCCCTGTGCTACACGGCGGTCCGCGACAGCGCCGTCGTCAGTATGGTCATGGCGGGGATGCTGGCCGGCGTCGGCGCGGTGATCTGCGACGTGGTGCTGAACATGCTGAAAAGCCTGGTGGAAACGAAGCGGGTGCTGCCGCTGGCGATCCTGGTGCTGGCCTTCGCTGCGGTCCGTTTCTGGGGTGTGAACATTGTAGTGATTATACTGGTCTGCGGTACGGTGGGGGCGGCGGATACCCTGCTGCGGATGAAAAAGGAGGCTGTGCAGTCATGATTTATCTCGAACTTTTGTGGAGCTTTTTTCAGATCGGACTGTTCAGCATCGGCGGCGGCTATGCGGCCATGCCTCTGATCCAGCACCAGGTGGTGGATGTTCATCCGTGGCTTACGATGACGCAGTTCACGGACATCATGACCATCGCGGAGATGACGCCGGGACCGATCGCGATCAATTCCGCCACGTTTGTGGGGATCCAGGTGGCGGGGCTGCCGGGGGCCGTCATAGCGACGGTCGGCTGCGTGCTGCCTTCCTGCGTGATCGTCCTGACGCTGGCCTATGTGTATTATCATTTCCGCGGGCTCACGCTGGTGCAGGGCGTTCTGGCGGGACTCCGTCCGGCCGTGGTGGCTATGATCGCGTCGGCGGGACTGTCCATTATCTGTATGGCGTTCTTCGGAGAGAGGAATCTGCCGGCCAATCTGGAAACGGTCGACCTGGCCGCCGTGGGGATTTTTGCCGTCTGTCTTTTCTGCCTGCGGAAATGGAAGCTGCATCCCATCGCCGTGATGGCGGGAGCCGGGGCAGCCGGATTGCTTCTCTATTCGATTTTCTGACGCGGACGGAACGCGCCTGGCGCGGGAAAACAGCGGACGGAAAAGGCGCCGGAAAAGCGCCGCGGGAGAGAGGCCGTGTTGGATGGTTTTGTATGCCGGAGGAGGAAGCGCATGCGGTACGTGATGAGGGCAGGGGTCCTTTACGACAGGGAGCAGAAGAAGGTTTTTGCGCGCATACAGCGTGATTTTGCGGGACAGGAGCGAAGCATCCTGTCTCCGGACGGCGATCCGGTTCTGACGACGGACGTCTGCCGCCCGGAGATGCAGCCGGAAGGGGACGGGGAAATCCGTTTTCCGGCATATATCATGCGGGACAAAGAGGGGGCGGAATATGCCAGGGCCTGCCCGTACTGCGCCGGGGATGAGGAACCGGAAAAGGCAGGCGGGTTTGCCCATCGGATGCAGGCGGCGTGCCATGCCCGGCTTACCATGAAAGGGCGTGCTTATGAGCTGGTCATGGAGAACAGCCGCAGCTATGCCATGGAGGAAGCCGGCCGGGAGGTCCTGCGCATCGCGCATCTGGGACCCGCCGGCGGGTGGGACCTGGAGGCTTCCGACGCGATCCCGCCGGAAATCGTCTGCGGTCTGTTTGTTTTCTGCCGGTATATGGAGCTGGAAAATGAATTTCCGGCGTTTTAAAATATGGGAAGAGAAGCAGGGGCCGGGAGAGGGGATAAACAGATCGCTTTGACCGGCCCCTGCGGAATTTCCGCGGCAATACAGGCGGAGCGGTCTCTCCGGGAATCAGACCGGGATCTTCCGCGGCCGCGCCAGGTCCCAGGTCCGGGCCGGGCCGGTACTCCCCCGGGGGATCAGCTCCGCCCGAAGCAACAGCATACTGATGGAGGTCTGGTTCAGCAGGCTGTTTAAGGCGTAGAAGCCGCAGTTGCCCAGAGCCTCCTGGTTCTGGCGGATCGTCGTCAGAGGCGGATTGGTGTAGGCCGCGAAGGGCGCGTCGTCGAACCCGATGATGCTCAGATCCTCCGGCACCCGGTAGCCCAGGTCCATGCACTGGGTGAGGACCGCCTGCGCCATCAGGTCGTAGCCGCAGATGATGGCTGTGACCTGGCTCCGCAGCTGGGTGGGCAGAAATTTATTGGTGCATTCCGAGATGAAATAGGAGCGGCCGATGCAGTTTTTTTTCACCTCCAGCCCGTGGCTCTTCATGGCGCGGATGAAGGCGTCGTGGCGGAGCTGCGTCACATAGGAGCCCTCGCCGCCTCCCAGATACCCGATCTTCGTATGGCCCAGCTTCATCAGATGCTCGACGGCCATAGAAAAGCCTTCGTCGCTGTTGACCCCGATGTAGCTGACCCGCATGTTGTCCGGCACGTAGTTGTCATACAGGACCGTCGGCGTCCGCGCGGTCTTCAGATCCTCCATCCAGGGATCGGTCAGCGTAAGCCCCATGGCGAAGGCACCTTTGTATTCATGGGCCAGCATGAAGGTATCGTAGGACATGGTTTTCTGCTCCTGCGGAGTGACGGGAACCACGTCCACATTCCAGCCGGCCGGGATCGCCAGCTTCTTGAAGCCCATGATGATCCCGTAGCCGAAGCCGGTCGGATCTTTATGATTTAAATTCTCCACGATCACACAGAGTTTGTCCGCCGAGTCCCTGCGGGCCCGGTTCCGTTCGTATCCGATCTCCACGGCCGTCTCCAAAACTCGTTTTCGCAGAGTTTCGCTCACATCCTCGGCATTGTTCAGGGCCTTTGAGACGGTTCCCTTGGAAATTCCCAGCTTATCAGCAATATCGATGATTGTAGGCATTCTTATCTCCTGATTTCTTCTGAATAATTCAGATATTTGCGGGACTATTTTGCTATTTGATTTAAAATCCGGCAGTAATTCGGGAATTTGGTGTGAAAACATAGGAAAAGACAGCGGATCCATGGATCCGGCGCCTGTTCCGATATCGGCTGTTTTGCCGCCCGAACTGTTACAAAAATTATACAAAAAATTTCGGATAATTGCAAGCTTTTCCCGATAATCGAGAAAAGTTTAGCAATGTTTCGTAAAACCGAATTTGAAAGGATGTGCAACATTACATTCTGACGGAGGGATTTCCCTTAAAAAACTGGAAAAAATATCAAAAAAACGCTTGACAATCTGCTGTTTTAGGCGTAATAATAAGGGTAACAGAAACTAAGCGAAACTTTTGAGACAATCAAAAGTCGCGGGAAAGGACGGAAAGAGCGATGAAGAAGTGTGCAGCAATTCTCATGGCCGCTGTTACGACGGCGGCAGCCTTTCTGGGGGGGTGCTCCGGCAGCGGAACATCCTCGTCAGGACAGGGAAGTGTGCAGCATGTCCGTCTGATGGTGTGGGCCCCCTCTGAGGACCAGTCCATCGACAGCGGGCAATGGCTGCAGAAATCCTGCAATGCGTTCGCCGCACTGCATCCGGAGTATGACATCGAATTCATCTACGGAGTGGCAGACGAGGCGACGGCAGCATCCCAGGTGGCGCAGGACCCGGAGGCCAGCGCCGATGTATTCATGTATGCCAACGACAATATCACGACGCTGACCGATGCCAAGGCGGCGGCCAAGTTCGGCGGCATCTACAAGGAGCAGATCGAAAGCACCAGCTCCCAGGCGATTGTGGACTCGGTGACCCTGGACGGATTCCTCTACGGCGTGCCGTTTACCACCAACACCTGGTACATGTTCTACGACAAGAGCGTGTTCACCGAGGAGGATGTTAAGAGCCTGGACGCCATGCTGGAGAAGGGCGTTGTTTCCTTCCCGTTCACCAACTCCTGGTATCTGCCGGCCTTCTATGTGGGCAACGGCTGTACGCTTTTCGGAGACGGAACCGATGAGGCCGCGGGAGTCGATTTCGCCGGCGACAAGGCGGTTGCCATCACCGACTACCTGGTAGATTTGCTGGCCAATCCGAATTTCGTCGTGGATTCCGACGGTTCCGGCATGGCGGGTCTGCGCGACGGCAGCATCAAGGCGATCTTTACCGGTTCCTGGGACGCGGCCAGTATCCGGGAAATCCTGGGCGACAACATGGGCGTGGCGGCCCCGCCGACTTTCATGCTGAACGGTGAGGAAAAGCAGATGATGGCATACGCCGGTTCCAAGGCCATCGGCGTCAATGCCACCTCGGACTACATGCTCCCGGCCATTCAGCTGGCGATTTATCTCGGTTCCGCGGAGGCGCAGCAGCTTCATTATGAACTGAGAAATGTGGTTCCCTGCAACACGGAGCTTCTGGCGCGTCCCGAGGTTGCGAATGATATGCTGGTAGCGGCTCAGAACGATACCTTTGACCGCACCTCCATTCTGCAGCCCTTCGTAGCGGCCATGAGCAACTGCTGGAGTCCGGTGGAGAACATGGGCAAGGGCATCCGCAACAAGACCGTGACCCATGACAACGCGGCGGAGCAGACGCAGGCCATGAACGACGCGATGAACAGCAATGGAATTTCATAGAGGAAAGGGGCAGACGATTATGGGACTTTTCAAAAAGAGAGTAAATGAGTTTCCCACCCCGTATACGGTTTCTGCTGCCGCGACCAAAGGCGGCCCTGAGACGAAACTGTCCATGCTGGTGCTGGGAGCCGGAAATATCGTACATAAGCAGGTGATCAAGGGTCTCCTCTACCTGGCGGCGGAAGTTGCTTACATTGTATTCATGATCACCAATGG
>CANQUA010000015.1 GCA_947626915.1 uncultured Lachnospiraceae bacterium
AAGTTACCCTTTTTGACCTCAATATCAGTAAAAAATTTTTTGCTAATTTGGGCTTGACTTTTCATAGCTGGTCTCCTTTGTTTTTCTCACGCTACAAGATCTCTCTTCATATAATCTTTTACCCACATCTGCCTCGGTTCCAAGCGGAATCCTGTTCAGGCGCAGAAGCTATTTTCTCTTTTGACGTACTGCAACCTTCAAGCAGGTTACAGATATTGGCGCTTACGGCAAAGGGATTTCAAAAAACAAAATAGATTTTACGGTAAGACTTATCCCCCCGCAAGGATTAGTTCCTTCCTGTGCTCTTTTATCCTGCCTGCAAATGATTTTTCCTTTTTCATCAATGTCCTCCTTATTCTTTTAAAAGTATACGTCATATTAATTTATAAGTCAATATTAACTTATAAGTTCCTTATCTTTTCCCCCAGTTCCGCATATAATAAGCAGGGGTGATACGTATGATGATTGATTACAAGCTGATCGGTCAGCGCCTGGCTAAATGCAGGAAAGAAAAACACATCACACAGGAACAAATGGCGGAATACCTGGACGTCTCCACCGCGTTCATCAGCAAAATTGAGTGCGGAAGAACGCAGATCAATCTGGAGCGGCTGGTCGAGATGTGCCATTTTCTGCAAATAGAACCGGCCTATATCCTGCAGGGCGCGGACTCAGCGTCCCCCGCCTACATGAGCGGCGAATTATCACAGCTTCTCAGCCAATGCCCCAGAGAGGCCATCCCTCTGATCAGAAACATCCTGGAAGACATTATCACGCATTTTGGCCAGAATTCCTCCTCTTCCGACAAGGCATCAAAATAACTGCCGGTATATTCTTGTGCTATACCGGCAGTTTACTATTTTCCGCATCTGTTTTGGTATGCTGGCAGCATACTTTTTCAGATATTTATATTTAATATTGCCTGGATCAACAACACTGCGCTTTCTCTGAACACGACCAGGAGCCCCAGCGCAAAGGGCCAGACCATACAGTAGCCGAACTGGCGGACCCACCTTTTCTCATGGTGCAGAAACGGCATTTTTGACGCCAATCCATGATAATCCGTATATACGGCGACGGTGAACAGCATGCTGAGCAATACAATGATCCTGTCTGACCAAAGCGCCGCGGGATTCCCTATATCCGCCTCCGGTTCCAGTTCCAGACACAGATAAATGATAAACATATACCCCGATAACGCCAGAATTTTTTTCCAGAGCACGCCGCTTCGAAAACCGGGAATCGGCCATATTCTTTTCTTTCCGTGCGCGTTATCCGCCGTTCTCCCTGCTTTCACTCTCATTTCCGGAGCTTCCATTCGTGCAGGTCCCATCCGCAAGGGACCTGTTCTTATTTGCTTTGCTCCCGGGGACGCCGCTTTCGCAAACCCATTGGCCCGAATAGTCTGCAATGCCATGTCCAGTTCCCAAACGGACTGGTATCTGCGGTCCGGGTCTATCTGCGTGCATTTTTTTATAATTGCTCCGCAGGCGCCTCCCGCCCTCCTTCTATTAATATGCTCCCCCGTCAGGAGATAATTGAACACCACGCCCAGAGAATAGATATCCGTTCGGGCATCGGTCTGGGCAAACCCAAACTGCTCCGGAGCCGCGTAGGCCTCCGTTCCGATCAGCCTGGTGTCCTGATTCAATCCTCTTTCATACAGTCTGGCGGCGTTATAATCGATCAGTTTCACAATGCCGTTATCGGCAATCATGATGTTGGACAGTTTGATGTCGCGGTGGATGACAGGCGGCGCCTGGGAATGAAGACAAGCAAGCGCTTCGCAGACCTGCCGGACGATGCCGACCGTCTCTTCCTGCGAAAAAAGCCGTCCGGCATTCAGCCATTCTTCCAGCGTCCTGCCGCTTATATATTCTTCAATAAGCCAGAGCCTGCCCTGATCCACTCTCCATGCAAAGATATGCGGGATATGGATATTACGGATTCCGGCCACGCGCTCATATGCCGCCCGGTTAAACGTTTCAAGACATTTTTTTACATACCATTCCCCCGTATTCCGGTCAAGGACCAGCCAGATATTCCTGTATTTCCCGATGGGCTTAATTTCCTGATATTGATCCAACATGTTCCTCTCGCTCCCCTGTAGTCTTTCCGTTCCTTTCACGCAAGGCTGCTTTCCCGCATGGCGCATCTGCCAAAAACGCCGCCTGCATGAACAGCTCCGCACAAACCCGCTCGCCCGCATGGCATATCCGCGCAAAAGCGCCGTCTCATAAGCCCCTTTACACGCAAAATTTCCGCGCGGGCCAACTTCCGCTTGCCAGACGGCCATATTTAGTGTAGCATAAAAAGCGGAAATGTAAAAGAAAGAAGGGACATATCATGCCCAAAAAAGAATACACCAGAAACGAACTGCCGGCAAACGAAAAAGCGCCGGACAAAACGGATTGCAAAACGACCGGCGAGCTGCTTCATATCCTGACCAGCACCCATTCGGCGAAGGAGCTGGACTCGTACCTTGAAGCACATACCTATCCGGAGAAAGCGGCTGACTTTGCCTCCTGCTTTCAATATTTCCTTGATCTGCACAATTTAAAAAGGGCCGATGTCATCCGCTCCGCCCAGCTTGACCGCACCTACGGTTATCAGATCTTAAACGGCTCCCGTCAGCCGGGACGCGACAAGATCTTGGCGCTGTGCATCGCCGCCGGGCTTTCCCTCAGAGAAACGCAGCGCTGCCTGGAAATCAGCGGCGAAGGCATTCTTTACGCCAGATCGTCACGGGACGCGGTCATCATCTACGGTATTGAACATCATAAGGACGTAATGGAGATCAACGAACTTCTGGCCAATAAGGGAGAGCGTATCCTGGAATAACCGCCGCATACTTCTTAAACAGAAAAACCAGCTGACTCCTGAAGCCAGCTGGCCTGAACAGATCATTTTGCAGGATCGGTCTGCATTTCTGCCTGTATCCCTAAGCCCCGATGCGTCCCCGCCTTATCTTCTTCCGCAAATAACCGCTCCTTCCGCTCGATCATTTCATCCACACGCGCAATATACTGTTCCACATTTTTCACGGTTTCCGCGCGCTCGATGCGGTTCTGACCCGGGATCACCAGCTTCGTGGTCGTGCCGGCGCCGCAGCCAACGATCGTCTGCTGCTCCTCCATGATCAGGATATTATACAGGCAGGCTTTTCCCGGCGCGGCGTAGCCTACATTCTCAAAATTCCCCGCCATATTTTTCTGACGGTACAGATAATAGGGTTCCAGGCCCATTTCACGGGCGTAACGGGCCGTCATGCCGATGATCTCCTGGGTATTGACGATCTTCAGATCCTTATAAACCTCTTTCATCGTGTTCAGCCGCGCCGCGCGCTTGATCGCCAGCGAATGGACCGTCAGGCTGTCCGGTCCCAGGGCCCTCACCTGCTCCATCGTTGCCCGGACGTCCGCCATATCCTCCTCCGGCAGCCCCACGATCAGGTCCATATTGATATTGTCAAAACCCTCTTCCCGGGCCAGCGCAAATTTTTCCTTTACAGCTCCCACCGTATGACGGCGCCCGATCAGATCCAGCGTCGCCTGCTTCATGGTCTGGGGATTGATGGAAATGCGCCGGACGCCGTGCTTTTTCAGCACGCGCAGTTTCTCCCGGGTGATGCTGTCGGGCCTCCCTGCCTCCACCGTAAACTCCTTCGCCCCGTCCACGTCAAACACAGCCCGCAGCTTCGTAAAAAGCCGGTCCAGCTCCTCCGGCGGCAAAGATGTCGGAGTGCCGCCGCCGAAATATACCGTATCCAGCGTGCGGCCCTTCATTTTGGCCGACACGTAGTCCAGTTCCTTAAAAAGGGCGTCCAGATAAAGCCCTGTCTTCCCGATCCATTTTCCAATGGGGTAGGATGTGAAGGAACAGTACAGGCAGGTGGTGGGGCAAAACGGGATCCCCACGTACAGACTATAACCGTTCCGGTAATCAATCTGCGACAAAAGCTGCCTTTCCCTCTCCGCGATCTCAACGCTCAGTCCGGCCTTTTCATCGCTGGCGAAATAATTGTCCCGCATGAACCGGACGGTCTCGGGCCCGCTCATGCCCTCGTCCAGCTTCGTCATCGCGATTTTCGTCGGCCGAATACCGGTCAGCGCCCCCCAGGGAAGCTGCCTGCCGGTACGCAAAAACAAGAGTGCATAGAGACGGCGCTTGATCTTGTTTTTCGCGTCGGTCCGGTCATCGTAATCCAGAGAGATGGGGTCGCCGGCCCGGACGATTTCCTGCTGCAGCACGCCGGGAAGTTCCACGTACGGTCGCGGTTCCCCGCACCGTTCCCGAAGTCCTGTTCCGGAAATATCCCCGTCTCCGTCCGGCGATGCAGGCGAAGCTGCGGCAGCCGGTTTCTCCGCATCCTGAACCTGTTTCATCCTTGTATCAGACGGCACATCTGTTTTTGCGTCCGGTTCAGAACCGGCCGCCGCGCAGCCGGCGCTTTCCGCAGCCGCCCGGCTGCTTTGTCGGTCCTTCTGCGGGGCACCGTCCATGACACGCAGCCGGTAGAGGTTTCTCTCCTCATTCACGGTTCCTTCTACGATCAGGCGGACGGGCTCTTTCGCTTCCCCGTTCCCGTAAAAAAACGGTTTCCCCGGATAAAAGGCCATCAAAAGTTCCCGGATGTCCTGCTCATACGCATCGTCATTCAGCCGAATCTCAATCATATTCTCCAAACGCTCCGTCTCTCAAAAGTTTCTCTGTCTTTCATGCGGTCCGCTTCAGACATACCACCGGCCGCTCCGCACGAAAACAGCCTGTCCTGCCGAAGCCGGCTGGCATATCCTCTGTATATGAAAAGAGGAACATCGCGCAACGCTCCGCTGCTATACCTCCCGCGATCCCAGGCGCCGGCCGCCATGTCTGTTTCGGCCGCATTCGTCTCACCTGCGCCGTTTTCCATCTGCGTCTGAATCACACCGGTTATTTCCTGCTGCCCTGGCATATTAGCCGACGTCTGAGGCGTGCATCCGGCCAGCAGCAGACACCCTCCCAGTATAAAACCTAAAACACTCCGTTTTCTTCCATACATAGGAAACTACCTCCTCCCGTACATACAAAAATACCTGCCGACATTTCCGCAGTTTCAATCTACCAAAAAAATCTTACGTCAGCAGGTCATTTTCTTTAAAAATAATTTACACATAATAATTATGCTTTTTTTCATATCCGATCGTCGTTTTCTGCCCGTGTCCGGGATAGACCTCAGTCTCTTCCGGCAGCGCGAACAGCTTCTCCGTCACGGAAACATACAGCTTCTCCGCGCTTCCTGTGGGAAGATCCGTCCTCCCCACCGACTCACAGAACAATGTATCTCCGCTGATCAGCACATTTTCGTCTTCCGCATAGTAACAAACGCTGCCCTCGGTATGACCAGGCGTAAACAATACCCTCCATTTCGTACCGGCCAGGGAAAGCGTTTCGCCGTCCCGCAGCCACCGGTCAGCAGTCAGACACATCTCCGCGCCGCTCATGCCCGTCAGATTCATGGACGGATCTTCCAAAAGCTCCTGTTCCCGTTCTCCCGCATAGATGGGCGCATGAAAATTCCGCCGCACGTCCTCGGCTGCCAGGATATGATCAAAATGCCCGTGCGTCAAAAGAATCGCTTCCGGCTTTAAACGCAACTCTCTGCACTTCCGTATGATGAAGGAAGCGTTGTCCGCCGGATCCACGATGAAGCAATGGGCCGGCCGGTCCGGGGTTCCCTCCTCCTGATAAAGAATGTAGCAGTTCGTCCCCAGCATTCCGAGTTCATTGCACAGGATCTTCAATGTTTTCATCTGCTCTTTTCTTCCTCACTTTTCTCCGTATATAGGCGGCCTTGTCGGACAGAGGCAGTTTGATCTGCCGTCTGCGGGTTAACGCCATTTGACACCCGGCCGCCCGGCCAGCCGCCTATGCGAATCGCCTCCACTTGACTCCCCGCCGCCCGGCCAGCCGCCTATGTGAATCGCCTCCGGCTGCCGCAGCGCGCGTCAGCCGGCCGTCCGTTCGATATCCAGCACGCCCTCTATCTGGCGCAGCTTTTCCGTCAGCCTGCCCAGCTCGTCGATTCCCGGAATATCAAAGGTCATGACGACGGTTGCTTTCCCCTGCCGGTTGGTCCGCACATTGATGGACGTGATGTCCACCTGCCGTTCCGTGAATATCCTGGAAATATCCACCAGCAGGCCGATCCGGTTGTTGGCAAAGATCTGGATCTCCGCTGAATATTTTTCTTTATTCTCTCCGTCCTCCGATTTCTGCCACTCGGCATCGATCAACCTGGCCCGCTCTTCCTCCGGGAGATTGATCATATTTACGCAGTCGGTCCGATGAATGGACACGCCCCGGCCCCGGGTGACGAAGCCCACGATCTCATCCCCGGGCACCGGGTTGCAGCACCGGGAAAAGCGGACCGCCACATCGTGGATCCCCTTGACCACGATCCCGCTCTGGGACCGCTTCGTGACGGGAACCTTGCCGGAGGACATGTCTCCGACGCCGTCCAGAACCGCCGCATCCGTAACCTCCCGCTTCAGCTTCTTTTCCCGCTCCTCCAGCATCTTATTGATGACCTGGCCCTCTTTCAGACCGCCGTGGCCGATGGACGCCAGCACCGAATCCCAGTCCTTGAACGCATAGCGCTGCATGACCTTTTCCATGAATTCCGGTTTGCTGATGTCTGCGTAATTGATGCCTTTGGCCTTGCAGTAGCGGTCGATCATCTCTTTGCCGCGCAGGATATTGTCCTCTTTCAGTTCCGTTTTGAACCACTGGTTGATCTTATTGCGGGCCTGGGTGCTCTTGACCAGGGCCAGCCAGTCCCGGCTGGGGCCTTTGGCGTTCTGGGATGTGATGATCTCGATCTGGTCGCCGGTCTGCAGCTGATAATCAATATTGACCAGCTTGCCGTTGACCCTGGCCCCCACCATCTTATTGCCTACGGCGCTGTGGATCGCGTAAGCGAAATCAATGGGCGTGGAACCGCTCGGGAGCGTCTTCACATCGCCGGACGGGGTAAAACAGTAAACGCTGTCGGAAAACAGATCCAGGTCCCCTTTGACCAGATTTAAAAATTCTTTGGAATCATCGGTGTCGCGCTGCCATTCCAGGATCTGGCGCAGCCACGCCAGCTTCGCTTCCTCGTCGCCGGCCGCGATCGCCCCGCTGCCGCTCTCCTTGTATTTCCAATGGGCCGCGATGCCATATTCAGCGGTCCGGTGCATCTCATACGTCCGGATCTGGATCTCAAAAGGCTGGCCCGTGCCGGAAAAAAGCGTCGTATGCAGCGACTGGTACATATTGGGCTTCGGCATAGCGATATAGTCTTTAAACCGACCAGGTATCGGCTTATACATTTCATGGATAATGCCAAGCGCCGCATAGCAGTCCTTGACCGACTCCACCATGATCCGAACCGCAAACAGGTCGTAGATCTGATCGATGGTTTTGTTCTGGTTCACCATTTTTTTATAAATACTGAAGAAATGCTTTACCCTGCCGCCGACGGTCGCCTCGATACCGGCCTCTTTCATATTCCGGCGAATCTCCTCCACGATCTCCTGAACAAAGGCTTCTCTGGCGTCCTTGCGCAGATTCACCTTTTCCACCAAATCGTAATAGACCTCCGGTTTTAAAAACTTCAGAGACAAGTCGTCCAATTCAATTTTTATCTTGGAAATACCCAGCCGGTCGGCAATGGGCGCGTAGATTTCCAGGGTTTCTCTGGCTTTTTCTTTCTGCTTTTCCGGCCGCCAGAATTTGCCGGTCCGCATGTTATGCAGGCGGTCCGCCAGTTTTATGATGATCACGCGGATATCCTTCGCCATCGCCAGGAACATCTTTCGCAGATTTTCAGCCTGAATCTCTACCTTATCCTTATCCCAGGACAGCTGGGTCAGCTTGGTGACGCCGTCCACCAGAAACGCAACCTCGGAACCAAATTCTTTTGTCAGAGCTTCCAGCGTTACGCCCGTATCCTCTACCACATCATGAAGCAGGCCCGCGGCGATGGTTTCCTTGTCCATCTCCAGATCCGCCAGTATGATCGCAACGCAAAGAGGGTGAATGATATAGGGTTCACCCGATTTTCGTTTCTGATCTCCGTGCGCTTCCCGGGCCAGATGATATGCTTTTTCCACAAGCGTAATATCATCCGACGGATGGTATCTGCGAATGCTGCGGATCAGGTCCTGATACAATTCCTCAGGGCTCGTAAAGGAAGCCGGGGCCTCCAGTTCCTGTTCCTCCGGTTCACGAATCAATTCCTGCGCCATAATCATCACCTTCTCTATGTGCAGCGCGCCCTGAAACCTCCGGCGCGCATACCTGAAAAAATAATGTAACCATTATATATAGGTTCCGCTGAAAATGCAAGTAATATTTTCAGGCCGTGCCGCCGCGGTCCGCCGGGTGAAAACGCAAAGGCGAAGACGGTTCAGCCCCCCACAGGCCAACGCGCCTCCGCCCTATGTAAGGAATCCTACCGTTCGTACGGGTCATTTCCCCTCATACACGATCACAGAATCCACATCGTAGCTTTTCAGTCTCTCGCGGCCTTTCAGACCCGCCAGCTCCATCACAAAGCAGATCTTCACGACTTCGCCGCCCAGCTGTTCTACCAGCTTCGTAATCGCCTCAATCGTGCCGCCGGTGGCGATCAAGTCGTCGATGATAACCACCTTCTGCCCCGGTTTGATCGCATCCTTGTGCATTTCGATCACGGCGCTGCCATATTCCAGATCATACTCCATGCTGACCGTCTCGCAGGGAAGCTTGCCCTTCTTGCGAACCGGAATAAAGCCTTTGTGCATCGCGTAAGCTACCGGCACACCGAAAATAAAACCCCTCGATTCCGGACCGACCACCAGGTCAAACTCCTTATCCTTCAGGAAATCCATGATCCCGTCGATCGCCAGCTTCAGTCCGTCCGGATCCTGCAGGATCGTAGTCACATCGCGGAAAATAATACCCGGCTCCGGAAAATCCGGTATACTCCTCACATAATCCTCTACTTTTTTCATTTGCTTGCCCCTCGCTTTTATTTCTATTCTGAACCGTCTCCTCAGACGATCCGTTTCACTTTAACATCATATCACGCCGGCCCAGGCCAGGCAAGTCCCAAATGCCGGTTTTTCCGTTTTCCCCCCGTCTCTTCTTCCATGACCGGCGCCGGTCTCCAACCATCTCTGCCAAACCATTCTACCGGGTCTCCCCGGCCTCCGGCGGTCCTTCCGATTGTCTCCGGATCATTTCCGGGGGTGCGCCGCCTGATACGCCCGCAGCAGCGGGTCCTGCGTCTTTACCGCGTAATAGATATAGGCCTGGGTCGTGGCCGGATCCGCATGCCCCATCATCATCTGCACCGCCTGGATATCCGCCCCGCCCCTGATCAGGTGGGCGGCAAACGAATGGCGCAAAGTATGCGGCGTAATGTCTTTTGTGATCCCCGCCTTTTCCCCGTAATATTTTATGATCTTCCAGAATCCCTGGCGGCTCATGGGCTGACCGCTGCAGTTTACAAACAATTCCGGCAGATCGCCGCCCTTCAAAAGAAAGTCCCGGGAATGTTCCAAATAACCCAACAGAGCCCGTTTCGCGGTTTTTCCAAAAGGAACCGTCCTCTCCTTATTCCCGTCGCGGCAGGTCACAAAACCGATGTCCAGATTCACATCCGCCACGCGAAGTCCGATCAGCTCCGACACCCGCAGTCCCGTCGCGTAAAGCAGCTCCAGCATGGCTTTGTCCCGGATCTCCTTCGGACTGCTTTCGCCCGGCTGATCCAGCAATCGCTCCACTTCATCCACCGACAAAATCTCAGGCGCTTTCTTCTCGATCTTCGGCGTTTTCAAAAACTCCGTGGGGTCCCTGTGAATCATGCCCTGTCTCAGCTCATAATGAAAAAAAGCCCGCATGGACGCCATGACCCTGGATATCGTCGTGGACGCTTTCCCATTTTTCTCCAGAAAAAGGATGTAGGAGTTCAACGCCGTCTTCGTCACCTTCGGTACGCTTTCCACTCCCTTTTCCTGCAGATAATCTGCCAGCTGCGTCAGATCCCGCTTGTAGGACGCCAATGTATTCCGCGAAGCATGCTTCTCCTTCTCCATGTACTCCACGAACCGGTTGATCTCTGTCCCCATAATATCCCCCAAATTCTCCCCAAAATCAGGATGATTATGTCCATTCCCCTACATTATAGTCACTATTTTCGCTAAAATCAAACACTAATTCCCCACTTTTCCCAGCTTTTCCATCGATTTACATAAAAAATACAACATATGGAAACGCAGATTTTCCGTTTACCAATATGTTGTAAAATTCAGATTGTATTTTTTTAAAAACATAAAAGCCAGGGATTCACCCAGGCCTCCAGCCCGGTTCCGGCCAGGACCAGAAGCGCCGGCAGCAGCCAATCGCGCGGCTTCAGATCAATCAGCCCGTTCTCCGCCCGCACCGCCAGGATCACCCACGCCGGAAGATAGCAAAGCCACTGCGGCATAAGCACAGCCAAAAAACTCAGGATCCCGGCAAGCCCCCGCAGAAGCGTCATGGCCGCATGGAGAAAACCCAGGCAAAACCCTCCCGCAAAGGCAATCGCCGCAAAACCGGCCGCAGAAAACGGCGTCAGGCCGACAAGCACGGCCAGACCGAACTCTGACAGTCTCTGGCGCGCCACATATCCCCAGAGGCGTCTCTTTTCAATCCGGCTTAAAATTCCGCTTCCATAGTAAACGGATGAAAAAAGGCCAAGCTGCCCGATCAATTCATCGCCTAAGCAGTTGGCCATAACCGCCCCGGCTGCCGTGCCGCAGAAACAGCACAGGCACAGCACCCAGGGAAATGTAATCCTGCGAACCATTCTCATGCGCGTCCGCCTTCCCCGTCGTCCCCATATTTTATGAGACGCAGCGAAGGATTATACCAAACCGGCCTGATGCTTCACCGCATAGGTAGAGATCGCGGCTACGGTCTTTCCGTCCGCGATTTTGCCCTCATAGATCATCTGCAGCAGATCCGGCAATTCCCACTTCTCCACTTCAATATATTCGTCATCGTCCAGATGCTGATGGGACGGGATCAGATTTTTCGCGACAAAAATATCTATGGCTTCATCGCAGAAGGCCACCGTCGTATTCACGCTCAGCAAATACTCCAGATGTTCCGTGCGGTATCCGGTCTCTTCTTCCAGCTCCCGATACGCGCATTCGATCTTCGGTTCCTCCGGAAAATCCAGTTTCCCCGCCGGGATTTCCAATGTCTCCCGATTCAAAGCATTGCGGTACTGACGCACCATCAGAATCCTGCCGTCCTCCATCACAGGAAGCACCGCAGCCGCACCGTCGTGATGAATAAAATCCCAGTGCGCCTCATGTCCATTGGCGATCACCGTATCCTCATATATTTTCAGGATCGTCCCCTGATATTTCAACCTTCTGTCCAGACGAATCACCTTATCCGCCATGTCTGTCTCCTCCTGTACTGTGATTGCAGAAACGCTGCCGATCCGACGGTCAGTCCCAGCTCATCGGTCCGGACGAAGCCTGTTCCGGATCATGCCTCCCGCCCCTAAACGCAGGCACACCGTCTACTGGATCCAGGCCCCGGACGCATCTACCCTGCGGCCCAGACCGTCCGGCACGATCCTGTTCGCCAGCATCGCCCCCGTCTCCGGATCGCAGTAGTAACACTTATCGTTCCATTGGATCCAACCGGTCACCATATATCCCCGGGAATCAAAATAGTACCACAAATCATCGATCAGCTGCCAGTCATTGGCTGTAAAGCTGCCGTCCGAATTCCGATACCACCATTTATCCCCATGATAAATCCATCCGTACATATCCGCGTAGATCGGGTTCGTGTCGCCCGGCGCGGGCGTACCTGTCACCACGTCCTTGTATTGCTGCCGGAGCTGTTCCAGCACCCCCTGGTCTACCGTCAGAACCGGCGATTCTTTCCAGGCGCTCTTTATGCGTTCGTTCCGCACGTTGACCGCCCGCACACGGTAGGAATACGATCCCTCCGCCTGCACAATGGTTCCGAACTCATAGCTTCCGGATTTTACATAATGCGCGGGACCCACTTTTTGGCCGCCGCGGTACAGCTGCACCTCATAATAGGCCGCATTATAGGTTTCATCCCAGGTTGCTTTCATCAGATCGGTCCAGCCTGCATTCCCAATCTCGCCCACCTGTTCCCGCAGAGTCGGCAGGCTGATCACGATCAGGTACTCCATCACGTCCTCATCCCAGCCGGCAGACTCCAGCTCGGCGCCCCGGATCCGGATCCTCCTGGGATCCACATTAAAATAATACCCTTCCTCTCTGCGCAGATGAAGCAGAATACGGGGGGTATCGGCTATACCCCAGACATCTCCGTCATTTAAAATCTCTGTGTACCGTACAATATAGCCGTCGTCGTCCGTCGTAATGACAATATCGCCGTCATAATGCTCTGCCCCCACCTGAATATTCGACTCTATTTTCAGGACCAGCCGCTCGATAGGCTCATCGTCCTCCGCTGCCCAGCCGGGCATGTAAACGCCCAGCGTCAGCGCGGCCGCCGCTATCAGGCCGATCACCGTTCTTCTCCCTTTTTTCATATTCCACCAGCCTTTCTTTTGCCAAACCCAAAACTCCAAACGCTTTACACGCTTATGCCAAAAGAAGCCTTACAGGGTTCCTATAAGGCTTCTTTAAGTTTCTTTTTATTTTGCGTAGTCGGTTACTCTCGACTCGCGGATCACATTGACCCGGATCTGTCCCGGATACTCCATGGACTCCTCGATCTTCTTGGCGATATCGCGGGCCATCAGCACCATATCGTCGTCGCTGACCTGCTCCGGAATAACCATGATCCGAACTTCCCGGCCAGCCTGGATCGCGAACGATTTGTCTACCCCCTTGAAAGAGTCGGTAATCTCTTCCAGCTGCTTCAGTCTGTTCGTGTAGGTTTCCAGCGTCTCTCTCCTGGCTCCCGGACGGGCCGCGGAAATCGTATCCGCCGCCTGTACGATGCAGGCGATCAGGCTTTCCGGCTCCACGTCGCCGTGATGGGATTCCACAGAATTGATAACGACTGCGGACTCTTTGTACTTCCTGCACAGATCCGCTCCCAGCTTCACATGAGAACCTTCCATCTCATGATCGACGGACTTGCCGATATCGTGCAGCAGGCCGGCTCTCTTCGCCATGCGGACATCCACGCCGATCTCCGCTGCCAGAAGCCCTGAAAGCTGCGCCACTTCGATGGAATGCTTCAAGGCGTTCTGCCCGTAACTGGTACGGAACTTCATCTTGCCCAGAAGCTTTACCAGCTCCGGATGGATGCCGTGAAGACCTACTTCGAGGACGGCCGCTTCGCCCTCCTCGCGCATGTTCATCTCCACTTCTCTCTGCGCCTTCTCCACCATCTCCTCGATCCTGGCCGGATGGATGCGGCCATCTACGATCAGACGCTCCAAAGCCACCCTGGCTACCTCGCGCCTCACCGGATCGAACCCCGACAGCACCACCGCTTCCGGCGTATCGTCAATGATCAGCTCCACGCCAGTCATAGTTTCCAGGGTACGGATATTCCGTCCTTCACGTCCTATGATGCGGCCTTTCATCTCGTCGCTGGGAAGCTGCACAACCGATACTGTGGTTTCCGCCACATGATCTGCCGCGCACCTCTGGATCGCGGTAACGATGTATTCCTTCGCTTTCTTATCCGCTTCCTCCTTGGCGCGCGCCTCCAGCTCCTTCACCTTCTTCGCCATGTCGTGCTTGACTTCCTCTTCCACTGACTGAAGCAGGTATTCCTTGGCCTGCTCTGTAGTCAGTCCGGAAATGCGTTCCAGTTCCTGCAGCTGCCGGCCCCGCAGTTCCTCTGCTTCCGCCAGCTTTTTGTTCAGGTTCTCTTCGCGCGCCGTCAGGCTTGTCTCTCTGCGTTCCAGTGTCTCGGACTTTTTGTCCAGGTTCTCTTCCTTGCTAAGTACTCGTCTTTCATACCTTTGAAGCTCCGCCCTTCGTTCCTTGGTTTCCTTATCTAATTCATTCTTAGTCCGGATGGATTCTTCCTTGGCTTCCAGGAGAGCTTCTCGCTTCTTTGTCTCTGCGGTTTTTAATGCTTCATCTATGATTTTTCTTGACTTTTCTTCCGCACTGCCGATTTTGCTTTCATATGTCTTCTTTCGGTGTGCGACCGCCAATACCCAACTGATAGGAGCTACAATAATAATTGTAAGCAATATAGGTATTATATGCGACACAGGAGCACCTCCTTATTTAGTTTTCATTGTACAAGAATACAACACTACAATTTTATACTGTTTTGTGCATCATGTCAAGAATTTTTATAAACGTACAAAACAAAGTCGCAGAACCCATGACATTTTCAACAACCCAGTTCTTTCATCGCCGCCAGGACCGCGTCATGTGAATAACCCTTCCGCAGGAGATTTCCTGTCAGTTTCCGCCTCTGTTCCGGAGAAACAGTCTCCGGATCGCAGATATGCCTGCGCAGATACGCTGTGATCTGGGGCGTCTCCTTCTCTTCGCCGCCCTCCGTCAGACTGTCGATCTGCCCTGCGGTCAAACCCTTCCGCCGCAGATCCTGCCGAATCCTCCTGCTGCTCCGGCGCGTCTCATAAGCCTCCACATAGCGCCTGCCATAGTTCCAATCGTCTACCAGGCCGCGGTCCCGCAAAAAGTCCACCGTCCGCAGGATAATCTCCGGGGGATAGAAACCCTCCGCAAGTTTCCGGCGGATCTCCTGTTCCGTCCGGTCGCGGGATTCCAGCAGATGCAGGGCCCTCTCCCTGGCTCTGGGCCAAAGAACACGCTCGCAGATTTCCCTGTAGCTCTCCTCCGGAAGTTCTTTTCCCGCCTCAATCCGGTATCCGGTCAATTCGTTCCCATACAAAGCAAAGGCAAAGCCCTCATCTGTCCGGACTTTGCTCCTCCGCTTATCTATGGGGATGATCTCTGTCACCTGCACAGTCCATCCCTCCGTATCTCTGCCGCAGCTGCAGCGTCCCCGCTCAATCCTGCTGCTCCTCCTCCGGGGCCGCCGCGTCCGTCGGCTTCAGGCCGTAAAACTCGCGGACCTTGTTCTCCACCTCCAGGCATACCGCCGGATTCTCCCGCAGATACGCCTTGGCGTTCTCACGTCCCTGCCCGATCCTGGCCCCCTGATAAGCGTACCAGGCGCCGCTCTTTTCGATAATATTGATCTTCGCGGCCAAATCCAGGATATCTCCCTCGCTGGAAATGCCTTTTCCGAACATGATATCGAACTCTGCCTCCTTGAAGGGCGGAGCGATCTTGTTTTTCACAACCTTCACGCGGACGTGGTTCCCCACGACCTCGCCGCCCTGCTTCAGGCTCTCCGTCCTGCGGACCTCCAGACGCACGGAAGCATAAAACTTCAGCGCGCGGCCGCCTGTGGTTGTCTCCGGGTTTCCGAACATGACGCCGACTTTCTCACGGATCTGGTTGATGAAGACAACGCTGCAGTTCGTCTTGCTGACCACGCCGGTCAGTTTCCGCATGGCCTGGGACATCAGCCTGGCCTGCAGTCCCACATGGGAATCGCCCATCTCGCCGTCGATCTCCGCTTTCGGCACCAGCGCCGCCACGGAGTCCACGATGATGATATCCACGGCCCCGGAACGGACCATGGTCTCCGTGATCTCCAGCGCCTGCTCGCCGTTATCCGGCTGGGATATATACAGATTATCCGTGTCCACGCCGATATTCTTCGCATAGACCGGATCCAGGGCGTGCTCCGCGTCGATGAAACCGGCGATGCCTCCCCTTTTCTGTACTTCCGCGACCATATGCAGGGCCACCGTAGTCTTGCCGCTGGACTCCGGGCCGTATACCTCGATAATACGTCCTTTTGGAATCCCGCCCAGCCCCAGTGCCAGATCCAGGCTCAGGGAACCCGTGGGAATCGTCTCTATATTCATATTCGCTCCGGAATCGCCCAGCTTCATCACGGAACCTTTGCCAAAAGATCGTTCAATCTGCGTCAGCGCCGCATCCAGCGCTTTCATCTTATCTTCTTTATTCATAGTTTCCTCCATTCGAACATGCGTTCTGTTTTTATCATAATATACCAGCCGGAAAATGTCAACTGTTTTTCCCGCTTTTCTCTCACATTTTAACGATCGTCCAGATCTGTTTCGTTCCTGTCTGTAACGGGGTTCTACGGGTGAAACCGTCCGCGGTGCCGCGTCGGTTTAGAAGCCTCAGGACAGCCCTTCGCAGGCTGCGGTCACAGGAGAATTCCTACAAAATAAAAAATACCATACTTTCCGTTAAAAAGCAAGAAAAAAGATTGGGCCGGCCGCGTTTACGGCAGCCCGGGCGCATCCTCCAGAAGCCTTTCCACATCCAGCATCCCCCAGCCCTGCTGATTCTGAGGCAGCCCCATATCCACGGCCCTCTCCCGCAGGCGCAGCTTCACGTCCCGGTTGGACATGCCGGGATATTTTTCCAGAAGCAGCGCGATGGCCCCCGCCACGATGGGCGTGGACATGGATGTGCCGCTTTTCACCGAATATTTTCCCGGCTCGTTGCAGCAGCTTATAATGCCGGCCCCCGGCGCGATGATCTCCGGCTTGCAGATGCAGGCGCCCGTCGGCCCCCTTCCGGAATAATCCACCATGCGGCTGCCCATTACATTGACCTCCTTATGATCGTCCGAGCATCCCACGGTGATCACCTTCCGGCTGATCCCCGGCGTCGTCACGGTCATGCGCCCCGGGCCGTTATTTCCCGCGGCCACCACGACCACCAGACCGTCGTCCCAGGCCGCGTTGACCCCCTGGACCAGCGCAGAATTTTCACTCATATATTTTCTGGAATAAGATCCCACCGATATATTCACAATCCGGATTCCCAGCTCTTCCTTATGCTTCCGAATCCAGCGAAGTCCCATCAAAACGTCCGATGCGTAGCCCCCTCCTTTGGAATCCAGCACCTTCACGGAAATCAGGCTGCAGCCCGGCGCGATTCCCCGGTACCTGCCGCCGGAGGCGTACCCGCTGCCTCCTATGATCGCGGAAATGTGCGTGCCGTGTCCATTGTCGTCATAAGGTTCCCGCCCCCGGTGCAGCACATCGAAAAAAGCCGTAACCCGCGTTCCGAAATCTTCATGGGGAAATATACCTGTATCCAGGACAGCCACCCCGATCCCCCTGCCGGTCAGACCTGACCGCTCAGGCTCACTGCAGCGTATTAGTTCTCTCGCCTGATTCAAGGTCTTCCATCCTCAAATATCCCCTTTTTATTAGATTATTCCCGAACATGCAAATGGTTTCCTGGCCCACAGAAAGCCGTTTAAAAACTCTTTCCGCAGAAATTAAGAATTTCTTCTGAATTTATTTCGACATTCTAAATTCTTTTTGGAGCCGCTTGTGCTATACTGTTTTCAACGAGATAATTAATCCCAATCACACCCCCTTATCCTTTTAGATTTTGACTCCTTAGCAAAAAGACCTGCCTTTTCGGCAGGTTTTTGCTTTTCTGTTATTCCATTAATCATGTGCGCCCAGGAACGGCCGGCGCGGTTACCGGTACTTGTCCATGACGTTGCAAAAGTCAAAGGTAGCGAAATAATCCCCAGGCGTTTCAGCCCTGCGGATCATCTGAAACTCTCCGTTTTCCTTAAGAAGCAGCTCCGCGGACTTCAGCTTTCCATTGTAATTGTATCCCATGGAATATCCGTGGGCCCCGGTATCATGGATCACCAGCAGGTCTCCCATGGCGATCTCCGGCAGCATCCGGTCGACCG
Organism: uncultured Lachnospiraceae bacterium; assembly: GCA_947626915.1. Classification (GTDB taxonomy): domain Bacteria; phylum Bacillota; class Clostridia; order Lachnospirales; family Lachnospiraceae; genus UBA3402. The sequence continues at coordinate 17,779 of CANQUA010000015.1, forward strand.
CAAATTTGTCGTTGTTCTCACACAGAGAGCCGACCACATCGTACCTGTGATCGCAGGGGGATTGTTCTTTTCCCATGACCGTAATATGATGATAGGCCCCGTACATGGCAGGACGCATCAGGTTCACCGCGCAGGCGTCCACGCCGATATACTCCTTGTAGGTGTGCTTTTCGTGAATCGCCCTGGTCACGAGACAGCCGTAGGGAGCCAGCATGAACCGCCCCATCTCCGTATAGACCGCCACATCGTTCATGCCTGCCGGTACCAGTATTTTCTCATAGGCCCTGCGCACGCCCTCGCCGATCGCCATGATATCATTGGGCTCCTGATCCGGCCGGTAGGGCACTCCGACGCCGCCGGACAGATTGATAAACGCCACCTTTGCGCCGGTCTCCCGCTGCAGCTTCACGGCCAGTTCAAACAGGGTTCCCGCCAGAATCGGGTAATATTCGTTCGTCACCGTATTGCTCGCAAGGAACGCATGGATACCGAACCGCTTCGCGCCTTTCTCTTTCAGGATGCGGAACGCCTCGAAAATCTGCTCTGTGGTCATGCCGTATTTGGCGTCGCCGGGATTGTCCATGATGCCGTTGCTCATCGTAAATACGCCTCCCGGATTGTACCGGCAGCTGATCGTCTCCGGAATAAAACCCAGCGTTTCCTCCACACAGCGGATGTGGGTGATATCGTCCAGATTGATGATACCGCCCAGATCGTGGGCAAATTTGAACTCCTCCGGAGGCGTATCATTGGACGAGAACATGATCTCGTGCCCCCGAAAGCCGCAGGCGTCCGACATCATCAGCTCCGTCATGGAGGAACAATCGGTGCCGCAGCCATATTCCTTCAGGATCTTCAGGATAAACGGATTCGGCGTCGCCTTGACCGCGAAATACTCCCGAAACCCCGGATTCCAGGCAAACGCCGCCTTTACCTTCTCCGCGTTCTCCCGGATGCCCTTTTCATCGTACAGATAGAAAGGCGTCGGGAATTTTTCCGCGATCTCCCTGAGCTTTTCCAGACTTACAAACGGTTTCTTTTCCATAGTAATTTACTTCCTTTCGCTGCGTACTGTTTCAATAATCCGCTGATCCGCCATTTTAAGTGAATACGGCGGAATCGTTTCAGCCGGTTTCATTTGTTTGCCATAAAACAGGCCCATGCGGAAGGGACGCCGTCAAACCGCTCGCTGCCCCGCGGCCCGTCCGCTCCCGCAAAACGCCTCCTGTGCCGGGCACAGGCCGGTTGGTTTCTGCGGACGCATACGGGCCGGCATCCGGATACGAACCGTTTTACGGTTTCCCCCTCGCACGGACCCCTTTGTCCATCGATCGTTTTTTCCGCGGCATACCGCTCCGCGCTTCACACGGCCGGCGCTTCCTGCCGCGGCACTTTTCATTATGATACGTTCACGATCCGCATCATGTTGGTGTGGACCGCCGGCAGATCCTTCCGGTCATAATTGACCAGCCCCGCCGTCACCACCGCGATATCTCCCGACTGGAACACGCCCTTTTCCTTCAGATACTCAATGGAGGACGCGATCAGGGCGTCGGTAGACTCGGCGCGCATGGCCAGGTACGGACGCACGCCCCAGTAAATCTGCATCTGCCGCACCGCGCTGGCTGCCGGCGACATGCCGATGATCTGCACGCCGGATCTCCATTTGGACAGCAGCCGGGCCGTAAATCCGCTGATACTCGGCGCTACGATGGCGCGGGCCCCCAGGTCATGCGCCGTGGACACCGAAGAAAAGCAAACCGCATTGGAGATAATGGACCGGTTGGAGTCCGTCACCTGGCGGCTGCGGTAAGCTGTATAATCCAGGTGGGATTCTGCCTCCACGCAGATCTCCACCATCATCTTCAGGGCTTCCACCGGATATTTGCCGGCCGCCGTCTCGCCGGAGAGCATGACCACGTCGGTCCCCTCCGCCACGGCTTCAGACACATCCGTCACCTCCGCCCTGGTCGGGCGGGGATTACGGATCATGGAATCCAGCATCTGCGTCGCCGTGATGACCGGCTTGCAGGCTTCGTTGCATTTGCGGATGATCGTTTTCTGAATGAACGGAACCTTCTGGGGCGGGATCTCCACACCCAGGTCGCCGCGGGCTACCATAATGCCGTCGCTGGCCGCGATGATTTCGTCCAGGTTCTCCAGTCCTTCCGCGTTCTCGATCTTGGAAATGACCATAATATGGGAATCATGCTGTTTCAGGATCTCTTTGATCTCCAGCACCGCGTCGGCGGACCGCACGAAAGAAGCCGCGATAAAATCGAAGCCCTGCTCGATGCCGAACACGATGTCTTCTTTATCCTTATCCGTCAAGGCCGGCAGCTTCACTTTGACGCCGGGCACATTCACGCCCTTCTGGCTGCCCAGCTCGCCGCCGTTGACTACCAGACAGGAGATATCCTCTCCCGTAACCTGGTTGACCTTCAATTCGATCAGTCCGTCGTCGATCAGGATACGGTCGCCGGGCTTCACATCCTCCGCAAGCCCGGAATAATTGATGCAGCAGGTCTGATTATCGCACTCGGTCTCCCTGGTGGTCAGCGTATAGATCTGTCCGGCAAACAGGGAAATCCTGCCGCCGCCCTTCACGCGTCCCGTGCGGATCTCCGGCCCCTTGGTATCCAGAAGCGCCGCCACCGGCACGTCCAGCTCACTGCGGATCTGTTTTAACTGATCCAGCCTGGCTTTCTGTTCCTCGTGGGTACCGTGGGAAAAATTGAACCGGGCGATATCCATGCCGTATCTGACCAGATCCATCATAACGTTCCGGTCGTCGGAGCTTGGCCCCATGGTGCAGATAATCTTCGTCTTCTTCATGTGTGGTTTCCTCCTGCATAATATATAGATTCTGTCCGCAGTGCCGGAAAAGCCGCCGCACAACCTGCCTTCCCAGGCGATTTCCCATTTCCTGACGGACTTCCCCTCACGGATTCCCGGCCGCAAAAGCAAAACAGCTCACTGTGCCGGGGCCTGCGGCTGCTCCGTCACATGCTGGTGCGTATACAGATGATCCTGGCAGTATTCCAGACCGCCCGCGCATTTGGAGCAATAGCGGAATTCCAGGTTTTCCCCGTCCTTCTCCGTCCGTCCGCAGACCGCGCAGCGATGCCGGACGCCTCCCGGAGACAATATCTTCGTCTGTGTGCGGAAGTCTCTCCTCCGCTTCACTTCCCGCGGAGAATAGCGGCTCAGATTCCTGGTCATCAGGAAGAAGATCAGGAAGTTCGCCAGGGACAGCGCAATGGCGCAGCGCTCCGCGGCGCCGCCCACGATAAATCCGTAAAGGAAAAACAGGCCGTCAAAAAAAGCCAGCACTTTCGCTTTCACCGGGATCACCATAAACAGCAGAAACTGCAGATCCGGATACATGGCAGCGAAAGCGAAAAACAGCGAAAGGTTCAGGTACGTGGTCGTCAGGAACAAAAACTGATGGAACACCAGGTACCCGATCAGGGAAGCCAGCACATGGCCCAGGATCCCCATAAAGAAATACACGTTAAAACGGAACGATCCCCAGGTCCGCTCCAGGTTCGTCCCCAGCGAATAATAGAGCGACAGGGCGATGCCGTTAAAAAGCAGGTCGGACAGCATGCTCCCGGCCGACGAGCCGATCGGGGACATGGAACCCATGGGCGGGTAAATAATAAACGTAACGATACGCCATATCTGGCCATGGAGAATCGCGCGGGCGTTCAGGCTCAGATAGTTCCAGTACAGTCCCGGCAGGATCATCTGGATCACAATCCCCGCGGCATACAGAATCATAATATAATACATCAGGTTACGGATCGCGTATTTACCGAATTTCCGTTCCAGTTTCTCAAAAAATTTCATTGAATCATCCGTCCCTTTCCGTCGTTTTCCTGATATGATTTTATTATAAATTCTGGGCAGAGGTTTGTCAAATCATGCTTTATATTTTTTTCATTTCTTTCCCGATTGTTTTCTCCCCTGATTTATGGTAAACTAAAGGCCGAAATACAGCCATGGCTGTAGGTGTTATGCAAAGGAGGCAGGGGAGAGTCCCCCGCATATATGAATCAATACCTGACATTGGGAATCGATATCGGTTCTACCACTGTAAAGGCCGTCGTCGCCGCCAGAAAAGCCCCGGATCCCGCGGACGCAGGCAGTGAATCCGGACAGACCGCGGACCATTCCGGCGTCGGACCGGCCGACCGCAAAACTGCTGCATACGAAATACTGTTCTCCGATTACGAGCGGCATTATGCCAATATTCAGGATACGCTGGCTTCTCTCTTGAAAAAAGCCCGCGAACAGCTGGGAGAGGTCACGCTTCATCCCATGATCACCGGTTCCGGCGGTCTGACGCTCGCCCGACATCTCGATATTCCTTTCGTCCAGGAGGTAGTCGCAGTCGCCGCCTCTTTGACGGATTATGCGCCCCGCACCGACGTGGCCATTGAACTGGGCGGCGAGGACGCGAAGATCATTTATTTTACCGGCGGCATCGACCAGCGGATGAACGGCATCTGCGCCGGAGGAACCGGTTCTTTCATTGACCAGATGGCGTCGCTTCTGCAGACGGACGCCGCGGGACTGAACGAATACGCCAGAAACTACCGGATGATCTACCCTATTGCGGCCCGCTGCGGCGTATTCGCCAAATCCGACATCCAGCCGCTGATCAACGAGGGCGCCACCAGGGAAGATCTGGCGGCTTCCATTTTTCAGGCCGTCGTCAACCAGACCATCAGCGGCCTGGCCTGCGGCAAACCGATCCGCGGCAACGTAGCGTTTCTGGGCGGTCCGCTGCATTTCCTGTCCGAACTGCGGCAGGCTTTTGTCCGGACGCTGCATTTAAGCGGGGACCAGATCATTGCGCCGGAACATTCGCATCTGTTCGCGGCACTTGGCGCGGCCATGAGCTGCAAAGAGGACGTTTCCGTATCCCTGGACCAGCTCATCGACCGGCTGGAAAACGGCATCCGCATGGAATCGGAGATCAAACGCATGGCTCCGCTCTTTGCCAGCCAGGAGGAATATGACGAATTTCTGGCCCGGCACAACCGGCACCGGGTAAAAACCGCCCGTCTGGCTGATTACGAAGGGAACTGTTATCTGGGCATCGACGCCGGTTCCACGACGACAAAAGTGGCCCTGGTGGGTGAGGACGGTTCCCTGCTCTACGATTTTTACAGCAGCAATAACGGCAGCCCCCTGGCTACGGCCATCCGGGCCATGCGGGAGATCCGGGCGCTGCTTCCGCCCAGGGCCCGCATCGCTTATTCCTGCTCCACCGGCTACGGCGAAGCTTTATTAAAGGCGGCCTTTCTGCTGGACGAGGGAGAGGTCGAGACCATTTCTCACTATTACGCCGCCAAATTTTTCGAACCGGACGTGGACTGTATCCTGGACATCGGCGGCCAGGACATGAAATGTATCCGCATCAAGGACAACAGCGTGGACAGCGTCCAGTTAAACGAGGCCTGTTCCTCCGGCTGCGGTTCGTTTATCGAGACTTTTGCCAAATCCTTAAACTACGGCGTGGAAGAATTTGCCAAAGAAGCGCTTTTTGCTCAAAATCCCACGGACCTGGGCAGCCGCTGCACCGTGTTCATGAACTCCAACGTGAAGCAGGCCCAGAAGGAAGGCGCCAGTGTGGCCGATATTTCCGCCGGGCTGGCTTATTCCGTGATCAAAAACGCCCTCTACAAGGTGATCAAAATCACCAGCCCCGCCGACCTGGGTTCCAGAGTCGTGGTCCAGGGCGGCACATTCTACAACGACGCCGTACTGCGCAGCTTTGAGCGCATTTCCGGCTGCGAGGCGGTGCGGCCCGATATCGCCGGGATCATGGGCGCTTTCGGGGCGGCCCTGATCGCCAGAGAACGTTACGAGGGCAAAGCTACCGCCATGATGTCCCTGGATGACATCATACATCTTCATTATCAGACCTCCATGGCCCGCTGCAAGGGCTGTACCAACCACTGCGTACTGACCGTCAACAAATTCGGAGACGGCCGCCGGTTCATCAGCGGCAACCGCTGCGAGCGGGGCCTGGGGAAAGAGAAGGTACGCAAGGAGATTCCGAATCTGTTTGATTACAAGTACCATCGGGTCTTCGACTATAAACCTCTGCCCGACGACCAGGCCCGGCGGGGTACGATCGGCATTCCGCGGGTGCTGAATTTTTACGAAAATTACCCGTTCTGGGCCACGTTCTTTAAGGAACTGGGGTTTCAGGTCGTACTGTCGCCCCAGTCCACAAGGACGATCTACGAGCTGGGCATCGAGTCCATTCCCAGCGAGTCCGAGTGTTACCCGGCGAAGATCGCCCACGGCCACGTGGCATGGCTGATCTCCCAGGGCGTGAAGACCATTTTTTACCCGTGTATCCCGTATGAGAGAAACGAGCAGCCGGGGGCGGGGAACCACTACAACTGCCCGATGGTGACCTCCTACGCGGAGAACATCAAGAATAATATGGAAGAACTGGAGGAAAATCACATCCGGTTCCTGAATCCGTTCATGGCGTTTACCAGCGAAGAAGTGCTGACGGCGCAGCTGGTGAAGGAATTTCTGAAGGAATTCGGCGCAGACGCGCAGACGGACGCGGACGTGAAAACAGACGCCGGCGTTCCGATTCCTCCGGTCACAGAATCCGAGATCCGTTCCGCCACCCACGCGGCATGGCTGGAGCTGGAACAGTCCCGGCTGGATATACAGAAAAAAGGCGAGGAGACCGTGGCGTGGCTGAAAAAGCATAACCGCCGGGGCATCGTTCTGGCCGGACGTCCCTACCATATCGACCCGGAGATCCACCACGGCATTCCGGACATGATCGCATCTTACGGCCTGGCTGTCCTGACGGAAGATTCCGTCTCCCATCTGGGCCAGGTGGAGCGCCCGCTGATCGTCACCGACCAGTGGATGTACCATTCCCGCCTTTACGCGGCCGCGTCTTATGTGAAAAGCTGCGACTGCCTGGATCTGATCCAGCTCAATTCCTTCGGCTGCGGCCTTGACGCCGTGACCACCGATCAGGTCCACGATATCCTGTCTTCCGCCGGGAAAATTTACACGGTGCTGAAAATCGATGAGGTGAACAGCCTGGGCGCGGCCCGGATCCGCGTCCGTTCCCTGATCGCGGCGCTCCGCGTGCGGGATAAGAACCATTATCAGAGGAAGGTGGTCTCTTCCGCTTACAACCGGGTGCTGTTCACCAAAGAAATGAAAAAAGATTACACGATCCTGTGCCCGCAGATGTCGCCGATCCATTTTGAGCTGCTGGAACCGGCGGTAAGGGCGTTCGGTTATCATGTGGAAGTTCTGCAGAACCATAACCGGAACGCCATCGACGTGGGGCTGCAGTATGTGAATAACGACGCCTGCTATCCGTCTCTGATCGTCATCGGCCAGATCATGGACGCCCTGCTTTCGGGCAAATACGATCTGAACCGCACGGCCGTCCTCATGACCCAGACCGGCGGCGGCTGCCGCGCGTCCAATTACATCGGCTTCATCCGGCGTGCCCTGGAAAAAGCGGGCATGTCCCAGATCCCGGTCATTTCCCTGAACGCCAACGGCATGGAGACCAATCCGGGCTTTAATCTGTCGCCGGCCATCCTCATCAAGGCCCTGCAGGCTGTGGTCTACGGCGACGTGTTCATGCGCGTGCTCTACGGCACCCGGCCCTACGAGGCGGAACCCGGCGCGGCCAACGCTCTTCATGAGAAATGGAAACAGCGCTGCGTCCGATCCCTGTCCACGCGCTCCGCTTCCATGATAGAGTTCGGCCGGAATGTCCGCGGAATCATCCGGGATTTCGACCAGCTGCCGCGTAAAGATGTGAAGAAACCGCGGGTGGGCGTGGTCGGTGAGATCCTGGTGAAATTTTCGCCCCTGGCCAACAACCACATCGTGGAGCTGCTGGAATCGGAAGGCGCGGAGGCGGTGATGCCGGACCTGATGGATTTCCTGCTGTACTGCTTCTACAACAGCAATTTCAAGGCTGAGAACCTGGGCGCCAAATCCTCCACGGCACGGCTCTGCAATCTGGCGGTTGCCGTGATGGAATACCTGCGCAAAACCGCCCGGAAGGAGCTGGAGAGCAGCGAGCATTTCGCACCCCAGGCCAGGATCGACAAACTGGCCCGCATGGCGGAGGATTTCGTCTCCCTGGGCAATCAGACCGGTGAAGGATGGTTTTTGACCGGCGAGATGCTGGAACTGATTGAAAACGGCGTAAACAATATCGTCTGCACCCAGCCCTTCGGATGCCTGCCCAACCACATCGTCGGCAAAGGCGTTATCAAGGAACTGCGGAAGGCTTATCCCAAGTCCAATATTATCGCCGTAGACTACGACCCCGGCGCCAGCGAAGTGAACCAGCTGAACCGGATCAAACTGATGCTGGCGACAGCGCAGAAAAACCTGGATCAAAATTAGACAGGCGGGAAAAGACAAGCAAGCGTCACTTGGTGCCCTGTTCGCCCGAAAGCAAGAAGATAAAAAGGCCCGGGAGGAATCCGCTCATCCCGGGCCCGGTCATTTCAATCCAGCTTTTGGGACGCCCTCTCTCATTCTTGTTCTTCCAGCATTCACTGTAAGACATTCTTTTTTCTTATTCCCTCATAATTTACATCGCCAAATATCCGATCCAATGTAAGAAGGTATTTCGGATAATTGTCACGAATCTGCCGCAGCGGAGCAAGCTCACGCATGAGAACTCCTTCATCCGGCGTAGACTGCGCTACCTGAAAATAGATTGGATCTCCGCCTGGCATGGCGTCTGCTGCCTTCCGTGTTGTTTCAGTCTCCGACAACCTCCACTCCCGTCAGCCTGCCGTCATCGTCATAAACTGTTTTTACGGTAATACCCCCTTGTTCCGCAGATGTGAAAGTAAACGCGCCGCCGTCCGGGGTCAGATCAGCGAACCGGCTGACGAGCTGCCCGTTGTAATACACATTTCCTCTTCTGCTGTTCCTCTCGGCTTCTTCATAAGTAATACCGAAGGGGGCGTACTTTTCAAAAATCCCGGCAAAATCCGTACCCGGCTCCGCCGCGTTTCCCTCCGCCGCAGAGATTTCTCCGGCGACGCTTTCCCGGGCGGCGGTCCCTGATGCGGCAGTTTCTGCGGAAACAGCTTCCGAAACGGCGTTCCCCGCAAGGGTGTCTTCTGCGACATCGTTCCCCGCCGAGGGCAGAGTACAGAAAACATCTCCGCCGTCTATCGTTTTCGAATAGAGCATTCCGTTTTTGATATTTTCCAGGATGCCCTCGTACATGGCTATCGTTTCGTCTACGATCTCCTGCGTCCAGATAAATTCACCCCGGCTTCCGGTCCACGCCTTTTGCCCGATCATACCCTGCAGTTCAACTTTTTCGTTCTCAAGCCACGCCTTGTATTCGTCATAGGTCCACCACTCCACTCCGGCCGCGGTGAAACGGGCGGCCGGCGCGTTCCCGGCGACCTGTGCAGATGTGGCAAAGGCAGTCGTCATCCCGGCAATCAGGGCCGCCGAAGCAATCAGTGCGGCCGGCGAAGTCTTTTTTATTTTCATAATCGCTATAATCCTTTCTTCGATCGCATTTTTACTGAAGTTATTGCAAAGAGGGGTCAGGCCGCTCCGGGTTTCTTCCATGCGGATGAGAGCCATGGCATACGCAGATTTTGCGCGTTCTCCAAATCGGCGGATCACCGTTTCATCACAGGACAGTTCAATATCCCGGTTGGCAAGAACATACATAAGCCACACTGCCGGATTGAACCAGTGAACACAGAGAGCGGCAGTAAGCGCCAGTTTTGTCACCGCATCAAAGCGGCGGATATGCACATACTCGTGAGCCAGCACGTATTTGAGCGTATCCTGATCGTCCCAGTCCGTAGTTTTCGGCATCAGAATGACAGGTCGGAATACACCGTAGGTCAAAGGCGCGGAAATCCTGCCGGACTGCCGGATCTCAATGGGGCGGTAAATGCGATGTTCGCTGAGCCAGGCTTTTACATACGCATTGTCGTTGTCAACAGGCAGGGACGCATTAAACTCCCGGCGGCATTTCCAGTAAACTGTCGCGAAAAACACCGCGCATACCAACGCGCCGGCCGCCCAGACGATTACCCATGGATCTGCAGCAACAGCCGCCCTGGCAATTCCCCATGAATCAACAGCGCCGGCCGTCATATAGGAGACAACGTCTCCAGGCGCAGACATCCTATTTTGCACCGGGGCGCTCGGTGCGAATAGAGCTGCAGAACTGTCCTTTATCGCTTCTCCTGCGGCCGCCATCCGCCCCAACAGCGAATAAACGCTAAATGCGGAGCGGAAAGAATAAGGTATCAGCAGCCGCACCGCTACCACACCCCACAGCGCCAAAAAAGCTTTTTTAGGAAGCTTATTGATGGCCAGGGCGCGAATAACGGCGATCGCCAAAATCATTACAGCCCCGGAGAGGCTCATCTGCGCCAAACTCATCTGCACCAGGCTCATCGGTCCGCCTCGTCCAGATCGCCAACGATCTGCTTCAGCGCCGCGATCTGTTCAGCCGACAGTTTCTTTCTGCCAAGCAGGGAGGCAAAAAGTTTGTCCACAGAGCCATCATAAAGCTTACCGATCAGTTCATCGGTCTCCGCCTCCTGCGCCGCCTCTTTCGGGATAAGCGCATGGCACAGAAAGTTCGGCTCCCCGCGCCGAATCGCGCCCTTTGCGATACATTTCTTGATAACCGTATAAGTCGTGTTCATGTTCCAGCCAATCTCTGCTTTGAGAATATCGGAAATCTGTTTTGCGGTCAGATCGCCCTTATTCCATAAGACGTTCATGACCTTCAGCTCCGAATCAAAGAGCTTCACTGCCATACGATCAGATCCTTCCTTTCACACTACTCGAATAGTTTACGGTATCTATACTATCACAGTAGTGTGGCCTTGTCAATACTATTCTGATAGTTTGATAAAAATGTTGACATCCATCCATATTCATGATATTATGTGATTACGTAATTGCGTATTCACGTAATTACGTAATCTCGCAGGTAAAAAGCACATTCAACAATGAAACAGAAAGGATTGGAAGCAGACATGGAACGGAATTATGGAATGGAAATTGACGCCCTCAAGGAACAAGTGGAAAATTTACAGGAAACGATCACATCTCAGATAGAGCAGATTTCGAGAATGCTGCAGGAAACGCTTTCCGGCAAGGATTCCGACCAAGAGCCGGGCAAGTGCTCCGACAGAGAGCCAGGCAAATGTTCCGACAGGAAGCCGGGCAAATGTTCCGACAGGGAGCCGGGCAAGTGCTCCGACAGGAATCCAGACAAGGATTCCGGCAAAGATCCGGATAAATGCTCCAGCAGAGAGTCGGGCCAACGCCCCGACAGGGAACCAAATCAGTGCTCCAACAAAGAGAAGAGCAAATGCTCCGGCAAGAATCTGGGCAGAGTATACCTCATGCAGGGCATGCATCCGGATAAGCGGCTCAGTGATCTGATGGAAGAATTGTGCTATAAGACCCAGGAAAGAGGCGGAAGCGGACTGATCGCCTACCTGGGCGTATACACTTCCGACAACAGGCAGTCCAACTGGATCCGCAGTTCCGTCCCCACGGAAGATCTGCTTGCCCTGGCTGAAAGCGGCATTGCCGGCAGAGTGCTGGCCTGTATCGGCAATACCACCCGCCTTTCCATCCTGCTGGAGATTCTTCGCGGACCCAAAACGGTGTCCATGCTCGTGGAAAAATGCGGTCTCGGTTCCACCGGTCAGGTTTATCATCATATGAAGCCTCTTCTGGCCGCCGACCTCATTGCGGAGGACGAACATCAGAAGGGCACTTATGTAGTTCAGTCTCACAGAGTACAGGGCATTATCATGCTGCTGGCGGGCATCAGCGACATGGTAGACGAAACCTATACGCAGGGAAATTGGGACGGTGAGATTGACTCTGATATGAAAAGTGAAGACTAAACGATACAGAAATATTTCATTGAGATCAATATGCCGAAAGATTCCGTTGGCAGCAAGCTGTTTGAAAGCACCGCGACGGTGGAAGATTTTTGTCTCCGCGTCAGTATGATTGACGGCGATAAGATGGGGAAGGCAGAAAACACACTGATTTTCACTGATGAGATTCAGGCCCCCCATCTTCCTACGCTGCTGGAATTTCTCCGTGACGGCCATCGCTTTACCTATATCGCCAGAGGCTCTTTGCCTGACGTGACACTTTCGGAGATGACTTCCATTCCTATGGGCAGTACCCGTAAGGTTCGTATGTTCCCGATAGACTTTGAATCATTTCTTTATGCCAACAGTATGAACGCTTATCCGACGATTACACTTCCTTATTTTTCAAAATCATGACCGACACCCCGATCGAGATCCCATACGCTGCTGCGCACCCCGCCAGCACAGCGCCGGCCAATACGGCAGGCTGTTCAAGCACCGCCTCAAGTACCGGACTGTTGACATTGACGCGCGGAAGCAGAAACAGCGTGAGGAGATATCCCGTCACAGGAATAAACTGGAACATTTTCCCGCCGACCACGCCAAATTTATAGTATCCCGGCAGCTGAAACACTACATAGATGGTATAAACCAGAAACCCGAGCACCGCGCTCACAGCAATCTCCCAGACTGCCACTGTCTCTCCCATCGCTTTCAGCACAGCCGTATCGGCAATCAGCGAAAAAGCCAGCGCCAGAAGCCCCATGAAACAGATCAGCAGATATTTGCCAAACACCAGATGCCTCCTGGCAACCGGCAGGACACCGTACAGCCGCTCCATACCGTTTTTCTCCGAAATGGCAAAGGTATAGGACACGGTAATCCCCAGCATGCACATGGTAAATGAAATCCCGCCTGACAGAGAACGGGCGACGCTTGTGTAAACGATCGGCATCACAAGAATAAAGCAAATATTTTTCCAGTATGGCCGCAGCAAAGAATAATCCAGCCGCGCGGCTTTCAACGTTTCATTCATCAAATTTTTCCTCCTTTTGCAGTTTCAAAATGTCCGCAGCTCTGCCGGTGTCCTCCGCGCTGCACTACGGCAGGAACCGATCCTGTCCGGCAAGTCCCGGCAGCGTCACGCTTCACCGTCCTCCAAAACCTTCGAGGTAAATACCACAATCTCGTCGATCGTCGCCGGTTCCACAACCAGCGTATCCGCTGAAAGCGATTTCTCCTTCACATCGGAATATGCCGCTGACGCGCCGTTCCACAGATCCGCGCCGGCAAAACCCGTCCGGCTTCCCGACATTTCCGCATCGCCTCTGCGCTTCAGTCTCCCCAAATCCTCCGTCCTCACCAGCGCCTCAAACCCTGTCGGGAAAGTCCGGATACCGATCAGCCGCTCCTTAAGTTCCGCCGTCAGATCGCCGGGTCCTCCCTTCACGATCCGGAAACTGTCCACAAATTCATCCTTCCCGCCGGTAAAGAACAGACTGCCCCGGTTGATATAGGTGATATAATCCGCCGCCCGCTCCAGATCGCTGGTGATGTGGGTGGAAAACAGGACGCTGTGCTCCCCGTCCTCGATATACCCGGACAAAATGGTCAGAAGCTCGTCGCGGGACACCGGATCCAGCCCGCTGGTCGGTTCATCCAGGATCAGAAGTTTCGCATCGTAGGAAAATGCACAGGCCAGCATCAGCTTCATCTGCATTCCCCTGGAAAGATCCTTCCCCTTCTTTGCCGGATCGATATGGAATCGTGAAAGCAGCTGATGGAACCGGTCCGTATCCCAGTTCTTGTAAAAGCCTGCCAGCGCCGCTTCCGTCTGCGCAGCGGTCCAGGCCTCGCAGAAATAATTGGAATCGAAGACGACGGCCAGCTCCGCCTTCGCCGCCTTCTCATCGGAAAGATTGTCCATTCCCAGAATCTTCACCGTTCCGCCGCCGCGTTTAAGCATATTTAAGATCAGCTTGATCGTCGTCGTTTTGCCGGAGCCATTGGGCCCGATGAGACCCATGATATAGCCCTTCGGCAGCGTAAAGCTGATATCCTTAAGCTGAAAGCCCGGAAATGATCTCGATAACCCTTTTACTTCCAACATATTATTCATTCGCGTTCTCCTCCCATAAAATATCCAGAAGATGATGCAGTTCCTGCGCCGACAGTTCCGCCATCCGCGCCGCCCTGACCGCCTCAGTAAGTCCCGCCTCCGCTTTGCAGATCAGCTGCTCCCGGATCAGCTCGGAACCGCGTCCCATCACGAAGCAGCCCCGTCCCTGGATATTCCGGACAAACCCTTCCTGCTCCAGTTCCGTATAAGCCCTGGTCACGGTCAGGACGCTGATCTTCAGATCCTTGGCCAGCGTCCGCAGCGACGGAAGCGGCTCGTTCTCCTGAAGCTCTCCTGACAGGATCGCCGATTTCACCTGCCGCTTGATCTGCTCGTAGATCGGCACGCCGGATACATTGGAAATGATCAGTTTCACCCTTTGTACCTCCACTGTTTTAACTGTTATTCTGATATGTATAACAGCATAGCACTCATACGGACACATGTCAATATATTTTGTAAAAAAACTGCCTGATCGTCACCCGGAAACGCGGGCGGCCGATTGAATGGAAGTATTCCGTGGAACCGAACTAAAGAAATTTTCAACATCATCGGCGGGAATGATACGGTCCGCCTGCCGCTTTACTTCGAAATTTTGCCGGTGATATGCAGAGAACGAAACGCAGTATTTAAGAAAGTGACTTTCCTATGGAGAAAATTCAGAAATATATGTTGATTGGAATTATAACAGCGGTCGAAGGATTGTTCTTTTCTGATATTACAGATGATTCTTTCAACGGTATGGAGTATGGATCCGCGTACGTTTGGAGCAGCGGCATGTGTCTGTGCGCCGTTATTGCCTGTACGGGGGAGGATTGCAGCAAAACATGCCGGGCCCTGGCAAGCTGTACGGCGATACAAAATCAGAATAATTGGACCGGCATCCGGCGCGAAATGTATGAATATACCTGGCAGGCCGGACCAGCGGCAGGAACGCTTCCCGAGAAGGAAGTACTCTATCCGTTCCACTGCCCCAGCATCTGCCGCATCCAGCCGCCCACGTCCATCTGATAGACCGGGTCCAGATGTTCCGGCACGAGAACCTCCGCCGCAGGTCCGCAGGCTACTTCCCGGCCATGGTTCATCAAAAGAATCTTCGTGCCGTACGCTTTCGCCAGCGACAGATCATGCACCACGGAAATAACCGCCCGCCCCGGCGTCTGAAGCCATTTTCCGATCAGTTCGAACACCTGCTTCTGGTACACCAGATCCAGATGGTTCGTCGGCTCGTCCAGGAGCAGCAGCTTCGGGTCCTGCGCAAAGACCTGCGCGAGAAACGTCCTCTGCAGCTCGCCGCCGGAAAGCGTCAGGATCGACTGTCTCCGCTGGGAAATCATGCCGGTAAGCGCCAATGCGTCCTCCACCGCCCGGCTGTCTTCGCCGCCGCGGCCGGCGCCTTTTCCCGTATTCCGGCGCGCCCCGGCACTATGGGCATAGCGTCCCAGCGCCGCCACTTCCTCCACGGAAAAAGCGTATTCCACAAAATGATTCTGCATCAGCACGCCGACACAGCGGGCGCGGTCGGAGGATTTTTTCTTCTTCATCTCCCCGCCCTCAAACATCACGCGTCCGGTGTACGCCGTTCCCTGGGCGATGGCGTTCAGCGCCGTCGATTTCCCCGCGCCGTTGGGCCCGACGATCATCAGCCACTGCCCTTCTTCCACTGCGAAATTCAGATGATCCACGATCGTCAGATCGCCGTAACGCACGGTCAGATCTTCCACATGCAGCATAACGCCGTTCCTCCTTTCCCTCCTGCCGCTGTCTTCCAATTACAGTTTTGCCGGCTTTCCTTCCGGACTGCGCCTGTCCCTTCATGCCGGGGAGCAGGGACAGCTGCCGTTTTCGGCAGCCATCCCCTTCTCATGCAGCCGGCCTCTTCCGGCGGCGATTCCATCTCACAGCCGCCCGCCGCCTTTCACCCATGCTTTCTTGACCGGTAAAAGATCACCACGAACGCCACCGCCCCCACCAGGCTGGTGACGACGCCAATAGGCAGTTCGATCGGATCCAGCAGGACCCGCGCCGCCAGATCCGCCAGCATCAGAAACACCGCGCCGCCGAACAGCGACGCCGGAAGCAGCCTGCGGTGATTCGGCCCCACCAGCATCCGCACCATATGAGGCGTTACAAGCCCCACAAATCCGATGCTGCCGCCGATGGACACGCAGACGCCGATCAGTCCCGACACCGTGATCAGAATCACCAGCTTCACTTTCCGCACATCGACGCCGATATGGCGGGCATTGTCCTCGCCGATGGCGAAAGCGTTCAGCTCCCGGGCATGGCGCAGGATTATGCCGCCGCAAACCAGAAGCGCTCCCAGAAGCACCAGCGCGTTCTGATAGCTTGTGCCCTGCAGGCTTCCCATGGTCCAGAACGTGATATGCTGAATATGGTCCGCCGCGAACGTTACGATGATATTCATCAGGCTGGACACAAACATGGAAAATATCACGCCGATCAAAATGATCGTGTTGGTGGCAAGCGAATAATCCAGCCGGTACGCCAGCGCCAGGATCAGTACCAGAGACAGGAACGCAAACAGGATCGCCATGACCATGGTTCCCGCAAACGGCAGCCCCGGAAAACGAATGCCGAACGCAATGGCCGTCACCGCTCCCAATGCCGCGCCGGAAGACACGCCCAGCGTGGAACCGTCCGCCAGCGGATTCTTCAGAAGTCCCTGCATGGCCCCGCCCGCCAGCGCCAGCGCCGCGCCGGTCATGGCGACACAGAGTACCCGCGGCAGACGGACCGACAGAATGATCGACGCCTGCAGCCCTTCCGGACGCGCCGCCTGCCACGCAGACCCCGCCGCGCCGCTGCCGCCCGATACCACGCCGGACAGGACTGTCAAAATCCGGCCTGCCTGGTACCGCACGCCTCCCCAGATCACAGACAATGTGTCCGTAAGCGGGATGCCGACGCTTCCCACGCAGACGCAGAGGCAGAACACCGCAAACGCGACCGCGGCAAAAGCCAAAAATACAATGAAAGAAAACCTGTCTGAACGCGCTTTCACAGCCGCTCCTTTCTCCCCGGATCCTCCGCGCGGTTCCGCTCCGCATCACTATTTTGCGTCTCCGCCGTACACAAAATCAAACAGCATCTGCGCGCCGTCCACCAGCCTGGGCGCCG
Source organism: uncultured Lachnospiraceae bacterium (assembly GCA_947626915.1). GTDB lineage: Bacteria > Bacillota > Clostridia > Lachnospirales > Lachnospiraceae > UBA3402. The sequence continues at coordinate 34,963 of CANQUA010000015.1, forward strand.
GACGCGACAGTTCATTGCCCACAAGGTTCAAAATCGCTTTATTCTTCACCGCCGTCACATTTTCCCAGCCCGCGCGGCTTAAGATCTCCTCCTCAGGCGTGGGGCCCTCGCCATAATATAGGGTAATGGTCAGGATATAATCCGGGTTCCGATCCAGCACCTGCTCCTCGGAAATGGCGCTCCATCCCTCCACATCGGCAAAGCAGTTCCTGAGCCCCAGCATATTCGCGACCTCGTCCATAAAAGTGTGCGCTCCTGCCGTATACAGACCGTACTCCAGCGGCGACACTTCAAAATAAATGCTTTCCGTGCCGTCCCCGGCTGCTTTTTCCTCAAGCTCCGCAAAAGAGGTCTTCATCCCGTCAATCACTTCCGCCGCGTTTTCGTCCTTGCCCATCAGCTTTCCGATCATTTCAATGGCCGTATAGACGCCCGCAATGTCCTGGGCGTCGCTGATCACCACCTGCACGCCGGCGTTCTCCAGCTGGGCCGCCTGCTCTTCGGTCTGCGACATCGCGCTCATGATCAGCAGCTGGGGTTCCAAAGCCAGAATCTCCTCGATATTGGTTTCGGAGCCGGACTGCACTGCCGGAATATCGAGAACCTCTGCCGGATAATCGCAGTAGGTACCGCGGCCCACCAGCGTGTCGCCCGCACCGATGGCAAAAAGGATCTCACAGTCGGAAGCCGTCAGCGCCACAACCCGCGTGGCCGGCTTTTCCAACGTAATTTCCCGGCCCAGCATATCTGTAACCTTGATAGGGCCGGACGCCTCACTCGCCGCGGATGTCTCCTCAGAAGTTTCCGGCGCTTCCGTCGATGCCTCCGTTGTCTCCACCGCGGTCTCTTTTACCGCGGTCTCCGCGGCTGTGGACGCAGCCGCCGTCTGCTGCGTACCCGGCTGACCGCCGCACGCCGCAAGTGCGCACGCCAGTATGACAGCGATGCCCGCTGCCAAAAATTTGTTGCGTTTCATTTTGGATTTGCTCCTTTCGATATTTTTGCCAGACAGAAGAAGGAGCATTTGCAGAACCGCTCTTTGCCTGCCTCCCGGTTTCAGCTGCCGCCCCGCCGCAGTACCGCACGTTCCGGACCGCAGGGCATAAACCGCGGCACAGGACGCTTCCCCGTGCGCCAGGAAAAGAACGGGCCAAAAAAATTGCTCCCCCAGATTGGAGAGCAACAAAAACGCGCAGATTCACACAGACCCGCGCTGTTCCCACCCAACCCCAGAAGTGTTTCATACGCAGACAGGTCTCCCGGCTTGGCTTCCACCTACTGGGGCGCCTTCCCGCCTTGCGGCAGTGACTTGATTGCCCGTTCGTCAGCTTCACGGTTACTGGGATAGCCCGACAGTCTCAGTCGTGTTCCCTCGCCGCGGATATCCGCGGCGGCGCCTCCCGGCGCAGAAGCGTATGCTGTTTGGCTGGATATAACTATAACATGACAGGTCGGTTTCGTCAATCGGAATCCAAAAGCTTCGGCGGTTTCTTCTAGGCAGTTTTCTTTGTGTTTTTCTGTATACAGACGCAAAACAGGGCGGCCGACGATACGAATGTTCCGGCAGCGCCCCGTTCTGAATTTCATGTCATAACAGTTCCGTACATCTGCGCGCATGTTCCCGGCCCCGATTCGGAATGTGTCCGGTGCGGCCGCACACTCATTTTCGAAACCGCATCATAATCAAACACAAAACATTCCCCGCGCAGACTTCCGCCCATAAACTCTATGCGTAGATCGGATACTTCTCGCAGATTTTCGTCACCTCAGCCCGGATATAATCGGCTTTCGCCTCAAAATCGGTCGCGGCCAGCCAGATGCACTCGGCCACCTTCGCCATATCCGACTCCACCAGTCCGCGGGAAGTCACAGCGGGCGTTCCGATGCGCACGCCGGAGGTCACGAACGGACTTCTCGGATCGCCGGGCACCGCGTTCTTGTTCAGCGTGATATACACCTGGTCGCAGCGGTTCTGCAGTTCCTTGCCGGAAATGTCCATGCCGCGCAGATCCAGCAGCATCAGATGGTTGTCGGTGCCGCCGGTCAGGATCCTGAAGCCCTGCTTCTGCAGTTCCTCCGCCAGTGCCTTCGCATTCTTCACGATCTGCTGCTGATAGGCCTTAAATTCCGGCTTCAGCGCCTCGCCGAAGCACACCGCCTTGGCCGCGATCACATGCTCCAGAGGGCCGCCCTGAGTTCCGGGGAAGATCGCTTTATTGAAATTAAATTTCTCCGCGGCTTCCTTATTTGCCAGGATCATGCCGCCTCTCGGTCCCCGCAGCGTCTTGTGGGTCGTCGTCGTGACCACGTCCGCGTAGGGAATCGGGCTGGGATGGACGCCCGCTGCCACCAGGCCGGCGATATGGGCCATGTCCACCATCAGATACGCCCCAACCTTGTCCGCCACCTGACGGAACCGCTTGAAATCGATCTCGCGCGCGTACGCGCTGGCGCCCGCCAGGATCATTTTCGGCTTGCATTCCAGAGCAATGCGCTCCATCTCGTCATAGTCCAGGAACCCGTTTTCATCGACGCCGTAGGACACCATATGGAAATACATCCCGGAAAAATTCACGGGGCTTCCGTGAGACAGATGGCCGCCCTGATCCAGATTCATGCCCATAAACGTGTCGCCCGGCTTTAACATCGACAGGAACACCGCCATGTTGGCCTGGGCCCCGGAGTGGGGCTGCACGTTGGCGTAATCGCAGCCGAACAGCTTCTTCGCCCGCTCGATGGCCAGCGTCTCCACCACATCAATATATTCGCAGCCGCCGTAATAGCGCTTGCCGGAATATCCCTCCGCGTATTTATTGGTCAGAACCGTGCCCATGGCCGCCATCACGGCTTCCGACACGATATTTTCCGACGCGATCAGTTCCAGGTTCCGCCGCTGACGGGCCGCCTCCTGTTTAATGGCCGCTCCGACCTCCGGGTCCTGCTGTTCGATAAAATCCATTACCTGATTTACCATGGTAGTATCCGCCTTTCTGTATGCTTAACTATGGTTTTTCCCATTATATCCAATCCTGTCCGGTTTTTCAACCCCGTGTTTTCGCCCGCCGATCATTTTCCATCCGGGCGGCTCATCCTGCCTTAAAAACGGCCTCGCCGCGGCACCGCCGGCTTTCCTGCCGCGTCCGGGCCTGCCTGGCCGAACTTCCACTCCTTCACCACCGCCTGGATCGTCCGGTTCCCGTTATATTCGTTGATCGTCGGATAATAAATGACGTCCATCACGCGGCTGTCTCCCATTTCCTCCATGAACGCGTCGCCGTCCGCAAACACCATGGCGTCTATCGGCCTGCCCGCAGGCGTCACCAGCGAAAGCTTCACCGCGTTGCGGTTTTTGCCCAGCACCCTGGCGGAGCGGATCCGCAGGCCCTTCTGCGCGAACTGGGGCTTCTCGTTCCCATTGCCGAACGGCTCCAGAAGTTCCAGTTCGCGGATCAGCGCCTCGGTCACATAGTCCATGGGCATCGGCACATCGATCCACAGCCGCGGCACAAAATCATCTTCCGTCAGGCGGGCCCGCTCGTTAAGCGCACGCCGCAGCCGTTCCACATCCGCCTCTGACGCCATGGAAAGCCCCGCCGCCATCGGGTGGCCGCCGAATTTTGTAAAGAGTTCTTTTACCTCGCAGAGGGACGCGAACATATGATACGCCTCGATGGAACGGCCGGAGCCCTTGACGCCGTCCTCGGACCTCGTGATGACGAACGAAGGCTTATTGTACTGCTCCCGCAGACGTCCGGCGATGATGCCCGCCAGAGACTCATGGCAGTCCGGCAGGTACACTACCAGCACTTTATCGTCCCGGTAATACGCCTCTACCTGCTCCGACGCCTGCTTCACGCCCTGAATCGTCATATCCTTCCGCTGATCGTTGAGCAGCTTCAGTTCTGACGCCAAAGTGTCCGCCTCCGCCTCATCCCGGCACAGCAGCAGCCGCAGGGCCAGCTTAGCGGTCTGCAGCCTGCCGCCGGCGTTCAGGCAGGGGCCGACGACAAAGCCGATATGGTAGGCGGTCAGGTGCGCAATATCCAGTTCATTTTTCTCCACCAGCTTCCGCAGTCCCACGCTTTTCGTCCCGGGCATCTGCTTCAGCCCTTCCTTCACCAGGATCCGGTTCTCGTCCTGCAGCCGCATCACGTCGCCTACGGTAGCGATCGCCGCAAATTCCAGCATATCCTCCCATTCCTTCATGGGGATATGGGCCCGTTCGTAAAGGATCTGAATCAATTTATAAGCCACCACGGCCCCGCAGATCTCTTTCCACGGATATGCGCAGCCGGACTGCTTCGGGTTCACGATCGCCGCGGCCCACGGCAGGATATCCTGTCCCTGCTCATCCTGAGGAATGTCGTGATGATCGGTGATGATCACCGTCATGCCGGACTGCCTGGCAAACTCCATCTGAGGCACCGCCGAGATCCCATTGTCGCAGGTCAGGACCGTATCGATCCCCTCCGCGGCGGCCGCTTCGATGATCTGCTCATTGATCCCGTAGCCATCCCTGATGCGGTCGGGAATCTCATAATCCACCCGCGCCCCCAGCCGCGTCAGCGCCTGATACAGAAGATAGGTGGAGCAGACCCCGTCAATATCATAATCGCCCACGATACGGATCCGTCTGCCCGCGGCAATTTTCTGAAGCAGCAGATCCGCCGCCTTGTCCGCGTCCTTCAGCAGATGAGGCGAATAAAAATCTCTCCGGGTGCCGTAAAGATACCTGCGCACCGCATCATCCCCGCAGACATCCCGGTTCCGGATCACTCTGGCCGTCACCGGATCGATCCCGTACTGTCTGGCTATGCCGTCAAAATCGGCTTTTTTTGTGTATAGCATCCATTTCGCTGCCATCTGACGCTCCTGCTCTCTTATTTTCTCATTTTTGTGCGGCTGCCGGCGCTGTTCTCCCGCAGCCGCCTGCCATAATTTTATGATTCCGGCCGCTCTGTCTGTTCATCCCAGTCAGACGGAGCCGTCTGAGGATTCACATACCCTTCATACTCTTTCAGTCTCTTCCTGCACACAGCATAATCAGGAATCTGCTCCTCCACGATCCTCCAGAACCGGGGCGAATGATTCATCTCCCGGCGGTGGGCCAGCTCATGCACCACCACATAATCCTGCAGCTCTTCCGGGAGCAGCGCCAGGACCCAGTTAAAGTTCAGATTTCCCTTCGCGCTGCAGCTTCCCCAGCGGGTGGCCTGCTGCCGGATCGCGATCCTGCCGTAGGTCACGCCCATCCGCGCGGCCCAACGGCCGGCTTTTTCCGTCAGGACCCGCCGCGCTTCCTTCCGGTACTGTCGGATCTCCGCCTCCGTGAACATGGGCCGCTCTTCCATCCGCTCCCGCGCTCTGGTCAGATGCTCGGATACCCATTCCCGGTGCTCCTCCACAAACGCCCTGACCTGCCGCAGGGGCATCCGAAGAGGACAGCGCACCTCCACCCGCCCGTCCCGCGTCACCTGAAGGGACACGGTCCTGCGGCCGGAGCGGACGATCTCATATTCGAAGCTTCCGTCTTCCGCTGCGAAAACAGCCTTTACAGGCATCTTCCCATATTCTTCATGAACCGGCTGCGGCAAATTTCCACGGCTCACAGCACAAACCGCCCCTCCAGCGCCAGGAACTGATCCAGCAGCATCCGGCTGATCCGCCCTCCGAAGACGGTCGCCGGATGGCCCGCATAATACATGGCGTCGCTGAAATTTTTATGGAGCATCACCAGCACGTAAGGCCCGTACGGCGTGAAAATAATCCCTCCGTCATTCCGGCAGGCGTTCATGCTCCCGCTCTTGGACGCTACGCGGATCATCACATCGTCCGTATTGTCGCTGTCCATATAATACTGAGGGAAATCCCTGGTCAGCATACTGTTATAATGCTGTTTTTTCAGAATCTCCACCATCTGGGCATCGGCTTTCGGATTTAAAAGCTCTCCCCTGGCCAGCCGGGTATAAATGCTGGCATAGTCCCGGGGCGTCGTCGTGCCCAGTTTATCATACTGATCAAAATGGATCGGATTGTGAAGCACCGTATCCCTGCAGCCCAGCTTCTGAATGCAGGCGTTGATCGTATCGACTCCCAGATAATCGATCATGATGTTAGTAGCAATGTTGTCGCTGACAATGATCATCAGCGTCGCCACATCCTTGACCCGCAGCACCGCGCCCGGATCCAGGGCGTTCAGAACGCCGCTGCCGTCCACCACATGCTCTTCCTTATAGGTAAGCATCTCATCCAGGCCGGCGTGCCCTTTTTCAATCTCATCAAACAGGCAGGCCAGGATATACGTTTTCACCGTGCTGGCTGTCTCAAATTTTTCATCCGCTCCCATGGAAATGATATTCCCGTGGAAGTCGTCGGCATAAATGCCCACAAACCCATCATAACTTTTCAGTTCCGCCTCGATCCGCTTTTCCAGCGTCAGTCTCGCGTCCATCTTCCGTACCTCCTTTTCCAATCCAAACGACGGTCTGTCCCATCTGCAGGGCCGTCTGCGTTTTGTGTCCCGCGCTTCCTCTGCGCCGCCCTTCCCGACAGTCGGTTTCCTTGCCCGGCAGCCGTCAGAAAATACTCCCCACGGCTTTCATACAGTCCACCAGATCCTGGCGGTAAATCGGGCTGTCCGGGTTCAGGCTGTTATACACTACGCCGCCGCTGCCGATTCTGCCGGTAGAATGGATGTAAAGTCCGTCTCCCAGATACATGGCCACATGGCCGGGGAAAAACAGCAGGTCCCCGGCTTTCTTATTTTCTTTTGGTATCTCCTTCAGCGGGAACCCTTCCAGGATCTTCGCGTCCCGGTAGATCAGTATGCCGTTCAGCATATAGCTCACCGATACCAGGCCGGAACAGTCGATTCCTGCCGTCGTCTTTCCGCCCCAGCGGTACTGAACGCCCAGATACGCTTTGGCCGTCTCCATTACGGCCCGCCGGAACGCTTCCTCATCCGGGATCTCCGCCTGGGGCAGTTCTACCAGCCATGCGCCCGCCTGAGAAAATTTTTTCTCCATCAGGTACTGGTTCCGCATATAACCGGTCCGGCCGTCCGCCAGACGGACTCTGGCCCAGCCGCGCGTCTCCGATTCCCAGTCCAGCACCTGCACCATACCGCCGCGGAACAGGCTGATCAGACACACGCCCTGTACCTTCGGCAGAGAAGTCACATCCACGCAGATACCGCTGACCACGCGCAGATCCGAGGCTTCCCACGCCTGCGCCTCTTCCCGGGTAACCTCCAGGATGTCCTCCTCAGGGAGATAGCCCGTATAATTGTAGAACGTACGTACCGGGAAGAACCTCCCCGCTTCTTTCCCGCCGGTTATCTCCACGATCATTCCATGGGCCGCTTCATCGGCGATCCCCGACAGGATCTGCCCATTGGATTCCATTTGCTCTGATGCTCCCTCGTAAATGGTGCTGAGCGCCTTTCTCACAATTCCATATCTCATAAAAAGTCCCTCCCGCGCGGAATCCGCGCCTGTCTCACTCTTCAAAGCCCGGTACTCCTATGATCCCGATGCCAGGCGTCTCGTTCATAATGATGCGGCTGCCCTCATAAACCGGCCCGCCTGTGTACGGGTCGACCCGGCACAGGGACGGTCCGTCCAGATCCGCCCTGGTAATCACGCCCTTGCCCGCCGCCAGATGAGCCGCCGCGCTGACCGCGATCTTGCTCTCCAGCATACAGCCGATCATGCACTCCACGCCGTAACTCTCCGCGATCGCGCAGACCTTCAGCGCCTCATAGATGCCGCCTGTCTTCATCAGCTTAATATTGATCAGATCCGCCGCCCGTTCCTGGATCAGGCAGATCGCGTCCTCCGGCGAAAATACGCTTTCATCCGCCAGAATTTTCGTATTCACCTGACCGGTCACATATTTCATGCCCGCAAAATCATGGGCGGACACCGGCTGTTCCACCAGATCCATCTCAACGCCCATATCCTCCAGCGTGCGGATGATACGCACCGCGTCCTTGGCTGTCCACCCCTGATTGGCGTCGATGCGCAGTTTCACATCCGGCCCTACCGCGTCGCGGATCGCGCGGATCCGCTCGATATCTTTCAAACTCTCCTTTCCCACCTTGATCTTCAGGATATTAAACCCCTGGGCCACCGCTTTCAGACTGTCGGAAACCATCTCGTCAATCTCGTTGACGCTGATGGTCAGATCCGTCTCAATCTCTGTCCGGTTTCCGCCCAGTACTTTATAAAGGGGCTTTCCGCAGGATTTGGCGAACAGATCGTAAACCGCCATATCCACCGCGGCCTTGGCGGAGGTATTTTTCAGGATACAGCCATGAAGCTTTCGCATGATGCCGTCCAGATTGTCTGTCTCCATTCCGATCAGGCTGGGCGCGATGAACTCCTCAATGGCGCAGCGGATGGAGCCCTTCGTATCCCCGGTAATGACTGCCGTAGGCGGCGCTTCCCCGTATCCGGTCTCTCCGTTGTCCGCCGTTACCCGCACCACGATGTCATTGACATGATCCACGGTCCGCAGTGCCGTTTTAAAAGGCGTGACCAGCGGAATATTCACTTCTGCCGTATCGATCCTCGCTATTTTCATACTATGTACGCCCCTCATTCCTTATTTGCGAACTTGCCTGTCACAGTCAGCGTCTTCCGGAGCTGCTCAATCATGCCCAGCCAGATCGTCCTGACCTCTTCCAGACGCTCCGCGTCAAACTGCATTTGATTTTTATACTCTTCAAAAATTCCGTTCATCCTGTCCGATTCCGGCGGTATCCCGATCGCCCGAAACGCCTCGCCGTATTTCCGGCGCAAAGACTCCAGTTCGTTCAATTCCCCGCCAATTTGCTCCAGGACATATTTCATTTGCTCCAGGATACTCTCCGCCGTATCCAGATCCAGCTCCTTCATAATCAGTTCGCCTCCGTAAATTCCCTGTAAATAGGTTCCCAGCGCAGTTCTCCCCTTGCCAGCACGCCGGGTGAATGTTCCAGATACAAATAATACGTGATCTCCGCCATGACCCGCTCAAATACCGGCGTATCCGTCTCATTTCCGCAGAAGCACACTACAAACGGCTTCTCCGCGTAGACAATTCCCACGTCGTGGGTAATCCCCGTATCCTCGCCGGTCTTGTGAGCCACCAGCGGCGCATCTTCCAGCGCCCGCAGATAAAACGGCATCTTGCTGTCGTACTGCTGGTCCTTCAGAATCGACAGCATCTTTTCGCTGGCCGCCCCGCTGACCGTTTTCCCGTTGTAAATATCGGTCAGCAGCCTCCCAACGCCGCGGGCCGTGATCAGATTCTGAATTCCCCGCCTGGCTTTTTCCCAGTCGTACATTTTCCGGCGGAGCCACGGATCCTCATAGCCCATGACCCGCACTTCCGCGTTGATTTTCTCCATGCCAAGGAGATCGATCAGAATGTTGGTGGCGGTATTGTCGCTGAAAATAATCATCAACGTGATCAGATCCATGACCGTCACCTCCAAACCCTCGTGCATATAGGCCACCGCACCGCAGGACGGTACGTAATATTCCTTTTTCATCACAACAATCCGGTCCGGATCCAGCTCTCCCCGTTCAATCATGGCGAAAGCCGCTGCCATAATATAGAGTTTGATCACGCTGGCGGCATATAATTTCTCATCGCCCCGCCAGGAAAATTCTTCGCCGCTTTCCAGCCCTCTGTAATAAAACGCGATGGAGCCGGGCGCCTGTTCCAGCTTCTGCTCCACCTTTTTCCAGTGAATCCCCATAACCTTCCCCCTTTTCTTATGTTTTGCCCGGCCGCCGCGGCGGTACGCGGACAAATGTTTCTCTTTTCTGCCTTTCAGCCCGGTCCGTCAAATATCAAATTTCCCGACCGGGTCCTCCTCCTCAAAATACTCCCGGTATTCCACATCGATCTGGTGACGCATACGCTTCATACTGAAATACAGATGATCCTTCAAAACCGTCTCCATCCCCGCGATGTCGCGCTGTTCCAGCCGCTCCACCAGCTGCTCATGCTCGTGAACGATCCGGGTAAAGTCTGTCTCCGTCACAAAATCCAGCATCCGGAACCGGGTATAATGAAGCTGCTGCTCCTGCAGAAGGGCCCACAGCTTCCCTTTCTTCGTGGCGTCGAACCAGCAGCCGTGCAGTTCCGCGTCCAGGCGGTAGAACTGCTCCGGTTTGAAATCGCCGGTCTGGATCAGGGCCTTTTGCTTGCGGATCAGGTAATACACATCCTCCATCAACATCGGCGTCGCAATCTTGGAGAAGTCCCGCATCACCATTGTTTCCACCGCCACCCGCATATAGATCATCTGCTTGATGTTGCTGAGGCTTAAAAGCGTCACATAAATGCCCCGGTAAGGAACCGTAACCACAAAGCCCTGCTCCTGGAGCAGGCGGAGGGCGTCGCGGACCGGGGTCCTGGAAACCAAAAAGCGCTCGCAAATTTCATTCTCTTTTATCAACTGTCCCGGTTTTAACTCCAGATCCAGAATCTCCTGTTTCAGGACCTGATACACCATATCTTCCCGACTCTTATACGCCGCATCTTCCATAGTCACCTCATACTGTCCATTCCCGCGGTCACAAGCTTCCCAACCCGCACTTCTTTTCAGACTCAATCCGTCTGATTCCAATTCCGGCTGGACGAACCCGCCGCCCAGCCGGAAAATTTCAGCTATTCCCTTTTCATGTTTCCATTCGCCTCACGGAACCTCCCTGCCGCTTTCCGCGATCCGACAGGAAAATCCGCATCTGCGGCTTCTCCCGGCACGGAATCATTTCAGTTCCGTCGGCTTTAAATTGTCCATATCGTCGAAAGCCAGATTTTCTCCGCCCATGGCCCAGATGAAGGTGTAGTTGGAGGTACCCGCTCCGGCATGAATACTCCAGGAAGGACTGATGACCGCTTCCTCATTCTTCATCACAATGTGCCGCGTCTCGCCGGGCTCGCCCATCAGATGGAAGACCACATTATCCTCCGGGACCTCGAAATACATGTATACCTCCATGCGGCGCTCATGGGTATGACAGGGCATTGTATTCCAGATGCTGCCCTTCTCCAGCACGGTCATGCCCATGGAAAGCTGACACGTTTTCAGCACGTCCGGATGAATGAACTGGTTAATGGTCCGCCGGTTGGACGCGGACGGATCGCCCAGGGTCCGCTTGGCCGCATCCTGAATGGAAATGAACGTGGTCTTGTAAGAGGTATGAGCCGGTGCGCTGACCATATAAAACTTCGCCGGACGCTCCGCGTCGTCGCTGGAAAAAAGCACCGCCCTCGTGCCTTTGGTAATGTAGAGACAGTCTTTATATCCAAGGGAAAATGTCTCGTCGTCCGCCACGATCCTGCCGGGGCCGCCAATATTGAAGATACCGATCTCACGGCGCTCCAGGAAGAAATGCGTACCAAAATTCTTCCAGCAGTCGATTCCCTTGTCAATAGATACCTGCTCCGTCGTCGGCATACAGCCCATCGTCACCATACGGTCTACATGAGAATATACAGCATGCACCTCATTGGGCGCATAGAGATTCTGAATCAGGAATTCATTTCTCAGTTCTTCCGTCGTATAACGTTTTACGTCCCTCTGATTTGCAGAATATCGAATATCCATCTTGATCATCCTCCTCTGATAAGATTTGTATTATTTGTATACAAATTACTCTGGTTCCATTATAAACGTTCCGCCGCAGAACTGCAAGATATTTTTGCCGAATTTGCGGTAAAGTCCGCTCAGACGCTCTATACTTCCGGGGCTCCGGAAAAGGAAAGAGCCCTTGATTTCTCAAGGGCTCTACGTGCGCGAGAGGATTCGAACCCCCGACACCTTGGTCCGTAGCCAAGTGCTCTATCCAGCTGAGCTACGCGCACATATTCTGTCATCCATCTGATACTTCAATCCTGCGCCGGTCAAACGGATCTCCCGCCGCGCTTCATGAACCGCTGCATCCGCCAATGCTGACCGGAAAGTCTGATCCAGCATGCTGTATCAGACAGCGACCCGGATGGGACTCGAACCCACGACCTCCGCCGTGACAGGGCGGCGTTCTAACCAACTGAACCACCGGGCCAAATCATCTTTTCTCTGCGGAACCATATCCGCTAAAACAATGGACCTTCGGGGACTCGAACCCAGGACCGACCGGTTATGAGCCGGTTGCTCTAACCAACTGAGCTAAAGGTCCAGATGCAGATGACCCCAACGAGATTCGAACTCGTGTTACCGCCGTGAAAGGGCGATGTCTTAACCGCTTGACCATGGGGCCCAAATCTCAATAAACTTTACTCAATATGCCTCAGCTGCTCGGCAAGCAGCAACTGTTTCACTTTTATAAAGGCCATTGTAAACTCCCCGAGTAGGACTCGAACCTACGACAGCGCGGTTAACAGCCGCGTGCTCTACCGACTGAGCTATCGAGGATTATATCCGGGAGCAAAAAACGCTCCCCCAGATCCACTTACCTATTGTATATCGCTCTCTCTGATCTGTCAAGATAGTTTTTTATGAATCTGTTTCCGGCACATACCCTGAAAACCACATACTGAATCTCATCCGTTCCACTCCGCTCTCTCTCCGCTCCGCCTC
>CANQUA010000016.1 GCA_947626915.1 uncultured Lachnospiraceae bacterium
AATAAATAATACCAAACAATACTAGATAATGTATGTTTTCAAATCAAATCATAATACGACACAAAATACTCCACCGCGTTCTCCGGGAAGAACTCCTTAAACTCGCTGTAAAGCTGCGCCGCCAGCGTTTTATTGTGCGCCAGTACCAGCGTCGGTTTATTCAGCGCCTGGATGACATTCGCCATCGTAAAGGTCTTGCCGGAACCGGTGACACCCAGCAAAGTCTGGAACTGGTTGCCCTCCCGGAAGCCTTTCACCAGGGCCTCGATGGCCTGGGGCTGGTCGCCGGTGGGCTGGTATTCACTGTGCAATTTGAACAACATAGACTAAAAATCGCCTCCAATTTCTTTAGCAAAAAAGTTCGTCTATAGGCCCAAAATTCGTAATGGGCGAGACTTTGTATCTCCAAAGAAGCACTTTTTTACCCTGATTACGAATGAAAGTCACTAAAACCCTTTTTAGTAACAAAATGCTCTTATATACCGTAATAAATATCCATCAAATATAGTATTTGAAAAGATTTTTACTCTCTTCGTTTTTTACATCATTCGAGCCTATCACATCATTGTTTCATGATGCACCAAACTCGTTTTCCCACATCTACGTCAATATTTTTCCAAAAATTCCGCAATAGCAACAATATCAGGCATCTCTACATCCAGTACCAAGAAGTCTTTGTCTCCCGTTACAAAGACATCCACTTCTTCCGGTATTGCAGTTGCCAGTATCGGCGAATCCTTTGCATCTCTTACACTGGGAAATTCATCCAGATTGAGTGCTTTAGGCGTATAAACCAGCTCGTACGGAAGCTCTCTGAAGAAAATATCTAAAGCTGCCCTTTTCACAGGGAATTTACGATCTGTCACCAATCGGAGTTCCTCAGTCACATAATCACAGACGACAATACGGTGCCTTCCGGCCGGGCGTCCTGCCAATTCCCTTGTCTGGTCAGATGGAAAGAAAATCATGGAAACAAATACATTGGTATCAAGCATTACGCGCAGCCTAATACCCTCTTACTTCTTTCCGGATTTCCAGCATAAAATCCTGCATATCTGCTTCCGTTTCAAACCCGGCTTTGGTAGCTTCTCCGGCAAACGCATCCTCCACCCTTTTGAATGCCAGCAAGGCTGCATTATCAATATAATACCTTCCGTTTTCTTCCAAAATCACAAGTTTGTCGCCCGCCTTCAATTTCAGACGATTCCTCACCGAGATCGGTATCGTGACCTGTCCTTTTGACGAAACCTTCGCTATTTCCATAATTACCGTCCTTTCCCAATCCATATCCTACATTCTTTACTTTCTTTACTTCATATTATATGCCAAACCATAGTAAATATCAATGGGATTTCAGCAGTTATCTGGAGCTCGGAAGAAAAAAGCCTTACGCATAAAATCGCATAAGGATATAAAATGTATGTTTTCAAATTTAAACGCAACATCACAGGCGCATACCAAAAGACCGGAACCCGCTCCTCACCGCAGCTGTTTCCGGTCTTTCTTTCATACGTTATCGGGTTACTGCTCTTTTTCGTTCAAAAGCTTATCCACGCTGACCAGCTTCACGCACAGAGCGAACAGTCCCATCGCCTCCCGCAGGTCATCCAGGGGCGGGTAAGACGGCGCGATGCGGATGTTGGAGTCATGGGGATCCTTGCCGTAGGGGTAAGTCGCTCCGGCTCCCGTCATCACCAGGCCGGCTTTCTTGCAGCGGGCCACAATGTCCTTGGCGCAGCCTTCCATGGAATCAAAAGAGATGAAATAACCGCCTCTCGGATTGGTCCAGGTGCCGATGCCCAGCCCGCCCAGCTCGCGGTTCAGGATCTCGACTACCGCTTCGAATTTTGGCCGCATGATGTCGGCGTGTTTGCGCATATGCTCCACCATTCCGTGAATATTCTTAAAATAACGCACATGGCGGAGCTGATTCACCTTGTCATGACCGATGGTCTGGAATTTCAGCTGCTTCTTGATATCGACCAGGTTATTCTCCGAGGCCGCCAGCGCCGCAATGCCGGAGCCGGGGAAACTGATCTTGGAGGTGGACGCAAATTTGATCGCCAGGTCCGGATTGCCTGCCCGCTTACATTCCGCCAGAATCTCGATCAGATGATCCTGCCCCATATCGTAGAGATGATGAACGGTATAGGCATTGTCCCAATAGATGCGGAAATCGGCGGCTGCCGGTTTCAGACGGGCGAAACGGCGGACCACGTCATCCGAATAGGAGATGCCCGTGGGATTGGAATATTTGGGCACGCACCAGATCCCCTTGATCGAATCGTCGGAAGCCACCAGCTCCTCCACCATGTCCATATCGGGGCCGTACTCGTTCATCGGCACATTGATCATCTCGATGCCGAAATACTCGGTCATGGCGAAATGACGGTCGTAGCCGGGCACCGGGCAGAGGAATTTCACCTTGTCCAGCTTGCACCAGGGCGTACTGCCCATGACTCCGTGGGTCATGGATCGGGAAATGCTGTCAAACATGACGTTCAAACTGGAGTTGCCGTAAATAATGATCTGCTCCGGACGTACCTCCATCATGTCGGCCAGCAATTCCTTGGCCTCGCTGATGCCGTCCAGCACGCCGTAGTTGCGGCAGTCGGTGCCGTCGTCGCAGGTTAAATCCGAATCGCTGCCCAGCACATCCATCATGCCCATGGACAGATCCAGCTGATCAATGCTCGGTTTCCCTCTGGACATGTCCAGACGCAGGTCCCTGCTCTGATATTCTTTATACTCTGCTTTCAGCTCTTTGCGCAGTTCCATCAATTCTTCTTTCGTCAATTCCGCATACGGCTTCATTCTTTGTCCTCCTTCATTTTCTCAGTACTATACCGTAAATCTGACCCGCTTGTCAACAGTTCCTTCACGATCTGATTCACTTTCGACGGATCCGCCTTGCCTTTCATGGCCCGCATCGTCTGACCGACCAGAAATCCCATGGCCTTCGCTTTCCCATTATGATAATCCGCCACGGACTGGGGATTGGCCGCAAGGATCTCCCCGACGGTCCGGCGCAGGGCCCCCTCATCGCTGACGATCCTGAGGCCCTTCTCCTCCACATATTTCTCCGGATCCACGTCATGGGCAAAAATTTCCTCAAACACCGTTTTCGCCACCGTGCGGTTGATGGCGTTCTGATCCACCAGACCGATCAGTTTTGCCAGATTCTCCGGCGAAAACGCCATATCCTCCATGTCCATTTCATTTTCTTTCAGCAGACGCATGGCCTCCACCATGAGCCAGTTGGAGACCTCCTTCGGTTTCCCGCATAGGGCCGCCGTCTCCTCAAACACATCGGCCATATGCTTGGAGCTGGTCAGGATCTCCGCGTCGTAGAGCGGCAGCTGAAATTCTGTCTGGTAACGGGCCAGCTTCTCCGTCCGCATTTCCGGCTGGCGCTCCCGGATGGCCTGGATCCACGCGTCGCTGATCACGACCGGCGTCAGATCCGGATCCGGGAAATACCGGTAATCCTGGGCGTCCTCCTTGGAACGCATCGCATAAGAGGACTCTTTGTTGTCATCCCAGCGCCGGGTCTCCTGGATCACCTTCTTCCCTTCTTCGATCCGCTCAATCTGGCGCCTGCGTTCCCCCTCGATGGCGCGGGCAATCGCTTTAAAGGAATTCAGATTCTTCATCTCCGTCCTGGTGCCCAGCTCCTGCGCGCCGGCTTCCCGGACCGAAAGATTGACGTCGGCCCGCATGGAACCTTCCTGAAGCTTACAGTCGGAAGCGCCCAGATACTGGATAATCAGACGGAGCTTTTCCAGATAGGCAATTACCTCGTCGGAACTGCGCATATCCGGCTCCGACACGATCTCGATCAGCGGAACGCCGCTGCGGTTATAGTCTACCAGGGAACAATCGTCCCATTCGTCATGGATCAGCTTTCCGGCGTCCTCCTCCATGTGGATCTCGTGAATGCCCACTTTCTTCCTGCCGGCCGCCGTCTCGATCTCCACCCAGCCGTCGCGGCAGATCGGCAGATAAAGCTGGGAGATCTGGTAGTTCTGCGGGTTATCCGGATAAAAATAATTTTTCCGGTCGAATTTGCAGTACTGGTTGACGGCGCAGTTGGTCGCCAGGCCTACGGCCAAAGCGTACTCTACCACCTGCTTATTGAGGACCGGCAGGGAACCGGGCATTCCGGTGCAGACCGGACAGGTATGGGTGTTGGGCGCGCCGCCAAACGCGGTGGAACAGCCGCAGAAGATTTTTGTTTTCGTCGCCAGCTCCACGTGGACCTCGAGGCCGATAACCGTTTCGTATTGTCTGCTCATAGCCGTGCGCCTCCTTTCCCGGTGCCGTCTGCTTTGTAACCTGTAATCTTGTCCGATGCTATACAGGCTGCTTTATCCGGTGTATAAACGCCGCCCATATATGTTCCGTCCGCACGCGCGGCGCCCGGTTCTCTGCGCCCGCTCATCCCATCGCCTGCTGCATCCCGGGCCGTCCGGACGTTCTTCGCCAGCTCCGGCTCCTGATACACGCGGCTCTGCTCAAACGCATAGCCCGCGCGGATAATCTTCTTCTCCTGGAAACAGTCTCCGATCAGCTGCAGACCGATCGGCAGCCCTTTCGAATCCACCGCGCAGGGCACTGTCATTCCGGGCAGCCCTGCCAGATTGACGGAAACCGTATAGATATCTCCCAGATACATTTTCAGCGGATCGCTCAGGGACTCCCCCAGCCGCGGCGCGGTAGTGGGAGCGGCCGGCCCCAGGATCACATCGAAACGTTCAAACGCCTTGTCGAAGGCTTTCTTGATCAGCGCCTTTGTGCGCAGGGCTTTCAGATAGTAGGCGTCATAGTACCCGGAACTGAGCACAAACGACCCCAGCATGATGCGCCGCTTCACCTCCGGCCCGAAGCCCTCGGAACGGCTCTTTTTATACATGGAATGCAGCCCCTCGTAATCCTTCGCCCGCAGCCCGTATTTCACGCCGTCGAACCGGGACAGGTTGGAGCTGGCTTCCGCCGACGCGATCACGTAATAGGCGGGAATCGCGTATTCCACCAGGCTCAAATCAAACTCCTCCACGACAGCTCCTTTTTCTTCCAGAACCTTCGCCGCCGACAGGACCGCCGCTTTCACCTCCGGATCCAGTCCCTCTCCGAAATAATCCCTGGGGATCCCGATCCGCAGTCCCTGCACATCGTCCGTCAGCGCCGATGTAAAATCACAGTCCGTCCTGGGAATCGAAGTGCTGTCTTTTTTATCATAGGAAGCGATCGTTTCCAGAACCGCCGCGCAGTCGGAAACATTCTTCGCAATCGGCCCGATCTGATCCAGTGAAGAACCATAGGCAATTAGTCCGTAACGGGATACCGTGCCGTAGGTCGGCTTGATCCCCGTCACACCGCAGAAAGAGCTGGGCTGACGAATGGAGCCGCCGGTATCGGAACCCAGGGCATAGAAACATTCGCCTGCCGCCACCGCGGCGCAGGAGCCGCCGGAGGAACCGCCCGGCACATGCTCCGGATTCCAGGGGTTCCTCGTCGCCCCGAAAGCCGATGTCTCGGTGGTGCTCCCCATGGCAAATTCGTCCATATTGGTCTTTCCCAGGATCACGGCCCCGGCCTTTTCCAGGTTCCGCACCGCCTCCGCCGTATAGGTGGGCACGAAATTGTAAAGGATCTTCGAACTGCAGGTAGTCAGGAGCCCTTCGGTGCACAGATTATCCTTGACCGCCGCCGGCACGCCCGCCAGGGGCCCGGTCAGCTCCCCGCTGTCAATCCGCTTCTGTATTTCCGCCGCTTTTTTTAAAGCGTTATCCTCATCCACGGTCACATACGCGTGAATCTCCGGTTCCAGCGCCCCAATCTGCTCCAGGGATGCTTTCGCCGCTTCCGCAACGCCGATCTCGCCGCTTTTTATCTTTCTGCCCAGCTCCAGGGCAGTCATTTCCCAAATTTTCACATCCGGTCTCCTTTCCCAGTCACTGATGCTCCGCGCCGCATCCCCGGCTCACTCCACCGTCTTCGGCACCTTGAACGATCCGTCCTTCTGCTCCGGCGCGTTTTTCAGAATCTTCTCCCTCTCGTCGCCGTTGGTCACCACGTCCTCCCGAAACACATTGTGCATCGCAAACACATGGGACATGGGTTCCACCCCGCCGGTATCCAATTCATTCAGCATATCGATATAGTCCAGCATCCGCCCCATATCTTTTTTCGCTTCCTCTTTCTCCTCCCCGGACAATTCCAGCTTCGCCAGGATCCCTACATATTCAATGGTCTCGTCGCTGATCACATTCGCCATCGTCGCTTCCCCCTTTTCTGTCAAAATACCGCCGGTTCCGCCCGGCTTATCTCGTTCCGGTTCCGGACAAACTGCTTCCGCCCGGCCCTTACAGTTCCGCCCCGCTTATGTCCCGTCCATTCTTACGGTTCCAGGCGGATCACATCCCTCGGGAACAGGGACGCTTCCCGCACATTCTGTTCGCCCAGAAGCCGCATGGTCAGCCGTTCCAGACCGATGCCCAGACCGCCGTGGGGCGGCATCCCGTATTTGAAAATCATCAGATAGGACTCAATATCCGCCGGGTCCATGCCGCGCTTCTCCATTTTCCGCAGTATTTCACCGTAATCATGGATCCGCTGGCCGCCGGTCGTCACCTCCAGCCCCCGAAACAGCAGGTCGAAGCTCAGCGTAAAACGGCTGTCCTGCGGGTCGTCCATTGCATAGAACGGCCGCTTTTTCGACGGGTAATGGGTCACAAACACGAAATCGCTGCCATATTCTTCCTGGAAATACCTGCCGATCAGCAGCTCCTCCTCCGGCTCTAAATCGTAAGGATTCCGTATCCTGCGGTTATATTTCTCCGCCGCCAGTTCCTTGGCCCGGTCGAAACGCACCGCCGGGATATGGCTCACATCCGGCAGCCGGACCTCCAGAAGCTCCAGCTCTTTTTTATATTCTCTTTCCAAAAGGGCCATGGTATACTGCAGAAACCCGGTTTCCATCGCCATGATCTCTTCGAAGCTGTCAATATAGCCCATCTCAAAATCCAGGCTCACATATTCATTTAAATGACGGGTCGTATTATGCTTCTCCGCGCGGAACACGGGGGCTGTTTCAAAAACCCGGTCATAAACCCCTACCATGGTCTGCTTATAAAACTGGGGACTCTGTCCCAGCTCCGCTTTTTTATTAAAATAGTCCAGCCGGAACACATTGGAGCCGCCCTCCGCGCCGCGGGCCACGATCTTCGGCGTATGGACCTCCGTAAAGCCCTGGCTCATCAGAAACTCCCGGAAGCCGCGCACGATTCCCTCCTGCAGTTTGAATTTGGCCCGCTCACGGACATTCCGCAGGGAAACGGGACGCAGGGCCAGCTTCGCCTCCAGCGACGTGCGCATTTTATATTTATTCACAGCCAGCGGCAGCACCTCCGCCGGTTCGGACAGCACCGAAAGCGTCTCCAGACGCAGTTCAAAACCGTTGGGCGCCCGTTTTTCCGGCGTCACCCTGCCGGACACCTCCACTGCCGATTCCTCTTTTAAATCTTTCAGACTGAACCCGGCGGTTCCCTTCTCATAAACGCACTGGACCAGCCCTTCCGCTTTCCGGAGAATGATGAAAGCCACCTCTCCCATGTCCCTGACATTATGAACCGCGCCGCGCATTTTTATGGTTTTGCCCGCATAATCGCCGCTTAACACCGCGCTGACCGACAGATCTTCCTTCTCTCTTACTCCCTCGATGAATTCCATGGTGATTCCTCCTTGTTCGAAATGATTCGCGCGCTCCGAAACGGTTCTCTCTGTTCGTATCCGGCGGACATCCGTCTTCTCGAAGCGGACCCTGCGCTGCGAACGGCAGCGGCAGAACGTTCCGGTTTCCCCCGGTCCGCTTCGTGCCGGAAACAGGCAGTTCTGGTCCCCGGCGCACAGCGAACATAAAAAAACCGTCTCGGAATACTTTCGCATATTCCGGGACGGGACATATCATCTCTGCAGATCCCGCGGTACCACCCGCTTTGAGACCGTCCGCAGCCGAAGCCGCGCGTCTCCTCTCTTTTGCACGTAACGTGTGCCGACGGACATGCCTACTGTGTTTCGACATACCGGCTCCGGAGTGTTCCCTTCGCCATTTCCACCCTGACGGCGCTCTCAGTCGGTGACGCCCTCTTCCTGTCGGCCTCCCTGGCAAGAGTCTCTTTCTCAGCCATTGCGCTTAAAAAATATGAGTGAATAATAACACAATATTTTATCGGTTTCAAGCATAAAATTAAACAAAATTCTCTGAGCCTGAAATGGGAATCACAGCAAATTTCCGCTGTACCGTTCATAATAAAACATGTACTGCTGCAGAATTCCCGCAAAGCCGGCATAACGCGCAAAATATCTTTCCGCCAGCCGTCCGCACAGCCTCGTCTTCGGACACCCCGTTTCCAGACCGCTCCCCGGCAGATATTCCCGCAGCAGAATCTTCCGGATCCAGGTGTCCACCGGAAACGCCTCGGTCTGATGAAGTCCAAAGAGGCACACGCAGTTCGCCACCTTTTCTCCGATCCCATAAAACCCCCGCAGGTACGCCAGCGCCGTCGGATAGTCCATCCGCCGCAGGCGTTCCAGGTCCAGCGCCCCCGAACAGGCGTCCTCGCAGATCCGTTTTATGTATTTGGCGCGATAGCCCAGCTTCAGCTCCAGCAGGTCCGGAAGCTCTGCCCGGGACAGCTGAAGCGGCGTCGGGAACGCGTAAAAAAATCCTTCCGCGCCCGCGTCCTCCCAGGCAAGTTTCGTACCGTACCGTTCACAGAGGGCTTCCACCAGCGCTTTGATATGGGGAATCGCCTTCTGCTGGGAGATCACAAACGTAATGATCATCTCCCATACGTCCTGGCGCAGGATCCGGATGCCGCTCCCGAACTCCGCCGCCCGGGTCAGATACTCGTCGCCCGGATCTACCGCCGCGATATAACGCCCGTAATCGGTTCCCAGGTCGAAATAATTCTCCCAATAGGCCAGCGCCTCTTCCCCGCAGAAAAACGCCGTCTCTTCCCCCGACTGCACCGCCGTCAGCCCATGGGAACCGCTGATGATCCGGTACGCGCTGAAGCCGCGCTTCTTTTCATCCTTCGTCTCCGTCCCGCCGCCTGCCGCGCATCTCCGGGCGGAGCCGTCCTCGTCCGCTTCCGCCCGCCGCAGCCGCTCCACTGACTCCGCGTCCAACTCCGTCATCCGGAAGCATTGCCCCGACTCCGCGATCTGCCGCAGATCGAAGTATTTTATCGTTCTGACAATCTTCATTTTCACCGGAAAAAGCTGCGCTCTACAGAAGCTTCAGCATCTGTGCCGCATTTTCCTTCGCTTTCACTTTGGAAAATGCCTTCGCAACGAGTCCGTTTTCGTCGATCAGGTACGTCGTGCGGACGATGCCCATAAACTTCTTCCCGTACATGCTCTTCTCCTGCCACGCTCCGTAAGCCTGGATCGCCGTAAGCTCCGGGTCCGACAAAAGCGTAAACGGCAGCCCGTAATTCTGCTCAAACTTCTTATGGGACGCCACGCTGTCCCTGCTGACGCCAAGCACCACCGCGCCCTGCTCCGTAAACTGCGGATACAGCTGCGCGAACCCGCACGCCTGGGCGGTGCAGCCGGACGTATTGTCCTTCGGGTAAAAATACAGAATCACCTTTTTCCCGCGATAATCCTCCAGCGAATGCATGTCTCCGTTCTGATCCGGCAGCATAAACGACGGCGCCGGGGTTCCGATCTCCAGCATATGGCTTCTCCTCCTGCGGATAATATGGCGTTGCCTTTCCTCTCTGCGCGGCGCGGCTCAGAACCGGATCCGCGCCTCCAGATAATCTTTCAGCTCCGCGATCGGCACACGCACCTGCTCCATGGTATCTCGGTCGCGGACCGTCACCGCCTGATCATTCTCGGAATCAAAATCATAGGTCACACAGAACGGCGTGCCGATCTCGTCCTGGCGGCGGTAGCGCTTGCCGATGTTGCCGCGGTCGTCGTATTCGCAGTTGAAATACCTGCACAGGTCGGTGTAAATTTTTTCCGCCCCGGCGCTTAACTTTTTCGACAGCGGCAGCACGCCCACCTTCACCGGCGCAATGGCGGGATGGAAATGCAGCACCGTGCGCACGTCGCCCTCGGCGATCTCCTCCTCGTCGTAGGCCGCGCAGAGGAACGCCAGCGTCACGCGGTCGGCGCCCAGGGACGGTTCAATGACAAACGGAATATATTTCTCATTCTTCGCGTCGTCAAAATAGGTCAGATCCTGGCCGGAAGTCTCCTGGTGCCGGGTCAGATCGTAGTTGGTGCGGTCCGCGATGCCCCAGAGCTCGCCCCAGCCGAAGGGGAACAAAAACTCAATGTCGGACGTGGCCTTGCTGTAGAACGCCAGCTCCGCCGGGTCATGGTCGCGCACCCGCATTTCTTCCGGCTTGATGCCCAGAGTCTGCAGCCAGTCGATGCAGTACTGCTTCCAGTAGGCAAACCACTCCAGATCCGTGTCCGGCTCGCAGAAAAATTCCAGCTCCATCTGCTCAAATTCCCTGGTGCGGAACGTGAAATTGCCCGGCGTGATCTCATTGCGGAAGGATTTTCCGATCTGGGCAATGCCGAAGGGGATCTTCTTGCGGGACGTCCTCTGGACGTTCTTAAAGTTCACGAAAATGCCCTGGGCCGTCTCCGGGCGCAGGTAGACCGTGTTTTTCGCGTCCTCGGTCACGCCCTGGAAGGTCTTGAACATCAGGTTGAACTGGCGGATATCGGTGAAATCATGCTTGCCGCAGCTGGGGCAGCAGATGTTCTGGTCCTCGATATACTGCTTCATCTGCTCCTGGGTCCAGCCGTCCACGGCCTCCTCCGGAACGATGCCTTTCTCTTTCATATAATTCTCGATCAGCTGATCGGCCCGGAAGCGCTCATGACAGGCGCGGCAGTCCATCAGCGGATCGGAGAACCCGCCCAGATGGCCGCTGGCCACCCAGGTCTGGGAGTTCATCAGGATCGCGCAGTCCACGCCCACATTGTAGGGGCTTTCCTGCACGAATTTCTGCCACCAGGCCTTCTTCACATTGTTTTTCAGTTCTACGCCCAGGTTGCCGTAATCCCATGTATTCGCCAGGCCGCCGTAGATCTCGGAGCCCGGATACACAAAGCCTCTGGACTTGGCCAGAGCCACAATCTTTTCCATCGTCTTTTCCATCGTCTTTTCCATTTTCTCTTCTCTCACCCTGCCTTTTCTGTTTTGCTGCGGCTGCTTCCGGACTATCTGCAGACCAGCCAGGCTTCTCCGCCTGTGATCCGGGCCGTAAACGCGTCGGCCAGTTCCACCGCGCCGCTGTAATAGCGGATCTTATATTCTGTCTGCACCGTGACGGTTCCGGTTATATGAAGCAGCCTCATTTCTCTTTGCCGGAACACGGTCTTCTGCGTGGTTTCTTCCTGATTTTCCGTATCCATCCAGGGAGCGTCCCACACCTCTTCCGTCGGAAGTCCTTCCTCCACGGTCGTCACCTCCAGAAAGTCCGGATGGTTTTCCAGGTCCCCGGTTTCTTCCGTAAACTGACACAGGTGCAGGCCCCCGGAATACCGGCAGATCACCCGCGCCGTCCCGCCCGCCATGCTCACATCCGTCACGGAGACCGGGGGCAGCTCTCCCTCCGCCGTCTCAGGCTGCGCCGCGTTGTACCTGGCGGCGTTCTCTTCCTCTCTGGTCCGGAGTTCGTCCGCGCTGTAATAATCCCTGGACTCGTCGTAGGTTCCCACCAGCACCGTGTAAAGGCTCCCGTCCGACGCCATGTAGATCAGGCTCTGCTCCGGCGGGAACACACTCCTCGCTTCTTCCTCCTCCCCGCCGCAGCCGGTCAAAAGAAGAACCGCCAGCAGAAAAACCGCCGCACATATGATGGGATGATACCATGAATCTACCGTATTTTCAATACCGAACCCGTATTTTTTCACTTGCCTCTCCCCGCTTTCACGCCGCACCTCACGCCGACAGCATTTCCAGAATCTTCAGAGACTGGAACTCCTTATCCACGTAACGGCTGAAATTGATCTGCACGCACTGACTGAATTCCTCCATCACCGGGGGCGTCAGCACAAAAGTATAGAGCTTTTCCATGGGAGCGCAGATCACATACTCCCAGGCGTAAGCGGCGGAATCGCTGACCGGCTGAGGCGGTTTCTCCGTATACTCGCCGTTTATGACCATCGACTTCAGCTCAAAAACCCGCCGGACCAGACGGTCAGGGAGCTCCGGCCTCAAAAGCGCCCGCAGGGACTGATAGAGCAGGAGCAGCAGAGCCGTTCCGTCCATATTCTCTCTGGAATAATAATCTCCCAGCTCCAGAAAATACTGGCCGTAACAGGCGCCCTCCATATCCGACGCCAGCTCCTCAAAATAGCGGCTGATCTCCGCGTCCTGCAGATTATAGGCCTCCCTGCCCTCATAAAGTTTAAACGTGCCAAATGCAAACGGGCGGCTGGGTCCCATCAAACGGCTGCCGGGACGCCTGGCCCCTCTGGCAAAGGCCGTGATCTTGCCCCGCTCCCTGGTCAGAAGGACGAGGCGCTTGTCATATTCCCCGACCGGCGCGGACCGCATCACCATCCCGGTCAGTTCCACACATTCACGCACGCCTCCCACCTCCCGTTCCGTTTTCCGTCTCCTGCTCCTCGCCCAGCGTGGGCAGCGGCTGATTTCTTTGGACGGATCCTGCTTTTTCGTCCGTCACAGACAGTGACCGGTTCTTCGGACGGATCATGTTTTTTGCACGCCGCAGACAGCGGCGATCCTTTGATCGGATCACACCTCTTCTCACGCCGCAGACAGCGGCTGGCCCTTTGGACGGATCCTGCTTTTTGCCTGCCGCGGACATCGGCCGGTTTCCCTGGACGAACCACGCTTCTTCGCACGCGCGGACATCGGCCGATCCCTTTACGGGATCACGCGATCACGCCCGCGCCGGTCCCGGACGCCTGTGCCGGCCTACGGCGGCGTTCCTTTCCCAATCCGGCCCCCGTTCAGGCGGCAGATTCACTGGAAATAACCGTAATTCTTCATATATAATTCGCTGTCCCGCCATTCCCTGCGGACTTTCACCCACAGCTGCAGGTTCACTCTGGCTCCCATCAGATTTTCGATCTCCTGCCGCGCGGTGCTGCCGATTTTTTTCAGCATGGCTCCGCCTTTGCCGATGATAATGCCCTTGTGGCTGTCCTTTTCACAGACGATCGTGGCCTCGATATCGAACATCCCGTTCTTCCGTTCGGTCATTTTTTCAATGGTGACCGCAATCCCATGGGGGATCTCGTCGGAAAGGAGGCGCAGGGCCTTTTCCCGGATCAGCTCCGCCGCGATCTGGCGCATGGGCTGATCCGTGACCGTATCCTCATCGTAATACTGGGGCCCGCAGGGCAGGTACTGAAAAATCCGCTCCGTGATCTGCTCCGTATTCTGATCCTTCAGCGCCGATACCGGCAGGATATCCGTAAACGGATGGAGTCCCCGGTAGGCGGCGATGAAGCGCAGGATATCCTCCTGATTTTTCACCGTATCGATCTTATTGATCACCAGGATCACCGGCGTTTTCACTTTGGACAGAAGCTCCGCAATATGCTGCTCGCCGGCTCCGATAAAGGTGGACGGCTCCACCAGCCACAGCACTACATCCACCTCGCTCAGCGTGCCCTCGGCCACATTTACCATATATTCGCCCAGCTTGTTCTTCGCTTTATGGATGCCCGGCGTGTCCAGAAAAATGATCTGCCCTCTCTCGTCCGTATATACGGTCTGGATCCGGTTCCTGGTGGTCTGGGGCTTTTCTGACGTGATGGCGATCTTCTGACCGATCAGATGATTCATCAGCGTGGACTTCCCCACATTCGGCCGTCCGATCAGCGCCACAAAACCGGATTTATAATTCTCGCTCATGGTGATCCCTTTCTTACCGCTTCGCAGCCCGTTTATGCCCGGAACAAACTCTTCACTTCGCCGAACAGATCCCTGCAGGACTCTACTTTTTCCTCGCTTCCAACGACGCAGAAGCTGCCGGTATCCAGAACCGCGCGCACGATGCCCGCCAGGCCGCGGATATCCTCCGGCTGCACCGCCAGCACCTGGGCCCGCTCCTCGGCTACCATCTCATTGGTCAAACCGGCCAGATAGGCGTACAGGCCCCGTTCGCCTTTCAGCGAGGGCGTCAGCGGCGTATCCATGTCGCTGATGGTGCCGATCACATATTTCGTCATGTCTCTCTCGTCCGCCGCGAAGTGCTCCAGGTACTCCGGCACCTTCTCGTAGACCTGGTCCGTCTCCCGCAGGTTCGGATCCCGGTAGGACACGAAATAACCGTCTCCGGAACGCCCGAAGCTGCTGAAGCATCCGTAAGCCCCGCCCTTGACACGCAGGTTGATCCACAGGTAATCGTAGTTCATGATGAGCTTTAATACCCGGAGCGCTCCCGTATATTCATAGCCCGCTTCGCTGAACAGGCCGCCCCGCGCCACATAATTGACCTGCGAGGAAGTCTTAAAGCCCTCATTTTTATTGCAGCGCACAAACGGGAACGGATAGACCGTTTTCTCCCCTTCCGGCAGCGCCTGGGTCAGGGACGTCATCGCGCTCTCCAAAAGCCCGAAGCCCTCGGCGTCCGACGTATCGCTGACCATCATATTGTCAATGGTAAACAGCTTCGCCGCCACTTCTTTCAGCTTCGCGATCAGGGCTTTCGGGTCTTTCTCAAAGGCCCGGACCGTGTCCTCCAAAAATCCATAGTACCCGATCCCGCCTGTCATATCGTTGTACTGGAAAATCGGAGACAGATAGGACATGGCGCGCCCGGCCGCCGCCTGATGGCTGCCGCGCTCCAGCCGCATCCGGGAGCGGGACCGGGTCTCCCTCAGGATCTCGCCCAGCCGCTTCTCATCCTCGATCACGGACCCGGACAGAATCTCCGCCAGCAGTCCGAACCCTGCCTCCAGCTTTCCGTGAAGCACTTTCATATCCGCCACGAACGCGCCCGTAAATTCTCCGGTCCTGCCCAGTTTCGCAAAGGACTGGGTGGAGAAGCGGATCCCGCCGGTATTCAGATAGATCTCGCTGGTCAGGTCGGCGTAACTGTAATGCTTCGTATCCACGTATCCAAGGATCGCTTTCAAAAGAGCCGCGTAGGACAGATCCTCTGCCGGCACGCGGTTGGTATTGAACAGAACCTTCACGTAGCTGATCCCGGAGGTGGCATATTCCTGATGCAGCACCTGGACGCCATGGAACAGATGCTCCGTCCAGTGCATTTCCTCGGCCTTCGGATCAATGTCCTCTCTGCGTAGCATCGGTATCTTTTCCAGCTCTTCCTTCGGAGACGGCGTGTCCTGATACTCCTTCAGTTCTTTCGTCTGCTTCACCAGTTCCCGGATCTCCTCTTCCGTCAGGGACGCCTTGTAATCGGCCAGCTTCTTCGCCACCCTCGCATCCTCCTCAGCCGTCAGGTTCTTCTTCGGCTTCAGGACAACGACGGCCGTAAACGGATTATCCAGCAGGTATTTGCGGATCAGCTGCTCAAAATAGCCCTCTTCCGCAGCTTTTTTCAGGAACGCAAACACATCCTCGTAACGCAGATAGGTCAGCGGGTCGCCGTCATAGAGCCAGCTGTCCAGGGCGCGGATCCCGTGGATCAGTCCTTTCGGCATCGAGCCGAAATCCGCCTCGCGGTAATGGAACTCATAATAATTGATGCCCGCCAGCAAACTCTTTTTGTTGATCCCCTCATCGGCCAGTTTCTGAAGCGTCTCCTTCACCACCGCCAGGAACGCGTCCTTCTGCTCCGCATTGGCGCCCTTGGCCGTAACCGTAAAACACGGCTGCAGGGTGCCGTCCTCATAACCGCCCAGGATATCCCCGCCGATCCCGGCATCCAGAAGCGCCTGTTTCAAAGCCGCGCCCGGCGCGTCGATCAGCGTATATTCCAGGACCTGCATCGCCATATCCAGTTCCGGCTCCGGCACTGTCCCGATCACGCTGCTGACGGACAGATAGGAAGCGTTCTCTTCCGTCTCCTCCTCGGTGATCGGATAATATACCTCCGCCTCCTTCGGGGCGTCAAAGGGTTTCTGGGCGCAGATCGCGGAATCCACCTGCGCCTGCGGATCGTTCCGGTCATAATGGGAGAGATATTCCCGGTCCATCCATTCCAGCTTCTCCGCCATATCCAGGTCTCCGTACAGATAGATATAGCTGTTGGCGGGGTGGTAATAGGTCCTGTGGAAATTCAAAAACTGCTCGTAGGTCAGATCCGGGATCGCCCTGGGATCGCCGCCGGATTCATAGCCGTAGCAGTTGTCCGGGAAAAGCAGCTCCTGGGTATAATGGCCCAGCATCCCCTCCGGAGAAGAAAGCGCGCCTTTCATCTCATTGTAAACAACGCCGTTATAGCGGATTGGCTCATTCTCCGACTCCAGCTCATAATGCCAGCCTTCCTGCATGAAGATTTTTTCTTCCTTATAAATATTCGGATGCAGGACCGCGTCCAGATACACGTCCATCAGGTTCTGGAAATCCTTTTCATTGGTGCTGGCTATGGGGTAGATCGTCTTGTCCGGATAGGTCACGGCGTTCAAAAACGTGTTCAGAGAACCTTTTACCAGCTCCACAAACGGGTCCTTCACCGGGAATTTGTCCGACCCGCAAAGCACGCTGTGCTCCATGATGTGGGGCACGCCGGTGCTGTCGGAGGGCGGCGTCCGAAAGCCGATGGAAAAGACCTTGTTATCGTCGTCGTTGGACAGAAGAAATACCCTGGCTCCGCTCTTTTTGTGCTCCAGGATATAGCTCTCGGAATTCAGCTCCCTGACATATTCCTGTTTCAGAAGCCGGTAAGCGGCCAGATCTTTCAGATCCTTCATAATTCATTCTCCTCTCTTTCTCTGCGTAATTTATTGTTCATAATAATTTATACTAAGACATATTGCGTCTAGTTTGCTCATCCGTCACATGTTTCCCATCAGCCGGTCCTTTAAAACGGCGACGCATTCCCGCACGCACAGATGCGGAAACAGCAGGAAATCCGAGCGGGCCGAAATGCCGTAGATATCCGCCATTCCCTGCATCCGGGCGATCATCATGGCCCGGAACACGTGAAAATTGCTGGTCAGGACCCCGATCTGCAGCGGTTTTTCCTCCACCATGAGATAGGGACCCGGCCCCATCTCCTGGCGGTTCGCTTTCGCCAGCTGCCGCCGGTTATCCTCCAGCCGCTCAATGACCAGCCGGCTGTAAGCAATGTTTTCCACCGTACTGGCGGACACCGGCTCCATGACCAGCCGGGAAGCCGGCACGCCGTTGTTCAGGAGATATTCGTACATGGCCTGGGCCTCAGTTTCCGGCTCGTCCGCTCCCTGCCCGCCGGACAAAATGAACACGGTTCCGGGGCTCTTCCTGCTGTATTCGACCGCCTTGTCCAGGCGCTGCTTCAGGGAATTGCTGATGCCCTGCTTCTGGACCTTCGCCCCCAGAACGATCACATAATCCAGTCCGGGCGTATCCGAGGTGGCCGCTCCCAAAAAGATCAGGACGCCCACGGCGCAGAGGATCACAAGGCCGGTCACCAGGCAGGTCAGCACCGATACAGGCAGCCACAGAGGAAACCGTTTCGGATGCAGACGGCAGTACCGGCTCCCCCAGGAGACGACCCCCAAAAATCCGGCCGCTGCCACCCAGAACCAGGAAAACGATACCGTAAATCCGGCGTAGATCGTGATCACCACATAATACGCCAGACACAAAACCGCTCCCACGCCCGTAATCCATGTCAGCATGGCCTTCTGCCTCCTTTCCGTAACCTTCACTCTCTATAACCTGTCCTGATTTGTAACCTGTTATTCCGGAAATATGCCGCGTTTTCCGGACTGCAGCCCGCGGTTTTTCCGTTTTTCTTCTATTCTTTTCTTTGCGGTTCTCGTTCTGTCTGCGGCCTTTACTCCGATCCGCGGCTCTCATTCCCTCTCAGCTTTCACTCCCGCCTGGGCTCTTCATTCCCTCTCAGCCGTCCCGCCTCCGCAGCAGGTCAAAGGGCTCAAGCTCCATTCCCAGCTCCATTCCCAGATCCACGCAGATTTTCTGCCTCGCGTGAGGGGCGCTTTCCTGAGAATGCCCCTCCTCATCACAGATTGCCCGCACCACGGCCTCCAGATTCCGGCCGTCCGGCTTCATGATCTCGACCGTTTCGCCCACTGAAAATTTATTTTTCTGTTCCAGCCACCCGCGGCCCGCTCCGTCCGTGCGCTCAATGCTCCCCAGGTAAACGTAGTCCTTGATATAAGTACTGTTTCCATAGATCTGAGCCTCTGCCCCCGGTTTCCCGAAATAGAAACCGGTCGTAAACTCGCGGCGGGTACATTTGCCGATCTCCTGTTTATACCATTCCAGATTCTTCCGGTAAAGCTCCGCGCTCTGCCGATAATCGTCGATGGCCCTGCGGTAGGTCCTGGCCACCGCCGCCACGTAAAGCGCGTGCTTCATGCGGCCCTCGATCTTGAAGCTGTCGATGCCCGCCCCGATCATCTCAGGGATGTATTCGATCATGCACAGATCTTTCGAATTAAACAGGAACGTCCCCCGCTCGTTTTCATAAACCGGCAGATATTCGCCGGGCCTGGTCTCCTCCGCCACCGCGTAATTCCAGCGGCAGGGATGGGTACACTCTCCATGATTGGCGTCCCGGCCGGTAAAATAATTGCTCAGCAGGCACCGTCCGGAATAGGAAATGCACATGGCTCCGTGAACGAAGCACTCGATCTCCATGTCCTCCGGGATCTTCCCGCGCAGCTCCCGGATCTCCTGAAGCGACAGTTCCCTGGCGGCCACCACCCGCTTCGCGCCCAGGTCGTGCCAGAAACGGTACGTCTCATAATTCGTATTGTTCGCCTGGGTGCTGATATGCACGTCGGTTTCCGGCAGGATCCGGCGGGCGAGCCGGAACACGCCTGGATCGGAAATGATCAGCGCGTCCATCCCTACGGTCCTCAGCTCTTCAAAATACGCCTCCACCCCGGGCAGATCGCCGTTATGCGCAAAAATATTGGCCGTCACGTAAACCTTTACCCCGCGGCTGTGGGCAAAGCTTACGCCCTCCCGCATCTCCTCCAGGGAAAAATTTTTCGCTTTGGCCCGCAGTCCGAACGCCTCCCCTCCGATATAAACCGCATCGGCGCCGTAGACCACGGCGGTCTTCAGTATCTCCAGGCTCCCGGCGGGAACCAGCAGTTCTATGCTTCGCATCCTGTCGATCTCGTCCTTTCTATCATAGCATAATCGCGGACAATAGAAAACCTGTTTCTGCGCCAAAGATGCGGCAGCCGGTCATCCCTCCGGCCTTTTGACGCACAGCGCCGCGCCGTCTCCCACCGGCAGGACCGCAGACTGGAGCGCCGGGCTGTGCTTGATCTCCCACAGAAACTCCCGCATCCGGCTGTGTATGGTCCGGCCGCGCCGCTCCACCGCGAAACGGGATTCCAGAATCGTCCGCTCCTGCAGCACATTGTCGGCGATCAGCACCCCTCCCGCGGGCATCAGCCGCAGAAGTTCCGGCAGCCATTTCCCGTACTGCCCCTTGGCGGCGTCCAGAAAGATCAGATCAAAAGCCCCGCCCGGAAGCTTCGGCAAAACCTCCTCCGCGTCCTGCCCGATCAATTCAATCCGCGTCTCCAGTCCCGCCCTGCGGAAATTCTCCCGGGCCTCCGCGATCCTGGCCTCATCCTTCTCAATGGTCGTGATGCGGCAGGCCGGCGGCGCGGCGGAAGCCATCCATACAGCAGAATAGCCTACGGCGGTTCCGATCTCCAGAATCGCCCCAGGCTGTTTCATCGTCACAATTGTTTTTAACAGAGCGCCGGTTTCTTTCCGAATGATCGGAATCCCGCGCCTGACCGCATCCTCCGCGATCACCCCGCACAGCGGATCCCCGTCCGGCTCCAGCGAGAGGAGATAGTCGCGGATCCGCTCTTCGTCCATCATTCCTCGGCACTGCTTTCTTCCGTCTCTTCCTCCTGATTTCCATCCCGCAGGGTCACGATGATCTCCTTGGCCGTCATCGACGTATTCAGCAGAAACGTTCCGGCCTTCACGGGATTGCCGTAGCTGGAAAATTTATATCCGTACTCATAAAACAGGCTCTGGATAATAAAGGAGAACCTGTTTTTGATCAGGCCGCTCTCCTCCAGGGCCGCCGCGATATTGATCAGACTGCTGTCCTCCTCAATCGTAACGCGCATGTCCTCTCCCGGAAATTCCGCCGCGGCCGTATCGTAAAACAGGCTGTGGCCGAACCGATAGCCCTGGACAATGGCTTCGTGCAGCAGCATAACGGCCACCGCGATCACAATCAGCTTCCAGGAAACGGTAATAATGGACTTCGTTACCCGGTTGATCTCTTTTGTTCTCTCGCTCATATTCCATCAACCCCCTCCGCGTCTCATTTTCACAGTATAACCGCAGGTTATCCGACAGGTTACCTTAATAGTTTACTTCCATGATGATCGGAAGGATCATGGGATTCCGTTTCATCTTCTTCCAGAGAAAATCGCTGAGATCGTCCCGGATGATGTTCTTGATCTTGCTCCAGTCGCTGATATGGCGGTCCAGGCAGTCCTGCACCGACTCCTCCACCACATGGCGGGATTCGTCCAGCAGATCCTCGGATTCCCGCACGTAGACGAAACCCCGGGACACGATATCGGGCCCCGCCAGGAGCTGGTTGGAATATTTCTCCAGCGTCAGCACCACGATGATGATCCCGTTCTGGGCCAGGTTCTGCCGGTCGCGGAGCACGATATTGCCCACGTCCCCGACGCCCAGGCCGTCCACCAGGATCGCGCCCGCCTGGACATGATCCACGATGCGGCACCGCTCCTCCGACACTTCCACCACGTCGCCGGAAGACATAATCAGAACATTCTCCTTCGGAATGCCCATGGACTCGGCCAGATTCTTCTGGGCCACCAGATGACGGTACTCGCCGTGAACCGGCAGCGCGTACCGGGGATGGGTCAGAGAATAGATCAGCTTGATCTCTTCCTGGCAGGCGTGGCCCGATACATGGGTATCCTGGAAAATCACTTCGGCCCCCTTGATCGACAGCTCGTTGATCACCTTGGAAACCGCTTTCTCATTGCCGGGGATCGGCGTCGAACTCAGAATGATCACGTCGGTGGGCTTGATGGACACCTTTTTGTGCATACCGGAGGCCATCCGCGAAAGCGCCGCCATGGACTCGCCCTGGCTGCCCGTCGTGATCAGCACCGTCTTCTCGTCGGGATAATTGCGCAGGTTATCGATGTCGATCAGCGTGCCGTCCGGAATATTGATATAGCCCAGCTCGCTGGCGATGCCGATGACCGTCACCATGCTGCGGC
Organism: uncultured Lachnospiraceae bacterium; assembly: GCA_947626915.1. Lineage (GTDB taxonomy): Bacteria > Bacillota > Clostridia > Lachnospirales > Lachnospiraceae > UBA3402. Next base: position 21,400 of record CANQUA010000016.1, read on the forward strand.
CCTCGATCACCACTTTCCTGCCGTATTTGTAAGCGGAATTGATGATCTGCTGGACCCGGTCCACATTGGAAGAAAACGTCGCCACAAGGATCCGGTTGTCCTTGTGCTCCGCAAAGATCGCGTCAAAGGTCTTGCCCACAGTCCGCTCCGAGGCCGTGAAACCGGTCCGCAGCGCGTTGGTGCTGTCGCACATCAGAGCCAGCACGCCTTTTTTGCCCAGTTCCGCGAACCGCTGCAGGTCGGCCGGTTCCCCGAATACCGGCGTATAATCGATCTTAAAATCGCCGGTGTGCAGAAGGATCCCCGCCGGGGTAAACACCGCCAGCGCGGAAGCGTCGGCGATACTGTGGTTCGTCTTGATAAATTCCACGCGGAAAACACCCAGATTGATCGTCTGGCCGTGCTTCACCACTTTCCGTTTGGTATTCTTCAGCAGGTTGTGCTCTTTCAGCTTATTCTCGATCAGCGCGATCGTCAGCTTCGTGCCGTACACGGGCACATTGATCTCCTGCAGTACATAGGGAAGAGCGCCGATATGGTCCTCATGTCCGTGGGTGATCACAAATCCCTTGATCTTTTCCTGATTCTGTTTCAGATACGTAATGTCGGGAATACAGAGATCGATCCCCAGCATGTCATCGGATGGGAACGCCAGGCCGCAGTCGATGATAATCATATCGTTCTCATACTCGATGGCCGTGATGTTCATGCCGATCTGCTCCAGCCCGCCCAGCGGAATGATCTTCACCCTGGCCGGCTGAACGTTGTTTTTATTTTGTTGTTTCAATCTATTACCTCCGTGATCTGTCTGTCCGAATGTCTGTCTTTCTGCTTTTCTCTGCAGGAGCGGCAATACCCATATAATTTCACCTCATGATCCGTAACGACAAAGCCCAGCCGCTCACAAAGGCTCTGTTCCAAAGTATCCAGCAAATCTTCCTCAAACGAGAATACCGCGCCGCAGCCGGAGCAGATCGCATGGTGGTGGCGATGATGCTTCTCCTGCTCCTCTCCGGGGAGCTGGCTCAGTTCGTAGCGGGTAAAACCGTCGTCGAGGCTGAGCTTGTCCAGAAGCTGCAGATCGACCAGCACCTGCAGATTTCGATAAACCGTGGCAAGGCCGATTTCCGGGCAGCGTTCCCTGGCCAGCTCATAGATATCCTCGGCCGTCAGATGCTCGCCCGGATGCGCCGCCATCAGCTCCAGTACCAGAAGCCTCTGCTGGGTCACTTTCAGTTTTTTCTCTTTCAGCATCTGCTTAAAAATGCTCTCGTCCATATGCGGCCTCTTCCCCCGCGTACTTATTTCTCCAAATCCACGTCCATGTCTTCCATCAGCTCTGAAAAAATATCAAACAGATAATCCAGTTCCGCGTCGTTTTCCACAAATTCATAGACCGCGTCCGCATCCTCCGCTTCCGAAAGATCTTTCAGGATGTAGCACTGTCCGTCCTCCTCATCCTCTCCCGAATCGGTCACCAGCAGATAATTCACGCCGCCGATCCTGGTTTCTTCCAAAACCGTAAAATCCACCCTTTCTCCGTCCTCTGTCTCCAGGGTGATCGTCTTGTCCTCTTCCATCTCTGACTCCTCTTCTCATCCCGCCTGCCGGGCATTCAGATAATCCTGCAGAATGATCCCGGCCGCTATCTTGTCGATAACCTTTTTCCGCTCGCCTGCCGGCACGCCGCTCTCTTCCAGAATCTCGTCCGCCGCCACCGTCGTCAGACGTTCATCCCACAAAATCACCGGAAGACCCGTCCGGCGCTTTAAAATCTCCGCAAACTCCTCCGTCCGTTTCGCCCGTTCCCCGATCGTATCGTCCATATTCATAGGATAACCCAAAACGATCGTTTCAACCTGATACTGCGCGATCAGCTCCTCGATCCTGCGGCAGGTGGCGCGCAGCTTGTTATCTTCCTTGCGTGTGATCGTCTCCAGCCCCTGGGCGATCAGCCCCGTGGGATCGCAGACTGCCACGCCAACAGTTTTCGTACCGAAATCCAGACCCATGATCCTCATATCGTCCGCTCCAGCCAATGATTCACGGTATGAGAGCAGCTTTTATAAAACTGTCTGCTGCCCGGACCGTTTTTAACATACCACTATCCGAGAGCCTTTTTCCTTTCAAAAGTCTCCCGGATCCATCCAGGGTCCGACCCATAAAACAGGTTCCCGCCCTGCCAATATTCAGTTCACGTCCCGCTCTTTCGTACTTTACCCGAATGCCCCCCGGCCGCTTCAAACTGACCCATACGGTCACTGAAGCCGCTCCTGAATATACGCAGACAAAAGAAGCTCCAGAATCTCGTCGCGCTCTACCTTCATGATGAGACTTCTGGCGTTCTTATGGCTGGTAATGTAGGTTGGATCTCCAGACATGATATATCCTACGATCTGATTGACAGGGTTATATCCTTTTTCTGTCAGCGCAGTATACACCTGCTGCAAAACCTGACTCACATCCATCTGATTCTCTTGTACCGCTCGAAAATGTTGTGTATTTTGAATATCGCCCATTTGTCCTCACGTCCTTTAACTGTTCACCTTTATTTTATACCATTTTTTGCCATTCGTAAAGGGAAATATTTATAAAATATTCCTATTGTTTTTCGGACAATCTCCACAATACAAACAATTCCTGATTCAGCATTTTTTCCAGCCGTCCCCGGACGATCCGGCCCTTTTCCGCCTCCTCCCAGGGTATTACCGCCTTCAGATACTCCTTCGTATGGCCTACCAGATATTCCGTTCCGTCCACCGTGATCTTTTCCTCAAAAAGAACCTCCCGCGTTTCCCCCAGGAACTGCTTCCGGTATGCCAAAGACGCTTCCTCGTCCAGCCGGAGCAGGCGGGCGCTGCGGGCGTGTTTGACCGATTCTTCCACCTGATCCGGCATGGCCGCGGCCCGCGTCCCCGCGCGGCGGGAATAGGGGAATACATGCAGTTCATAAAAACCGATCTTTTTAATAAATGCCTCGGTCCGGGCAAATTCTTCCTCCGTTTCCCCCGGAAAACCCGTGATCACATCCGTCGTGATCGCCGGACGATCAAAATACCGGCGCAAGATCCGGCAGCCGTTCTCATATTCCTCCGTCGTATAGTGCCGGTTCATCCGCTTAAGCGTCGCGTCGCAGCCGCTCTGCAGCGACAGATGGAAATGGGGGCAGACCGTGCGCAGCTTTGACAGGCGCTGCGCAAACTCCTCCGTCACGATGCGCGGCTCCAGGGAACCCAGCCGCAGCCGCCTGAGCCCTTCTATGGCGTCCAGCCGCTCCACCAGCCCGATCAGATCTTCCCTCCTCTGCGGGGGCAGATCGATCCCATAGGAACTGATATGGATCCCGGTCAGCACGATCTCCTGATATCCGGCATTCACCAGCGTCTCCGCTTCCGCCGCGACCTCTTCCGGTGCGCGGCTCCGGACGCGGCCTCTGGCGTAGGGAATGATACAGTAGCTGCAGAATTGATTGCAGCCGTCCTGAATCTTGATAAACGCCCTGGTATGGCTCTCCGTATGGTCAATGGAAAGGGGTTCATATTCGCGCGCCGCGGAAATATCCGACAATTTCCCCTTGAGCGCCGGCTTCCGCGCGGGGAACAGGGGCTGCGCCGGGATATTTTCGCTTTGACAAATGTTTTCCTGCGCCGGCACACATTCCCGTTCCTCCATAAAATCCTCCAGGATCCGCACCAGTTCGGATTTTTCGTGATTTCCGACGACCAGGTCCACGGCCGGATCCTCCGCCAGCGCATCCGCGGCCACCTGCACATAACAGCCGGCCGCCACTACGACCCCGCGGGGATTCCTCTTTTTCGCCCGGTGCAGCATCTGCCGGGATTTTTTGTCCGCCACACTGGTGACGGTACAGGTATTGACCACATAGACGTCCGCCTCCTCCTCGAACGGCACGATCTCATACCCTGCCTTCCGGAGAAGCTGCCCCATGGCCTCCGTCTCATACGCGTTTACCTTGCATCCCAGATTGTGCAGCGCCGCTCGTCTCATATTCCGCCTCTTTCCAATCCCATCCGTTTTTTGCGTTTTTCATACAAACTGACTCTTGACTTTTATCCGGCCAATCATTACTATATATAGCAGACCTGCCATACAATGACTGCGGTCAACATGACAATCCAAGGAGGAGTTTTTGTATGAAAACAGTACGCATTTCATTGAATTCTATCGATAAAGTAAAATCCTTCGTCAATGATCTTTCCAAATTTGACGTGGACTTCGACCTGGTATCCGGCCGTTACGTAATCGACGCCAAGTCCATCATGGGGATTTTCAGCCTGGACCTGTCCAAGCCCATCGATCTGAACATCCACGCCGAGACGGAGCCCGTCATCAGCGAGATCATGACCGTCCTGACGCCCTATATCATCAAATAACATCCCGGCCAGGACAAAGAAGCCCGGCTTCCATACATAAGGATACTGCGGATCGGCATACCGTCCGATTTCGTTTGCCATTTCCGCCATAAGCCCGCCTTTTTGCAAAAAGGGGGCTTATTTTTGTGAAAATATGACCGGCGGTCCTCCCTCCGCTTTTCATTCTCAAAGAAAGGGCGCGTCATGAACCTCCGCGGAAGAGCGGCCCCCGCACAGGGGACTCCGCGCCAAAACATCATCCGCACCGGACCACTTCCCGGCCCGCGACCGCCGTTTCCACCATTTCTTCAATGGTCCCGGCCAGTTTTTCCTCCGACCGGCGTATGACCTTCAGACTCGGTTTCGTCACCGGATGCTTCGCCACAAAGATCGTACAGCAGTCCTCATACGGCAGGATCGACGTCTCATAGGTGCCGATTTTTTCCGATATATCCACGATCTCCTGCTTGTCAAACGCGATCACCGGCCGGAATACCGGCATCGTACAGACCTCGTTCGTCACCGCCAGGGACTGGACGGTCTGGGACGCCACCTGGCCGATGCTCTCGCCCGTGATCAGCGCCATACTGCCGGTCTCCTCCGCAATCCGCTGGGCAATCCGCATCATATAGCGGCGCATGATGATGGTCAGTTCTTCATGGGGACAGGTCTCGTAAATGTGCATCTGAATCTCTGTAAAATTCACCACATGGAGGTCGATCGGTCCGGCATAACGGGACACCAGCTTCGCCAGATCCACCACCTTCTGCCTGGCGCGTTCGCTGGTATAGGGCGGCGCGTGAAAATAGACCGCGTCGATCCGGACGCCCCGCTTCGCCACCATGTAGCCGGCCACCGGGCTGTCGATTCCTCCCGAAAGCAGGAGCAGCGCCTTTCCGTTGGTGCCCACCGGCATACCGCCGGGACCCGCGATCATTTCCGAATAAAGATTGACCACCGCGGCGCGCACCTCCACACGCAGAAGCACGTCCGGATGGTGCACGTCCACGCGCATCTCCGGAAATGTATCCAGGATCACCTCTCCCAGATCCCGGTTCATCTGTTCCGACGGAACCGGGTATCTTTTATCGGCGCGGCGTGCCTCTACCTTAAAGGTCCGGTTCCGGTCCGGATAAACCTGATGCAGATAACAGCACACATACTGCTTCAAATGGTCGTAATCCCTGTCTTCCGTCTGGAACATGGGACAGATCCAGGCGATCCCGAACACCTTCTTCAGGGCTTCCACCGTGTCGTCGTAATCATACTCGCCGCAGGCCGTCACGTAGATCCTTCCGGATTCCTTGCTCACGTCAAATTTCCCGTCCACCTGTTTGAGCGCATGGCAGATACGGCTGATCAAAGCATCCTCAAACAAGAACCGATTCTTCCCTTTGGTGCCGATTTCGGCATATTTTATAAGAAATGACTGGTATAACATGCTGTATCTCCTGTTCTGCTGCGGCTATGGCCGGTCCTTCTGCCCTTTTGCCGCATCTTCTCTCTGTTTCGGACCGGCTGTTCACAGCCTGATTCCGGGGGACTATATTTAGTTCGTTTAAAGCCGGACGTTTTGCTTCCCGTTCCTTTTTAAGGCCGAACATTTTGCTTTCTGCTCTTTTTTGAGACCGGACGTTCCGCTCTTTTCCGGACATTTCCTTTCCTCCGAGCCTTCGGACGCATCCGGACGCATTTATTTCCTGCGGAACCGCCTTAAAACCGGAAGCAGCTCTTTCAATGTCCCGACCGCGTAGTCGATCTCTTCTCTGGTATTGAAAAGGCCAAAACTGAAACGCAGGGTCGAATCCAGCAGATCCTGGCGCACGCCGACGCCCTTTAACGTTCCGCTCAGCCCCGGATGATGGGAGGAGCAGGCGGAACCGGACGACACGTAGATCCCTTTTTCTTCCAGCGCGTGCAGAAGCACCTCGCTGCGGACTCCCTCAAAGCTGGCGCTGATGATCTGCGGCGCTCCTTCCCGCCCCAGAGGATGATTGAAGGTCACGCCCTCCAGTTCGCCCAGCCTGGTCTCCGCGTATTCCTTCAGCGCATAGAGCTGATCGATCTTTTTCTGATGGTCCGTATACATCTCGCGCACGGCCTCGCCCATCCCGGCGATGCCCGGCACATTTTCGGTGCCGGAACGGAGATTTCTCTGCTGGCCGCCGCCGTAGATCAGCGGCCGGATCTTCACCTTTTCATCTATATACAGAAAACCGACTCCCTTGGGGCCGTGCAGCTTATGCGCGCTGACGCTCAAAAGATCAATCCCCTGGCGTTTGGGGCGGATCTCATATTTCCCGTAAGCCTGAATCGCGTCCACATGGAACAGAGCGGCAGGATTTTTCCCCTTGACGATCCTGGAAATCTCCTCCACCGGTTCCACGGTTCCCACCTCGTTATTGACATACATGACCGACACCAATATCGTCTCGGGACGGAGCGCCGTCTCCAGATCCGCCAGACTTATATGCCCCCGATGGTCCACAGGCAGGTAAGTAACCTCGTAACCCTGCTCTTCCAGATAACCTAACGGGTTATACACGGACGGATGCTCAATATTGCTGCTGATGATATGGTTCCCCGCTCTGCGGTTCGCCATCGCCGTGCCGATCAGCGCCATATTATTGGACTCCGACCCGCCGGAGGTAAAGAGAATTTCTTTTTCCTGCACCTTCAGCGACCACACTATAACCGCGCGGGCCTCTCTTATATAACGCTCCGCTTCCATGCCCTTGCTGTGCCTGGCTGACGGATTCGCGTAATCTTCCGTCATGGTCTTCAGCACGATGTCCCTGACGCTGTCAAAGACCTTCGTGGTGGCGGAATTGTCAAAATATGCCTCCATTTACTCCCTGTGCTCCCTGTATTGATCTTTTCTGCCGCCTGCGCCGGGCAGGTCTGCGGCACGCGGTGGCCGGGGTTCCGCGAGGCGGCCATAAGAGTTTCTGCCGTCTGGCCGCCTGTGTTCAGCAGGCAACCTGTTCCGCACACCGACCATGTTCTGCGGCTCAGTCATACTCTTTTCTGCTGCCTGTTACCGGGCAGGCCTGCGGTACGCGGCGGCCGGGGTCTGCGAAGCGGCTATAAGACTTCCTGCTTCCCGGCCGCCTGTACTGGCCGGACAACTCATTCCGCACGCCGCCCTCGTTCAGCGCCGCCCGTCCTGACTCCGTCTCCTTCCTCACCCCGCGGAATCACAACGCCTCCAAAGCGCCCAGCGTTTCCAGATGATACATCAGGATCGACAGCGCCGCGAGTCCCGCCGTCTCCGTACGCAGGATCCGCCTGCCCAGAGAAACCGGCACGAACCCGCCTGCTTCCGCCTCCCGCACTTCCGTCTCCTCAAAGCCGCCTTCCGGCCCGATGAAGATTCCCACGGACATTCCCGGCCGGATTCCCCGCACGGACTCAGCCAGGGACCGCATCCCTCTGGTGTTCTCGTAAAGGAACAGTTTCACCTCGAACGGTTCCGCGAAATCCAGCGCCTCCCGCACACGCATCACCGGACTGACCTCCGGGATCAGCACCCGCTTCGACTGCTTGGCAGCGCTCTCCGCGATGGCGTTCCAGCGGTGCAGTCTGGATTCTTCCTTTTTACTGTCCAGCTTCACCACTGTCCGGTGCGTCGCCACGGGTATGATCTGATAAACCCCCAGTTCCACGGCTTTCTGTATGATCAGCTCCATCTTGTCGCTCTTGGGCAGCCCCTGGAACAGATAAATCCGGGCGCTCAGCTCCGTATTCTCCGCTTCCGACAGGATCCGCGCCGTAACCGTCCCGGCCGTGATCTCTTCCAGTACGCAGAAATAATCCCGGTCCACGCCGTTGCCGATCAGCACCTGTTCGCCGGGCCTCATCCGCAGTACATTGCGGATATGGTTGACGTCAGAACCAGCGATTGTAACCTGGGAACCAGCGATCTGACTGTCCTTTACAAAAAAATGATACATGGCTTCCCCTGCTATTTTCTCCTGGCCGTAATAGAGACCCATTCGCCCTGGCGGGTGGTCTCGATTATCTCCAGCTGCTCATTGGCCTCCAGCGCCCGGCGCACCGCCTCTTCCTTCTGCTCAATGATGCCGGAAGTGATCAGGATTCCCCCGTGCTTTAAATGAGGCGGAACCTCTTTCTCCAGCAGAATGATCACATCCGCCAGAATATTGGCGACTACGATATCGTAACACTCGTAACCTGCCCAATCTTTGATAACCTTATCATCGATCAGGTTGCCCTGGATCACACAAAACCGGTCTTCACCGATCCCATTGGCTTCCAGATTCTCACCCACAGCCGTGATCGCATTTTCATCCAGATCGGTTCCATGCACCCGCGCGGCCCCCAGCTTCAGCGCAGCGATTCCCAGGATCCCGCTCCCGGTCCCCACATCCAGTACCTCTGCGCCGGGCGTCACATATTTTTTCAGCTGGCGAATGCAAAGCTGCGTCGTCTCATGCTGCCCGGTGCCGAACGCCGTGCCGGGATCGATCTGGATCAGCAGCTTGTCCCGATCCTGTTCCGGTATCTCTTCCCAGGTAGGTTTAATCAGTATATCGTCCACCGTAAACGGCTTAAAATACTGCTTCCAGTTATTGATCCAGTCCTTATCCTCGGTTTCGGAAACCATGATCGTTCTTTCTCCCAGATCCACGAACATGGACAGCTCGTCCAGCCCCTCTTCCACCGCCTTCAGGATCTGCTTTTCCTCGGAAGCGTCTTCCAGATAAAAGCTGACCTTCGCAACGCCCTCGTCCGGCGGCAGTTCCGGCAGGATATCGATGAACATGCCCTTCGTCTCATTTTCCGTCAGCGGCACATTGTCCTCGATCTCGATCCCCTCGATCCCGATCTCATCAAAAAGACTGCTGACCAGATCCACGGCCGCCGTCGTCGTGGTCAGCGTATATTTTTTCCATTTCATATTCTGTTCTCTCTAATTATTTTCTCAGTTTTCATCTGAAAAGCGGCCCAGGCCGCGAACAACCCGCCAGCCGCTTCCGCCGTCCGCCGACGCTTCATGCGATCCGCGCACCGCCCGTGCAATCCAGGGGCTCCGCCCGCTTTTTCCTACAGATTCCGCAGATAATCCTCCACTCTGCAGAAGAGCACGCCGTCCGCCGGATTCTGCGCCGGCGGATTGTCGCAAAGGATGAAACGCTGCCGGATCTTTCCGAACCGTTTCTCGATCTGATTGTATTTCTCCGCGTCGGACAGGCGCCGGTACTGCTCCACAGGCGCTTTGGAACCGCTGCGCAGCTCGCAGATCGTGCAGTTATTTTCCGCCGTATCGTACACAACCATGCCGAAGACGCCGGTATTGATCTGCAGCTTGTATACCTGATACCGTCCCTCCATGGCCTTTTCCGTCTCCAGAAGAATGATCTCCTCCAGCATCCGGGCCCGCACTTCCTCCAGCGCTTTCTCCACCATGGTCTTTTTGTCCAGCTCGCTCATATTCAAAAACCGTTCGCCGCTCATCAGCGATTTCAGCAGCGTCTGGATCTGGCTGTAACGCATGCCGGGCTGCGTAAAAATAACCCGCTCAATGGGCTCGCTGCCGGGCTGCGGCGTCTCTGCCGGCAATTCTACCACCAGTCCCATATCTACCAGGGCCTCGCGGACTTCCGCGGCGTGGATCCGGCTGATGCCGGCCGCCTGTTCCTCCCGGGTCCGGTCGTTGCGCAGATTCCATGCCGTCAGGCGCAGGTTCTGGAGAGCGGGATTTTTCGTCAGGATCAGCAGCAGATAGTTCAGGTTCATATTCTCCATGATCCGGTCCACCACCTCCAGCAGATCGCCGGACTCCTGCAGCGCGCGCAGGCTGCGGAACTGGCTGATGTCCTTGCTTCCTACCAGGGAACGCTCGATATTGCGGCTGACCGCGCTTTCAATGTATTCTTTGGTCGAGTCCCCGTCCCGGAATGTGGCGTGAGAAATGTCCACGTTCCCGTCTTCGCCCTTGAGCCCCGCCCGCAGGGTACCGCCGTAGCGGATGTACTCATCGATATCGTCCACGCCCAGCAAAACGCTGTGCTCCCGGAAGGGTACAAAGGTTGTATCAATGGTAACCGCCCTGTCGTACAGTTCCTGCCGCAGCGCCAGACAGAACGCCAAAGAATCGGTGCCCGTCAGCACCACCCGCATCCCCTGGGCCGCATGCACATCCGACAGGATCGCCGCGTTGTCAATAAAATCGTTCATCAATGTAACCTCATCGATAAACGCATACCTGTAACCTGCTTCATAAAGAGCCTTCAGATCCTCGTTCAGCTTCTCCATGGTATCCGCGGCTGTAACCTTAATGTAAACCGCTTTCTCCGTCTGCTCCGGCGCCATGTCGCGGATCGCCTGACAGATCATCGTCGTTTTGCCGGTGCGCCGCAGTCCCATGATCAGGCAGACTCTCCCGTCTGCGCCAATTTCTCCCGCCAGATAAGACCGCAGCTTCTCATAGCAGAGACGCTTTTGCTGGCTGCGGATATTGGCGGCCATGGCCTGAAGCGCCTCTCCCGTCACCACGTTTGTCTTATACTTCGACGCGCCGCGGCCGTTCGCCGGACGTCTCCCGCTGCGCTCTCTTCCCGCCGCTCCTCTGGCGGCGTTCTGCCGGGCCCGCAGTTCTTTTAACTGCTGCTGCAGGCGGCGGCGTTCCGCGATCTGCTCCTCCAGCGCTTCCAGTTCCGATTCCTTCACATACTGGCTCCGGATCCTGCCGTCCTCCGTCCATTGACGGTAAAACCGCAGCTTGCCGTGGATCGTCTTCCTGGAAATATAACCTACCGGATATTCTGCGATTTTCTTTTCCAGCTCTTCCATCGTTTCCGCCGGTAAACTCTGAGTGTCCATACAAGTACCCCCTTTTCTTCTGCACCTATTGTAACCTATCATAACCTAACTGTCAATAGACAGCCTTGTAACCTGTCCATATTTTCCCAGTATAAATTTTATGCGTCCGCGCAATAAAACAGGCTGCTCCCGCATTATATAAATGAACGGGTAAACGATTCAATTCACATTCCGCCCTGCCGGCGGCCATGCAACAAAACAGACAAAAGACAACCACGAAAGGATTGGGAATGATTATCAACGTGCGGTCACGCCGTGCAGAATGCAGGAACCGGGCCGCAGGCAACACCTACAATTTCATAAGGAACCATAATTCGCAACAAAATGAAAATCCACAATGCATTACATTACGACCTCAATCACGTTTACACCCCATAAACCGTGTCATACATCGGTAAGGTACAAAAGACGATGGGATACGAAGGAGGATCAGATAAAATACAAAAGAGAAACAAGAAGATACAAAAGAATGCTGGCAGGTTGGAAAGCATTACAGAGGGCGCGCCGCAAAAACGGCGCGCTTTTCTGCTGCCTTTTTCCGTTCCGTATCAAAGCTTCTTTTTCTGAATCGCGTCCAGCGCGGAGATCACGGCCGAGCGGAACCCATGCTCCTCCAGCGCCGCCACCCCCACGATGGTCGTACCGCCGGGCGAGCAGACCGCATCCTTCATGGCCCCCGGATGGCTGCCGGAAGCCTGCTGCATTTTCCCGGTCCCCACGATCATCTGACTGGCCAGACGATAAGCCAGCTCCCTGGGCAGCCCGTGAAGCACCGCCCCGTCCGCCAGGGCTTCGATAAACATGGACGCAAAAGCCGGGCCGCAGCCGCTCAGATCCCCCGCTATGCCGAGCTGCTCGGTCGGAACCATCTGCACCAGACCGATCCGGGAGAAGATCTCCTCAAAGGCCTCCATTTCCTCCGCCGTCAAAGAATGTTTCTGTTCGCATACAAAGATCCCTTCCCCTACGGATACCGGCGTATTCGGGATCGTGCTCAGATGATGGGTGCCGGGAAGCAGCACCTGTTCATAACGTTCAAACGGATAACCGGCTGCCACGGAGATCACCGTCTTTTCCCGTAAAATCTCACGGATCGGCTCCAGCACCTCCGCCACCAGATATGGCTTCACGGCTACGATCACCATATCCGCTTGCTCCGCTGTCTCCCGGGCGTTCCGGCAGGGATGGATCCCGCGGGCCTCCGCGCCGGCCAGCAGCTTCTCATAATGTTTCGCGCAGACATAGATCTGCTCCGGCTTCACCGCCCCTTTTAAAAGCAGCCCGTCCGCCATCGCCCTGGCCATATTTCCAAAACCGATAAAACCCAGCCGCAGGTCCTTCTTCATCTCAGTTCCTCCCGATTTTCCATTCTGTTCGTCCTTTTATGCGCAAATCCCCGCGCCGCAGAGCGTCCGTCCGCCCGCGCCGCAGGGATCCAGATCATACTTCATTCTGTCCTGTTACCAGAATTTCTTTTTCTTCTTTCCGCCCTCATCGCTGCCGCCGTCCGACCTGCCCGTCATCAGCTCGTCGAACTGCCGCAAGGCCTGGCGCTGTTCCTCGTTCATGCGCTCCGGCACCTGGACCACCAGCGTCACATAGTGATCGCCGCGGATGCTCTTATTGCGGACGGAAGGCACGCCCTTGCCCTTCAGCCTTACCTTGGTATCGGTCTGCGTGCCGGCCTTTACTTCATACTCTACCTGGCCGTCCACGGTCTTGATCGTGATCGGCCCGCCCAGCGCCGCCCTGGCAAACGAGATCGGCACCGTCGAATAAATGTCCATATCCTTGCGGATAAAGACCGGATGCTTGGAGACCACCGCCGTCACCAGCAGATCGCCCCGCTCGCCGCCGTTGGTTCCCGGCTCCCCGGCTCCTACGCTGCGGACGCTCATACCGTCGTCGATGCCGGCCGGCATTGTCACTTTCAGCTTCTTTTTGCGGACCGTGTAACCGGTTCCCCGGCAGTCCGGACATTTCTCGCGGATGACCTGACCGCTGCCGTTGCAGTCCGGGCAGGTGGTCACATTCTGCATCGTGCCCAGGGGTGTGCGGCTGGTATAAACAATCTTGCCCTTGCCCTGGCATTTGGAACAGGTTTCTTTCGACGTACCCGCTCTCGCCCCCGTGCCGCGGCAGGACGGACATTCCTCTTTATAATTGATCTCAATCTCTTTCTCGCAGCCAAATACCGCTTCCTCAAACGTCAGACGCACGCTGGTCTGAACATTGGCTCCGCGCGAGGGGCCGTTGTAGCGGGAACTCCTGGTGCTCCTTCCGCCGCCAAACAAATCGCCGAACAGGTCGCCGAAGATATCGCCCATATCCGCGCCGTCGAAACCGCCAAACCCGCCGAAGCCGCCGTAACCTCCGTAGCCGCCGCCCGCGCCGCTGTCGAACGCCGCATGGCCGAACTGGTCATACTGCCTGCGCTTTTCAGGGTCGCTTAAGACCTGATAAGCTTCGGAGACTTCCTTAAACTTTTCCTCCGCATCCTTGTCGCCCGGATTCGCGTCAGGATGGTATTTTTTTCCCAGGGTCCTGTAGGCTTTTTTTAATGTGGCGTCGTCCGCATCCTTAGGTACGCCCAGAACTTCATAGTAATCTCTCTTGGTCTCTGCCATATTATCCTAATAACCTTTCCGCCTGTAACCTCTGCCGGCATAATCCTGCAGCCGCACAGGCCATATGTATAACCGCAGAAAAGTGTTGTAGAGTTTACAACACTTTCTGCTGGCTGACAGGTTATACGCCCTGTATTATACTTCCTTGAAATCTCCGTCGATCACATCGTCGTCCGGTCCCGAGGAGGAACCGCCCTGGTATCCGCCGCCCTGCGCGCCGCCCATATCAGGTCCCGCCGCATTTCCGGCTCCCTGCTGCATGGACTCGTACATCTTCGTGAACAGAGCCTGCGCGCCGTTCATCAGCTTCTCCTTGGCTGCCTTGATGTCGGCTACCTGCGCGTCGGTCATATTCTCGGCCGGGGCCCGGTTGATCGCTTCCTTCAGCGCGTTCAGATCCGCCTCGACCGTCGCCTTGTCGTTGGCCGCGATCTTGTCGCCCACCTCTTCGAGGGCTTTCTCCACCTGGAATACGATGGAATCTGCCTCATTTCTCGTATCAATGGCGTCCTTGCGCTTCTTATCCTGGGCCTCATACTCAGCCGCTTCCTTCACCGCTTTCTCGATGTCAGAATCAGACATGTTGGAACCGGAAGTGATCGTAATATGCTGCTCCTTGCCGGTGCCCAGATCCTTCGCGGACACGTTCACAATGCCGTTGGCGTCGATATCGAACGTAACCTCGATCTGCGGGACGCCTCTCCTTGCGGGCGGAATCCCGTCCAGACGGAACTGGCCGAGAGTCTTGTTGTCGCGGGCGAACTGCCTCTCGCCCTGTACTACATGGATATCCACAGCGCTCTGATTATCCGCGGCCGTCGAGAATACCTGGCTCTTCTTGGTCGGGATCGTCGTGTTGCGCTCGATCAGCCTGGTCGCTACGCCGCCCAGCGTCTCGATGGACAGAGACAACGGCGTGACATCCAGCAGCAGGATATCTCCGGCTCCGGCGTCGCCCGCCAGCTTGCCGCCCTGGATCGCGGCGCCGATCGCGACGCACTCATCCGGATTCAGGCTCTTGCTGGGCTCGTGGCCGGTCAGCTGTTTCACTTTATCCTGCGCAGAGATCATACGGGTGGAACCGCCTACCAGCAGCACCTTGCCCAGCTCGGAAGCCGTGATGCCCGCGTCGCGCAGCGCATTCTGTACGGGGATCGCCGTCCGCTCGATCAGGTCATGGGTCAGCTCGTCGAATTTCGCCCTGGTCAGGTTCACATCCAGATGCTTCGGGCCGTCGCTGGTCGCGGTGATGAACGGCAGGTTAATATTGGTCGTCGTTGCGGTGGAAAGTTCCTTCTTCGCTTTCTCAGCCGCCTCTTTCAGTCTCTGGAGCGCCATCTTATCTCTCGACAGATCCACGCCCTCCGCCTTGCGGAACTCGTCGATCAGCCACTGGGTCACGCGGTTGTCGAAATCGTCGCCGCCCAGATGGGTATCGCCGTTGGTGGCCAGGACCTCGATCACGCCGTCGCCGATCTCAATGATGGACACATCAAAAGTACCGCCGCCCAGATCGTATACCATGATCTTCTGCTCTTTTTCATTGTCCAGGCCGTAAGCCAGCGCCGCGGCCGTCGGCTCGTTGATGATACGCTTTACCTCCAGGCCCGCGATCTTGCCGGCGTCCTTGGTCGCCTGGCGCTGCGCGTCGTTGAAATACGCCGGAACCGTGATCACAGCCTCCGTCACAGACTCGCCCAGATAGCTTTCCGCGTCGGCTTTCAGCTTCTGCAGAATCATAGCGGAAATCTCCTGCGGCGTATAACGCTTGCCGTCGATGTCCACCTTATAATCCGTGCCCATATGTCTCTTGATTGAAGAAATGGTTCTGTCGGCGTTGGTCACAGCCTGACGCTTGGCAGGCTCGCCGATCAGGCGCTCGCCGGTCTTCGTGAAGGCCACGATCGACGGGGTCGTCCTGACGCCCTCCGCATTGGCAATCACGGTAGGCTTGCCGCCTTCCATAACCGCTACGCAGCTGTTTGTAGTTCCCAGATCGATACCTATAATCTTGCTCATGATTTTTCCCTCCTGTATATATTTAAAATTGAATGTTTCCCTGATCCATGGGCCGCCCGGCTGACCTTACGTCCCGGCTGACAGCCCCATCCGTTTTTCCGGAAACGGTCTCCGCACCGGCGGCCCGCTCCGCCCGCGGCGCGCGCACAATCAGTTTGCCACCTGCACCATACTGTGACGGACTACGCTGTCACGGTACATATAACCTTTCTGGAGTTCCTGCGCCACCACATTCTCCCCCAGGTTCTCATCCTCCACATGCATCACCGCATTGTGGAAATTGGGATCGAACGGCTGGCCCACGGCTTCAATGGGCTTCACGCCCGCGTCTTCCAGATTTTTCAAAAGCTGCTTATAAATCATCTCCATCCCGTCTGCAAAAGGCGTACCCTTCACATCCTCCGGCATGGAGGACAGCCCCCGTTCAAAATTGTCGATCACCGGCAGGACCCGCTCGATGATGTCTTTCGCTCCGATTTCAAACATGGCCGATTTCTCTTTTTCCGTCCGTTTCCGGAAATTATCGAACTCCGCCATGCTTCTGCGAAGCTGATCCGTCAGCTCCTCGATCTTTATGTCCTTCGGGTCCTTCTTTTCTTTCTTCCGCCCGAAAACATGCCACTTGCCGTCAGCGGACTGTTTCGGTTCGCCGGACGATTCCGCCTCCCCGCTTTCCTCCTCCGGAGCTTCCGCCTCTGCGCTCTCCTGCGCGGTATCGGTTTCGCCGCTGCTTTCCGGCTGGGTCCCGGCTTTCTCCGCTTCCCCGCCGGAAGCCTCCGCGGTCTCCGTCTCCGGTTCTGCCGCTCCGTCTGCGGTTTCCGCAGTGCCGGCCGCGTCTTTTACCGGTTCTGCATTTGCCTCATAGGCTTCTTCGTGCTGCTCTCTCTCCACGGTTCATCTACCTTTCTTCTTTTTTAAAAGCGGCATCCAGCTGCGTCATCACGGTCCGCAGCGTCTTCAGGACCTTCTCGTAATCCATGCGCTTCGGTCCTATGATACCAATCGTACCCCGGATGCCCTCGCCTAATTCATAATTTGCCGTCACAACGCTGCAGTCCCGCATGGCCTGAACCTGAGATTCCTCGCCGATATACACCTGTATGCCGGTCTCTCCCTTCTCATCTCCGCCCACCAGATCTTTCAGCGTCTCCGTATGTTCCAGCGTACTTAAAAGCTCGCTGGCCTTCTGGTTGTCGCTCAGCTCCGGATACTTGAAAATGTTCGTGGCGCCGCTGGTGTAGATCTGCAGGTCCTCGGAATCCGCATGGATCACCTCCGCCACATGGCTGAGCACCAGATCCACGATCCCGGCGTGGGATCCAGCCTGCTGCTTCATGCGGCTGATGATCTCCAGATTGATCTCCTCAATGGTCAGCCCGTTCAGATTGCTGTTCAGAAGAATGTTCATGTTCAGCAATTCTTCGTCGCTTAACTGTTCCGTCACCGGAACGATCGTGTTCTTGATCAGGTTCCCTTCCAGGACCGTAACGATCAGGAGCTTCCCTTCGTCCACCCTGGACAGCTGCAAAAACTTCAGCTTATTTTCATGATACCGGGGGCCGCTGATCAGCGCCGCGTAATTCGTATCGCGGGCCAGCAGCTTCGCCAGCTTCTTAAGCACCGATTCCAGCCGGTCCACTCTCTGAATCATCAGCTCCTGGATTTCCGCGACCTCGCTGTTTTTCTCCTGCAGGATCTGGTCCACATAAAAACGGTACCCTTTATCGGAAGGAATCCGTCCCGCCGAGGTATGCGGCTGCACAATGTAGCCCATCTCCTCCAGGTCGGACATCTCATTGCGGATCGTAGCGGAACTCCATTTGGACTCCACATACTTGGAAATGGTCCTGGAACCTACCGGCTCCCCCGTATCCATGTAATTCTTGATGATCGCCTTTAATATGGTAATCTTCCGTTCATCCAGTTCCACGGTCCGCACTCCCTTCCTTTTAAAGTTGTTAGCACTCATTTGAATCGAGTGCTAATCCTTATGCTCTTACTATATTACGATATCCACTTTTTGTCAATACCCTTTTTAAAAAAATAAATCCTCCGAATTTCTTACGCTTTTCCAAAAGGGCTTGACTTTTAACATTTTTGTAATATAATTGTAAATGAATCCATGATATTCTTTAAATTTTACGAGGTATTGTCGCTATGAGATTTCATTCTAACCATAAATGGCTCACCGTCTCCGCCGCACTGGCTCTGGGGATGCTCTTTTGTTTCCCCTCCGCGGCCGCTGTGGACGGGCAGCTGGAATGGGCCGATTCCGGGCAGATCGTCGGATGGGCCTGGGATACCGAGGACGACGGCCGGATCCTGGACGTCGACATTACCGTTACGCCGGAAAACCCGGAGATTCCCGCCCAGACATGGACGGTGCAGGCTGACGTACTCTGCGGCGCCGAAAGCGGTTATGCCAGCCACGGATTTGTCTGCCCTATCGACTGGAACGCATTTACGGACACCTCCTTTTCGATTTCCGCCTGCGTACACGAAGACGATACTTTCACCCCGCTGGACGGAGTGATCCTGTATGATATCTCCTGCACGAAACCGGTCTATTCTTCAGCTGACAGTTCATCGGGGGAAATCCCCTTCGCGGCTCCGCTTTCCGTCTCCGCTGTCTCAGCGAACGGATGCATTCTGGGCGCTCCCGGAAGCGCTGACGACCAGACGCCGGCGGATGTCATTGTCGGCCCGGAGCTGACCGTGCTGGATATCAAGACGGACGCAGATCTCTATACGGACGCCGCGGATCCTTCCGTGAAATACCGCAAAGGAGCGTCTCTCGGCACCCATGTCACCACCGGATACTGTACCTGCGAACTCTGCTCCGGAGGCTGGGGCAGGACCTACAGCGGCACGATCCCCCAGGCCAACCGCACCGTTTCCGCCGATATCCGCATCTATCCCATCGGCACGAAGCTGATCATAGGCGACGTGCTCTACACGGTGGAGGACATCGGGGACAATGTGGTCGGCAACCACATCGATATTTATTATGATAATCACGCTGCCGCAGAAGGCCACGGGAAGCAAACAGCCGAGGTATTCCTGGCGGAGCCGGTGACAGACTAACATCCGGAAAATTACATAGTAAAAAATATCCTCTGCCGGCTCCATCGTCCGGGGAGGATATTTTTATGACCGATCTTCTATTCGAACAAACATTTCTCTGCTCACACGGCTGAAAACGCGAAACCCTTCCGTCCGGCTTAAGCGCCGGACATATTAACCGATTCCGCGCCCCGTTTTCTGAAAAGCCAGCCGCTCGTCCCCATTTTCCAGATGAATAATGCCGCAGTACGTAAACCCATTTTTCTTAAGCATATTCTGCATAACCAGGTTATCCCGATGGGTATCGATCCGCAGGCTCCCGCACCGCGCAAACGCCCAGCCGACGCAGAACGAACCGGCTCCTTTTACAATGCCGGAGGCGGCGATCCGGTGCACCACGCCGTATGGGCCGTCGTCGATCCAGCGGCCCTGTTCAATGATCCGGTACGTCGGGTCTTCCCCTATCCGGAAATAAAATACCGCCGCGATCTCCTCTCCCGCCATGCAGACATAGGAATCTCCCGCCTCAATGTCTCTCTTCACCTGTTCCGCCGGGGGATTCACATTGCCCCACTGGTTGGGGTTGCCGTGTTCCGCCATAAACTGCCGGGCGTGGGCGTAAATCTTCAGAATCTGCTCCAACTGTCCCATGTCCGCCTTTCGGATCTCCCATTTCATTGCCGTCTTCCTCTCCTGCCGGTCCTGCCGCGCCCCCAAATACGGAGCCGGACTCCGGCCCGCATCCGGACGCTCTTCCCCTACGCCTTCATAACCCCGGCAATCTCTTTCATCACTTCGCTGACTTTGATATGCTGCGGGCAGACCTGCTCACACTTGCGGCAGGCGCGGCACTGGTCAGAACGGACCTCCAACGCCTCATAGGCTTCACGGGCCGCTCTTTTTCCCCGCACCCCCATGACATTGTAGGCCCTGAAGATCTCCGGGATATTCAGGCCGAACGGACATGGCATACAATACGCGCAGCCGGTGCAGCCCACCATGGACATCCTGTCATAGATGTCCTTAACTTTCCCGTATACCTCCGTCTCCTCCGCGCTCAGCATACCGACGCCGCTCCGGGCGGCGTAGACCAGGTTATCCTCCACCTGCTTCCGGCTGCTCATGCCGCTTAAGACCACGCCCACCTCCGGCTGGTTCCAAAGGAAATCCAGCGCGTGCTCTACCACCGTCTTGCCGGCCGGGAAAGCCGCGGCTACATGCTCGGACAGGTTCGCCAGGCGGCCGCCCAGAAGCGGTTCCATGATCACGACGCCCAGTCCCTTGCCCGCCGCGTAGCGCAGGCCCTCCGTGCCGGCCTGATCGTTGACATTGATGTAATTGTACTGAATCTGGCAGAACTCCCAGGCGTCCGTGTAATCCACGATCTCCTTGAACGTTTCCAGATTGTCATGGAACGAAAAGCCCAGATGCCGGATTTTCCCGGCCTCCTTCGCTTTCTTCATATGGTCGACCAGATGGAATTTCTTCACTTTATTCTCAAAATGGTCCCGCCCCAGGGCGTGCAGCAGATAGAAATCGATATGATCCGTCTGAAGCTTCCTGAGCTGCTCATCCAGAACCGTGTCAAAATCCTCTTCTTTGCCCAGCTTCCACATCGGGCTTTTCGTCGCCAGATACACTTTCTCCCGGTAGCCGTCCTGCAGCGCTTTTCCTACGACCAGTTCGCTGGCGCCGTCATGGTACGGATACGCGGTGTCAATGTAATTCACGCCCTGATCGATGGCGTGCCGGATGATGGAAATCGCCTCCGCCTCATCCACGGAACCGTCCGCCAGAACCGGCAGCCGCATGCAGCCGAACCCCAGCGCGGAAACCTCTGCTCCCGTGTTGCCAAACTTACGATATTGCATGTGACATCCTCCTTTTCTTTCCTTACAGTATAACGCAGTTTCCGGAAAATGGCTAGTCCTTTTCGCGGCGGCGCGGCCGGATAAAACACAGACGCAGCCTCCGTAACGGTTCCCGCACAGCCGCCCGCTTCCGGACGCACCGCTGAACATCCGCCCGGATACACTGCCATGCCCGAAAAAAAGGACAGCCCCGGCGCTTCCGCCCAAGAGCTGTCCTTCCTGCAAGCTTCCGTATGATTTTTCGCTGCGGTCCGCCCTGCGCCATCCCGGCGGGCCGGCGTTCTCTCCTATCTCTGCACGCGTCCGGAACCGTCGCCTCCGGCCAGCGCCTCCACATCGGCGCGGGTCACCAGATTGAAATCACCCGGGATCGTATGCTTCAGCGCCGAAGCCGCCACCGCGTATTCCAGGGACGCCTTCATGTCCTTACCGTCCAGCAGCCCGCAGATCAGGCCGGCCGCGAACGAATCTCCGCCGCCCACGCGGTCCACAATGGGGCTGATGCGGTACTTCCGCGAATGATAAAACTCCCTCGTTGTTCCGTCCATGATGCAGGCGGACCAGCCGTTATCCGAGGCGCTGTAGCTCTCCCGCAGCGAACTGACGATATACTTAAATCCAAAACGGTCGGCCATCTGATTGAAAATATCCACATATCCGCTCAGCTCCAGCTCGCCCGAAGTCACGTCGGTGCTGCCCGGCTTAAAACCGAGGACCTTTTCCGCGTCCTCCTCATTGCCGATACAGACATCCACATACTGCATCAGCCCGGTCATGACTCTCTGGGCTTTTTCGGAAGACCACAGTTTCTTGCGGAAATTCAGATCCACCGACACGGTCACACCATGGGCCCTGGCCGCCTTCAGCGCCGCCTCCGTCAATACGATCGCATCGTCGCTGACTGCCGGCGTGATGCCGGTGAAATGGAACCAGTCGGCGTCCTTAAAAATATCGTCGAAATCAAACTCCTCCGGCTTCGCGGTGGAAATCGAACTGTGCGCCCGGTCGTAAACCACGTTGGAAGCCCGCATGGCGGAACCGGTTTCCAGATAATAAATGCCCAGCCGCTCGCCGCTCCTGGCGATGTGCTTCGTCCCGACGTTGTATTTGCGCAGAGCCGCCACGGCGCACTCCCCGATGGGGTTGGCCGGCACCGCGGTCACAAACTCCGCCTCATGTCCGTAATTGGCCAGAGAAACCGCCACATTCGCCTCGCCGCCGCCGTAATGGATGTCGAATTCATCCGCCTGAATGAATTTCTCGTTGTTGGGGGTGGACAGCCGCAGCATGATCTCACCCATTGTCACTATTTTTGCCATTCTGTTTAATCTCCTTCTATCATGCAGTATGCGCATCCGCGCAGCGGGAAACCACCGGCGCGATTTCCCCTTAGTCCGCTTTTGCCGCGGCCACGGCGGCCACGAACTCTTTCGCCTTGGCCGTTACCGCCGCGAAACCGTCGGCGCGATTTCCCTTATTTCGCTTTTGCCGCGGCCACGGCGGCCACGAACTCTTTCGCCTTGGCCGTTACCGCCGCGAAATCGCCGGTCTTTGCGCCCTTGGTCAGGCTGCTGCCGGTTCCCACCGCGTACGCGCCCGCCTTGATCCATTTGTCTACTTTGTCCACGTCCACGCCGCCGGATGGCATGAACTCACCCTGCGGAAGCGGTCCCTTGAACGAGCTGATCGCAGCCGGCCCCAGTATATTGCCGGGGAAGATCTTGATCACATCGCAGCCGGCTTCCAGGGCGGTAATCGCCTCGGTCGGAGTCATGACGCCGGGAAGCATCGGCACTCTGTAACGGTTGCACAGCTTGATCGTCTCCACATTCAGACCGGGACTCACCACATAATTGGCTCCGGCCAGGATCACCTGTCTCGCGGTCTCCGGATCCAGCACGGTGCCGGCGCCGATCACAACCTTCTCATTGTTCCTGTACTTCTTCGCCATGGCCGCAATAAATTCCACCGGATTCCCCTCGTCCATCGTCATCGTGATCTCAATGAAATTGATGCCGCCCTCGATGATCGCGTCCACCACCTTTTCGCCCTGCTCCGGATTCTTCGCGCGGACCACAGCTACTAGGCAATCCTCATGCATCCTGGACAATACCTTCTCTTTTTTCATGTTTGCACTCTCCTTTATTTTCATTGTTCGTATATACGAACTCGTTCCGTATACACGATTTCATAATTACAGTCTACATACATTTTCCCGATTTGTCAATGCCGTCAGAATGTTTTCCTCCGTTATTTTTCCCGGTTACCGTCTCCCAGATACCCCAAACGTTCCGATAACTCCGCCGCCTTTTTTCGGACCGCTTCGCCCAGCGCTCCATAATCCTCCGCAGGCTTATAAAGTCCCGACAAACTGATCGCGCCCAGCACATTTCCGTCCGAACCGAAAACCGGGGCGCCCACACATTCCATATGCTCCTCCATCTCCCGGTCGTCCCGGGCATAGCCGCGGCGGCGGACCTGCTCCAGCTCCCGCAGCAGTTCCTCCCTGCCGCCTATCGTCCGCTCCGTCTTCCGCCGGAAATGGATCCCGTCCAGGATCTGGTCCCTGGTCTTCTCATCCGCAAACGCCAGGATCGCCTTTCCCAGCGACGTGCAGTACATCGGATTCTTGCTCCCCACCGTAGCCGTCGTAATAATGGGATTTTCCGGTTCAAACTTGCAGATATATACCACTTCATGTCCGGAACGCACGCCAAAAAACACCGTTTTCCCCACTTTTCTGGAAAACGCCCGCAGCTCCGGCTCGACGACCTCCAGGAAATCCAGGCTGTTGGTATAATTAACCCCGATCCGGTAAGCGGCCAGTCCGATGCGGTAGGTCTGTTTCTGCCCCCTGGTCACAGACACCATATTCATCTCCGCCAGAGTCGCAACAATATCATAAGCGCTGGTTTTCGGCAGACCCAGCGTACCGCAGATTTCCTCCAGCGTCGCCCCGTCGGGCCTGCGGGAAATCAGCTCCAGGATCTCCACGGTCCTCTGCGCCGTCCGGTTCATCTTCATAACACGCCCTCCTGCTTCCCCAACACCATGTCACCAAACCTCGCCGCCCAGGCTTCCACACGCTTCCCCGGAACCGGCAGCTCCCGCACATACGCAGTCCCTTCCCAATTCCCCCCTGCTGCCGGCCACGGCGCTGCCGCATTATCTTTCTCCCGGATCCTGATGATATCCTGCATATTCTGCCCTCAACTATGTCGTCTTTCCGCCGCATCCGGCCATCCGCAACGCCGCCGAATGTAAGCGCTTACATTCATTGTAATAAAAAATCCCCCGCAAGTCAATGCCTGCGAGGGAAAATTATCCTTTTCGCGCCTCCCGCGTATCATCTCCCGCCGTCACATCCGCATACAACAGAATCATCCAAAACATCGGCTGACGATAATGGATCAGGAAAAAACTTTCGGCTATTAACGCACCAACGGCGCACCACATCCACGGCGTGTTTGCCCTCAATATCTTTCGAAGCCACAAACCCAGCAGCACCAACGAAACCACTCCATAGCAAAACCAGATGCTCAGCCAGGTAGAATGGAGCTCATTAATCGGCCCCGCGTCCTCAAAACGCGCGAAGCCGCCCTCTCCCGCTCCCATCAGCAGATACCCCGGATGCGCAAACAGCCGTCCCGCGCCCCGATCCGCCGCCAGGCCATAGAGACCGCCATTCATCACCTTCCATATTTTCTCCTGGAGCCGGGTCAGCAGGTTATATTCCACCATGTGAATGTCGAAATCCGCAGGCGGCCAGATCCCATACAGTACCAATACCGCCGCAAACAGAAGACACACACCGCCCATTGCCAACAGACGCCGCGGTACCCGCTCTTCCTTCCAAAGCAAATATACTCCGTGCGCCAGACCGAAACACGCCCATGCGATCATGCCGAGCCACACTCCCGTGGATTTGGAATCAGCCAGCATCGGAAGCGTCAGCATAAGAAAGACCCAGAAGCTTCTGTCTCCATACCTGCAGCGATACAGCCAAATCAGCAAAAGCATCATAAACAAAAAGAAAGCCATCTGGTTAGGGTCATTGAACGTTCCCATATACCGGACGGCTCCCCAATATTCATGAAAAATCCGGCCTCTGCCGGACATCCAGATTACATACTGAACGACTAAATTGCTTTTGGCGGTCAAATTCACCGCCCGGAAAAAGGTCCGACCATACCGATCCGCCATGGCACGCCAGGTCCAGACGGCACAGCCATTGTAGAGCCAGTAAACGGAATACTTCAGGAATTCACGGTTACGCTCTCTCAGACCATAAAGCAGATTAATGATTATAACAAAAACGAGAAAACAAATCAGCAGAAAATCTCTGTGGCGCCATATCTTTTGGCCCTGCTTCCGGCAGGAAACATGCTGCCGGTGCTGCCTGCGCCATTCCCGCAAGCATTTCTGTCCCAAAAGCAGGACGAAACAGGCTGCCAGGCAAACATCCGCGCTTCCCGCATTTCCGGAAGGCTGAAGATAGAACGGCTTCAAAAACATAAAAAGAAAGAACAAAAGCATTAAAAGACCTTTTCCCGCATATTCCTGTATGAAAGCCCAACCATGCGGAACACCCTTTTTCATATGCGGCACCACCTGTTTTCTGATTAATCTGATAAATAATTCCGGCAGGATATCCCCCACGCACAATAAGTCTGCAGCGTTCCACGCCGAAACAGGCCTGTCCTGTTCCGGCCTAACCTTATTTTTAAAAATTTTTCATGAAAATACCGGCCAAAGCATATAATACGCCCGGCCTGAAGCCCGCCATTTACGCGGGCTGTGACCCAAATTCAGATAAATGAATATAAAGAACTATGCCGTGTTCCTTTTCCTGTCAAACTCAATCCGTTCCGCCCCAGGACGCAGCCATCGCCAGCGGTGGCATCCGGCGTCAAATTTCCGCGGCTTACGCGTCCTGAAGCCGATACTTCGCAAGCATCTCCCTAAGGAACGCCGGATCGCCGCTCAGCCGCGGGATCTGCTCCGCCTCGCCAGCGGCAGCCATCGCAGCCGTCAACGCCAACATGCGGTCTATACCGATCTGAATGCCTTCCGCACGACCCTGTTCGCGGCCGTTTCTCTCCCGCTCCTGCAGCAACTCCTCAAACTGCATATATCGGTTCTTCTCTAAAAGTTGGTGATTCTTCTCCATTTCCTGGTGTTTCACCAACTTTCATAGAAGATCTTCTCCAT